>CAYNNU010000074.1:1847-10279 GCA_964398645.1 uncultured Spirochaeta sp.
GCTGGTGGCGAGGTGGCTGCCGGGGATGGCGGCGCACGGGATGGCGGCGCCGGGGTCGGGCGGGGTTTGCACATTATAGATGCCGGCCGCGGCGGGCTGGATCGGCTGATTCTACCCTATGACCGCTTGCAGGACGGCGATCTTGCGCATCGCCTGCTGTACATCGAAACCAGCCGCGGCTGTCCCTTTCGCTGCGAGTTCTGCCTTTCGAGTGTGCAAGGCAAGGTTCGCGAGTTTCCGCTGGAGCCGGTCTTGCAGCAAGTCCGCCGCCTTTACGAGCGCGGCGGCCGCTTTTTCAAGGTAATAGACCGAACCTTCAATTTGGATATACAGCGGGCAGAACGTACTCTGGAGGTTTTTCTGGAACTGCTTTCCAGCGGCAAAAATCCCGGTGCCTATGTTCAGTTTGAGGTTGTCCCTGACCGCCTGCCGCTCCAGTTGCGGCAGATCATCAGTCGTTTTCCGCCGGAAAGCCTTCGCCTTGAGGTAGGGATTCAAACATTCAATCAGGAAGCTGCTGCGAGAATTAACCGCCGGCAGAATCAAGAGCGGAGTCTGAAAAATCTGCGTTTTTTGCTACAAGAAACACATGCGGTGATTCATGCAGACCTAATCATCGGCTTGCCCGGAGAGGATGTAGAAAGCTTTGCCAAAGGTTTTGACCGCCTGTGGCAGCTTTCACCTCAGGAAATTCAGCTGGGTGTCTTGAAAGCCCTGCCGGGCACCACCCTGCATCGCCACGATGAACAATGGGGTATGCAATATAATCCGGAGGCTCCCTATGAAATACTGCAAACCGCCCACATTCCTCGTCAGCAAATGGATGCATTAAAACTCGCGGCAAAGTACTGGGAACTGATTGTAAACCGTGGACGCTATCCCCAATTGGTAGAGCAGCTATTTCCCAAGCAGCCGGGCAGTTTTATGAAGCTGCTAGAGCTTAGCACGTGGCTGTACAGCCGCTTGGGCCGAAGCTGGGGCATCGATGCAAACACCATGCGTAACTTGCTTATTGAGTATTCCTCTTAGTATATTTGCTGTATGAGGATTTTACCTATGTGTGCCGGTCTACTTTTTGTTTCCCTTTTTTCGCTTGCCGCTCAAAGCGCATCCGCTCAGGATGCCAACCGTCAGCGGGAATTGGAAATCTTTTCTGCATTAATGCCGGAGTTTGCCGAAATAGAGCCGCTGGTATTTCAAGCCGACAGTCCGGCACAGCCGGTGATTGATCGTCTCCAGCAGGAGATTGGTAGTGAACCCGATTCACAGCTGGATCAACGGGGGCTTGTTCGCCGCAGTTCGCTGCTTTTTTTACAGGCCTTGGTGGAAATATTCCGCGCAGAAGATAAACGGGCAGCCCGCGCCACACTTAGCCGCGCCCGTGAGCTGGCAGAACGCTTGGTGGAAGAATATCCGGGTGCACTTTCCTATCGCATTCTTGGCGACATTGCCGCTCAAGATATGCTGCTGTATCCTGGTTGGCAGATAGTCAGCCGCGCCCCGGAAGTACAGGGCTTTGCTGAACAGGCGCTGGAATATGATCCAACAGAAGCCGGGGCGAGTATGCTTATCGCTTATGGTCGGGTAAATGCGCCGCGTCTATTTGGTGGCGATCCGGAGGAAGCGCGCGAAATATTTGCGCAGGTATTGGAATCATCCAACTTGATGTCTTCTCAGCGTTTTTCTGCCCTTGTTGGCATGGCTCAGGCTTTGGAAAAGCTTGATCAAGCAGAAGCGGCAGAGGAATACCGCCGCCAGGCGCGGCAGTTATTCCCCAAGCATTGGGAGTTTCAGTAAGTCTCCGGTTTACTGATGTATGTGTGAAACAATCTGCTCCTGTACAATGGAACGGTCAAATAGTCCGTAGACGTGATTTGCGTATAAATAGCGCATAGGGTCTGCATACCACTGCTTGCCAGCATCACTTCGGTTAACATACCATCCCCCGACATAGTCCGGTGGGATTATAAAAGCCGGGGCGTCTCCTAGCTGCGAGGTATGCTGGGGATTCAAAGGATGCCCGCCACCGCTTGCCAAGTATAACGCCTGGGGAAAGTCGTATTCAGGATAGAGGGTGAACCAATCGACTTCGTCTGGTGTGAGATCAAGCTTGCCATCAATCAACATGAAAGAGTTTTGGGTTCCATCTGCGGTGCTGGAAGCAAAGAGCGGGCTGTTAGAAGCAAAATCCGGCATGGGAACATTGCCCAAGCCGTAATTGGCCCCTGAAATCAACACTACACTTGCCACCTTATCGAGTCGCCGTTCGCGCGGGTCAAAACTGCCGTCGGACTGCAGTCCCAAAACATAGCCGCGGGCCATATGGCAGCCAAGCGATACGGCGATAATATCAACCTCATCGCTGCCGGTGTATTCGAGAACTGCATCTATGAATGCCCGCACATCCTCAATATTGCTTTTTGCTGGCGTGTCAAAAGCGCGGGCGCCAGAAAGGGTTCCTTGGGGGCCTTGGTAATTTAAGGCCCAGATATGAGCATCGTCGTAGCCGGCATCGCGCAGACCATCATAGACCGAGTATCCCGGATCATCGGTGCCCGGCCACAGTACCCTTTTCCAAATATCAGAAGGACTGCCGTTTCCATGCAGCAGAACGACTGGCCGTTTATCTGAGTTAGCCAAGAGGCTGCGATGCTGCCTTCTGTTTATGCTGATATCGCCACCGAAGCCGGTAATTGGGTTTCCCGCGCCCAAGCCGCCTTCGTCTTCCAACACCGGAAAATCTGTCGGGAATTGTCCGGCTGCTTGTTCGCCGCTGGTATAGCTGTGCACAAGGCCGATCTCGCGAAAGCTGGAGTCGCGCAACTGGTACAGACTGGGTACCTGGTAGGAGCCGGCAAGCTCGTTCAGCCAATCATACTCAGGGTCGCTTATTCTGTCTGGGCAAAGTTCCATGCTGGCAATTCCTCCGCGAATTTCATGGTTCACGATTCGCTCCGACTTTGATTCTACTAACTGGCCGGAGTCCGGCCGGTAGCTTAGCACGCTTCGTTCTTTTTGCGGCACTGGCAGGGATGTTCCTTCTGTATTCAGTTGAACTTCCAAGATGGTGCGCCGGTCGACGCTGACACGTGCCTGAATATCTGTTTCGCTTACTTCCAACTCGATTTTGCCGGATCTTGAGCGCTGTATAGCCAGCTGGGGGCCGCCGCGCAGGATCAGTGCATCATCAACAACATGAAAGAGTGGAAAGGCATATTCGGTACCCTCAAAAACCACATTGGCACCCAACAGGAATTGATGAAACTGTCCGTCCTGTATGGGGAGGTTGGAAATTGGGTTATTGCTCAGGGCAATCCACATCAAAACGCTGCCGGCCTCATCGCCGCTGACAGCCTCTACCCCTTCGGGCAAAAGCGGCAGGATAGCTTCTGCCGGTGCAGAAAAAGACAATTGCAGGTTTTGCCCGTTTACAATTCGGCTTTCTCTGGTATTCTGCCGTGCCTGCCCGCCGGACTCTCTGGGTTCTCCGTTGTTGGCTGGCAGGACGCCGCCGCTTTGCGCCGCCGCATCTGCCGGATTTATGCGCTTCCCGCAAGAGGCATATGTCAGCGCGAACAGTGCCAAAAGCATTGCAGTAAAAAGCTGAGCCATGTGAAGTTTCTTTGAATGGTTCCTGTGCATTTTTCACTCCTGAAAAACGTAATTGTTACTGGAAGTATAGGTTTTTTTGTCTGCTTTTACTATCATCAATGGTGTTTGGGAGGCTGCAATGCGATTTGAGCGCAGTGGCCACAGCTGCCACAGCACGGTGCAAAACATACTTTTTTCCTTTTGCCTTCTTTTTCTTTTTCTTTTTCTGTTTCTGGCCCAAGAAGCAAGAGCGGATGCCCCTGGGGCAGAATATGTGCACGCCATTGCCGAGGCCCCCAAAAAGGTTTTTTTTCTGACCTTTGCCGGCGACATAATGGCGCACACCCCCAATTACAGCATGCCGGATTTTTCCCGGATCTATCGCGATATCACGCCTATTTTGAGCGAGGCAGATTTGAACTTTGCCAATCTTGAGTTTGTCATAGATCCTGATCGGCCCTATTCCAGCTACCCTAGATTCAACGTGCATCCCGAGTATGTGCAGGCAGCAATCGATGCTGGCTTTTCCGTGTTCAGTCTTGCCAATAATCATAGCGCTGATTTTGGACCCGCCGGTATTCAGGCCACAGTGGAAAGTATGCACGCACTGAAAGAGCAGTCCTCCCAGGTCGGAATCGATATCTATTATAGCGGGCTGCGCTCGCGGGCAGAGGCAGCCGTGCGCCGGCAGAACTATTCATTGGAAGTTATCCCGCTTGGGCGTTTCCGCATTGGCTTTGTTGCGGTCGCTGGCCTGTTGAACGACTGGAACGGTCAGGATTTGGTCTACTTTCCTTTTTATGATTCCCAGCGCGAAATCTTTATTCGCTGGCTTAGAGAGGCGCGGCAGGAGGTCGATTTACTGATTGTTAGTTTTCATGGCGGGCTGGAGTACCAGATACAACCTTCGCCGCGTAAACAGCGCTTTTTGCAGGAGATTGCCCGGGCTGGGGCGGACATTGTCTGGGGCCACCATCCCCATGTTCTGCAACCCACTGAAATTGTGCCGGTAGCCCGCGCTGGGCAGCCTAATAATTTTTCCAACTCGTTCATAATCTATTCAGCCGGAAACTTTGTGTCCTCCCAAACTTGGGGTTTGACCTGGCGCGATCACGCTTTGCCACGAGCTTTTACCGGGGATTCAGCCCTCTATAGGATTATGTTGATGGAAGCCGATGGGCTTTTGCTGCCGGTATCTATCCGGGCCATCCCTATCGCCCATTTTAGCGAAGCCGACGATTCGGTCAGTGTTCGCCCGCTGGAATCCTTGCTGACCGGGATCGGAATATCAGCAGAACAGCATTGGTATTACCTACATCGTTCCCAGCACATGCGGCCCTTACGTACGCCCCCATTCGTACAGACGCATGTCCATCATAGGTGATGTATCAAATGAGCATATATATTTGAGTTTTGCAAAAAGGCCATCTATACTGTAATGCATGCGAATGAATAAAAAAGAAGGTACGACATGGAAGCGTTTCAGGACATCCCGCTGGAAGTCCAGCAGAAATGGCAAAAAATAATCACAATCATGGCAGCTTTGGCGCATGTTCCGGCTGGCCTTATCATGCGCCTTCGCGATGAAGACATAACGGTTTTTCTTTCTAGCGACACAGAAAAGAATCCCTATAGTCCGGGTGATTCTGAGCACTTTGCTGGATCCGGGCTGTATTGTGAAACGGTTATTACATCGGATTCCATGCTTTTGGTTCCCGACGCTTTGGCCGATGAAGACTGGAAAGATAATCCCGATGTTGATTTGAATATGATCTCCTATTTGGGATTTCCCATTCATTATCCGGATCGCACACCCTTTGGAACAATCTGTATCCTTGATTCAAAAAGTAACAGCTACAGCAGTTTGATTCAGGGGCTGGTTGCCAGCTTTCGCGATACGATAGAACGTGATATTGAATTGCTGGCTATGAATCAGTCCCTTACTGAGCAGAATGCACAGATTCGTGTGCTGCTTGAGGAAAAAGAACTGTTGTTACAGGAAATTCACCACCGGGTAAAAAATAATATTGCAGCGATTGAGGGAATGATGTTCTTGCAGGCAGATTCTGCCAAAAATTCCGAGGTGCGATCTGCCATTGAATCCGCCGCTTTTCGAGTGCAGGGCACTCGTGTTTTGTACGAAAAATTATTACAAAGCGAACAAAGCTATCAGGCGGTATCGATAAAAGCCTATATTGAAGGTCTGCTTGATTCCATTCGGGTTGTTTTTTCCGAAACAAAAGATGTTCACATCAGTATGGACATCTGTGATTTTTCTTTTCCTGCAAAGAAGATTATGCCTGTTGGAATAATCATCAACGAGTTGATCACGAATATGTACAAATATGCTTTTGTCGGCCGCAGCGATAATCATATTGCCATTTCTTTGTGTAGAAATGACGGGCAGGTTCATTTGTCTATTCAGGATAACGGGGTGGGCATTCCGCAAGAAAAAACTGTTGTGAGTAATAGTGCGCACGATGATGGCATAACCGGCTCCGGTTTTGGACTTAGGCTTGTCCAGATGTTGATTGAGTCGCTACATGGCAGTTTTTCTATTGAAAGTTGCGCGGGCACAAAATTCACAATAACCTTTCCCGTAGAATAGCAGAATCCTATTGGCTGCTTTTCGGAGACAGGTATTTTTTCAACGTTTCCTGTAAGATGGCAAAATCGATGGGTTTGGTAATGTAGGCGTCCATGCCGGCGGCAATGCCCCGCTCCCGCTCTTCTTGAATTGCCCCTGCTGTTACGGCAATGATGGGGGTATGGATTGAGCTATTAGCCTCTTCTTTTCGGATGTGTTTTGTTGCTGTTAGCCCGTCCATTTCCGGCATTTGAACATCCATAAGAATCACATCCGGTTTTTCCTTGCGGTAGAGCTCCAGTGCTTGTTGGCCGTTTGTAGCTTCATGTATGCGGGCAGATGGAATGTACCGGCGAATCAGGCTTTTTACCATCACCATATTCATTCTGCTGTCTTCAGCAACGAGTATTAGCGGTTCGTATTCAAGTGCTTCCGGTACAAATATTGATTCTGTAGCGGGCTTGCTTTCGCTTGCAGATTTCGCTTTCGGGTCAATATTTTCCATGCAGCTATATAGCCGGTCGGGGTGCACCGGTTTTTCCAATAAGAACAGAAATCTATTTTCGTTTTGCTGGATTTCAAGTTCAATATTTTCGCCAGCTGCGTACATCAGTATGAGGGGCAGGGGCTTGGCAGCCAGTATTTTCCGTACCGCCGCAGTGGCTTTTTTGTTGCTGGTTTTATGCAGTTTGCAGTCACACAAAATGAGGTCAAATTCCCTGTTGTATGTAAGCGTTTCCTTTGCGGCAGCCATACTTGCGCAAATAACGCTTTCGATTTCTTGACTGGCCAGCATGTTCGCAAGAATTACACCGCAACCCTTATTTTTTTCAATAATCAGGCAACGCCGTAGATTTTTTGGGATTTTCGGCTTTCGCCGCCTTGGAATCTTTTTGCTTTTTGTCTGCAGGCTGAATGAAAAAATTGAACCTTTGCCTGGCTGAGATTCAATTTCAATTCGGCTTCCCATTTTTTTTGCCAGTCTGCCGGCAATGACCAGTCCCAAACCGGTTCCTCCGTATTTTCGGCTTATGGAATTATCTGCTTGGGAAAAGGCCTGAAACAGATGAGATTGTTGTTCCGCAGAAATGCCCACCCCGGTATCGCGAATCTGAAAGTGTAGAGAGCATTCCGTGCTTTTTGAACCTGCTTTGTAATCAACCTTCAGCTCCACTTCGCCTTTGG
This sequence comes from uncultured Spirochaeta sp., assembly GCA_964398645.1. Classification (GTDB taxonomy): domain Bacteria; phylum Spirochaetota; class Spirochaetia; order DSM-27196; family DSM-8902; genus Spirochaeta_B. The sequence goes on from CAYNNU010000074.1 coordinate 9,211, forward strand.
CGGTAAATTTAACAGCGTTGTTCAGCAGGTTGGCCAGGATTTGCTTTACGCGTACCGGGTCGACTAAGGCATGGCGCGGCATGGCCTGGTCGATGTTCACTAGCAGTTCGATATCTTTTTTGGCAGCCGCATATTTTACAATATCCGCGCTGGCATGGATGATCTCGATAATATCGCTGTACACTGGATCCAGCTCCAGCATGTTGGCTTCGATTTTGGAGAAGTCTAGAATATCGCTGACAATATTCAGCAGACTGTGGCCGGAAATATGGGCATTTTCTGCATATTGCCGCTGCACCGGGTTCAGGCTGCTTTCTTTGAGCAGTTCGGTAAAACCGATAATCGCGTTCAGCGGTGTGCGGATTTCATGGCTCATGTTGGCTAAAAACTGCGATTTTGCAATGTTCGCCGCTTCGGCTGCTTCTTTTGCTTGTACTAGATCATTCTGAACTTTTCGTTGCTCGGTAATGTCGTTTTGTACCCCGAAAATGCCGGTAATGCGATTTTGCTCATCGTAGAGGCAGATATAGTATCCTTCAACATTGATTTCTTTTCCATCAATTTGCTGCATATTGGCATCGACATGAAACTTTCCGGTATTGAATAATTCCATCCAGATTGCTCGACCTGTTTGTATGTTGTCTCGAAAAACCTGGGCAGGGGTTAAGCCAATTAGGTTCTTTTCTTCGGTTTTGTATTGTTGTGCGAGAGCCGGGTTTACCTGGGTAATGCGCTGATGTTCAAAGGCGTAGTCCAGCGCGGCTTCTTTGTCGGTGTTGTCGTTCCATTCAATTGGTTCATCAATCATCATAAAAAAGAAGCCATTGAGGGCATGGGTAAAAAACATGTCCAGTTGTTTTTTGCTTCTTCGTAGTTCCCTTTCGATATTCTTTTGCTTACTAACGTCGCGAACAACTGCAACTATTTTGTCATCGCCTAAAGGTGCTAAGCGCGCATGATAGTTGCGGGTTTGGTCTCCTAGGGGAAGGGAATAGGAGAAGCCAGTAGCCATATTCGTTTTTTGCATGTGCTGCATAGCTTCTGTAAAGGCATGCGCAATGGGCTTCGG
>CAYNNU010000075.1:0-10262 GCA_964398645.1 uncultured Spirochaeta sp.
AACTCATTGATAGCGATATCAGCTTATATACTCTGTATACCGAATTTTTCCAAAAAGCCCTTTATGAAATCGGTAGCTTATGGGAACAAAACCACATTTCTGTAGCTGTAGAACATATGGCAACGGCAATCATTGAAGAATTACTAAGCATGATGTATCCCAAAATTTTTTCCACTGAACGTAGCGGAAAAACCGCCGTCATATCCTGTGTTGCAAATGAATTTCACCAGATTGGTGGAAAAATGATTGCTGATGTTTTTGAACTTCACGGCTGGGACGGCTACTTTTTAGGAGCCAATACTCCGCCACAAGAACTATTGGATATGCTACAGCAAAAAAATCCTGATGTTCTTGGCCTTTCCCTAAGTATTTTCTTTAATATGCACAATCTTCATCGCCTAATAAAAATTGTCCGCAATCAGTTTCCTGATTTGCCAATTATTGTCGGGGGGCAGGCTTTCCGCTGGGGAGGAACAGAAATCCAGAATGAATACAGCAATCTAAGCTATATTGCCTCCATTCCAGAATTGGAACAACAATATATTTTGGGAAATTCATATGCCTGAATCCGAAATGAATACACTACTTGCTGAATATCTATGGAAACAATCCCACTTACCTGTTTTCTTTGTTTCCAAGGATGGATACATTCAAAAAGCCAGTACCGGCGCAAAAAACCAACTAAACTCCCAGCCAGAAAAAAAACATATTCAGGAACTATTGGTTGAGTTCAGCCCACAAATTGATATTTCAACTGCAGTACATAGTGAAAGTCCACAATTATTTAATTTCCGCGGAAACGATGATATGCCGCAAAGCTGGTTTTTGCGATTTTTTCAAACCGATGAGGGCTACCTCATAATTGGTGAAAATGATCCTGACGAAACAAGTACACTGCGAAAAAGCATAATCCAAGCGAACAACGATTTCGCCAACTTAAACCGCCAACTGCAAAAAAATAATGCTGAACTCGAACGTCTGAACAAACTCAAAAACCGTTTTCTGGGTATGGCCGCCCATGATTTACGCAATCCCGTTGCCAGCATCTACTCTTTAAGTGAATTTCTTCTTGCACAAAGTGCAATAGCCGATAAACCAGATGAAGCAGAACTTATCCGCCTCATTCAATCATCCGGCGAGTTTATGCTTTCACTACTAGAAGAACTTCTAAGCATTGCACGCATCGAAGCAGGTAAAATTGACCTCACCCTCAAGCCTACCCGCTATTGCGAGTTTATCGGACACTGTGTCGAGATAAACCGTATCCTTGCAAAAAGGCGAAATATCACGCTTTCTTTAAATTGCTGTACCGAAATACCTGAAATCTCTATCGATACACAAAAAATCGAACAAGTCATCAACAATCTGCTTGGAAATGCCATCAAATATTCACCAGACGGTGCCCATATTGCAGTTAACGTATTTCATGATGACACAGCAATGATCACCTCAGTAGAAGATGCGGGCAAAGGAATAAAGCAAAAAGAGATACAAAAGCTTTTTACCCCCTTCTACTCATCCACCAGCAAACCATACACAAATGAAAAAAGCACTGGCCTTGGCCTATTTATTTGTCAGCAAATCATACTCGGACATCAGGGAAGAATATGGGTTGATAGCACTGAGGGAAAAGGAAGCATTTTTACCTTTTCTCTGCCCTTTCAAAATTCCATTACAATTGAGAAGGAGAAGGCGTGAATAGTAGCGATGAATTATTGATTCAATCTGCAGCAAACATTCCTCCGGCGTCACAAAAACTTGCTCAGGTTTTTACCGAGCATGCCGGACAGCTTGAAGCACGTCTGAACACTATCATTGCTTCAGGCAAGGAATTTCATACCTACCAAAATGCGAACATGCAAGATCTACTACGCAGCAATCATCACAATCAAATCCAATTTTTTGCCAGCCTGCTGCAGCAGTTTAATCCCGTAGTTCTGGTAAAAACCCTCCGCTGGGTTTTTACCACCTATCAATCCCATGGAATACAAATCGACTATTGGAAGCACTTTTTGCCCATTTGGATCAAAACACTCCCCGACGAACTTTCCATTCTTACAGAAAATGAAATACAACCACTTCTGGAACTCTATAATTGGGTGTATCATCATGTTGATGATTTTGCGGGAGAAGCATAGTGGAGCAAATACATTCCAAAAAAGTGTTCTTTCTCTATCCTCATTCCTCATTCAATGAACACCTATTGGATATTATCATACAAGGAGAATTTGAAGCGGCTATCATTAACGACCACAATGCCGTAATCAATATTCTACGAAAATTTCCGAATTCGATTCTCTTTGCCAATGTGGAAAAGCAATTGCTGCAAAGTAATTGGCTTGAGTTTCTGCAAAGCATACGGGAAAACTCCATTACGCGAACAGCCAAAATTGGAATAATGTCATACAACCCAGATCCGGAAATTGCCCAGGAACTGATGGAAAAAATTGGGATTGACTGTGGTTTTATCACCCTGAAAATTGGAATCAAAAAAAGTGCTACAATCTTATTGAAAACACTAGCCCTAAACGAAGCCAAGGGTCGAAGAAAATACATTCGGGCAAACTGTCCAGCAGGAAAGGCACATATAAACATACGGATTCTTAGCGGAACCGTCCAGGGATCACTCATAGATATCTCTACAGCCGGTTTTTCTGCAACACTCGATACAGAGTTGAAAGTTAAACAATTATGTGATGATATCCAACTCAACCTTTGGGGAACCAGAATGAGTGTAAGCGCCCGCATGTATGGCACAAGAAAAACAGAAAAAGGAACACTACAACAAATATTTCTTTTCGAACCCCCCTTAGAAGGCTTTAATCTGCAAAGAGTACATAGCTTTGTGAAACGAGCATTACAATCTGAGGTCGACGAAATAGCAAATCAGCGGTAATATCCCCTGCGAGGAGCAAAATGATGAGCAATCCAATTTTACAGCGACTAATTCAACACAAGGCAGTACCGGTTGTAAAAATCGAAAGCGCAGCACATGCCGATGGTCTTGGAAAAGCATTACTAAAAGGCGATTTACCCGTTGCCGAAATTACTTTCCGTACCGATGCAGCAGCAAAAAGCATCAATATTCTAGCAGAAAAACACCCTGACATTTTGGTTGGCGCAGGAACAATAATAAATCCTGAACAAGCCGAAAAAGCAATAAAAGCCGGTGCTCGCTTTATCGTTTGCCCCGGCTACACTGATGAAGTAGTTGAATACTGTAGAAAAAGACACATACTCGTTGTTCCCGGCGTAGCTACTCCTACCGAGGTTCAATACGGACTGAGCAAAGGAATACAGCTGTTCAAACTATTCCCGGCTGAGATTTCCGGAGGCGTACGCTTATTAGACTCGCTACGGGGACCATTCCCTCAGGTGCAATTTATCCCCACCGGCGGAATAAACATGGATAACGCCGCAGATTATATGCGACGGGAAAACGTTATTGCCGTTGGTGGCAGCTGGATGGTTCCATCAGATCTCATTGCCATCGAAGACTGGGACAGCATAACAAGGCTTGCTCAACTGGCATTACAAGCTGTGCAGGCCTAAAACCTGCACTGTGCATTTTTTATTACCGATACTGTTGATACTCAGTCATGCAATCTGCATCGCGTAATTTGCAAATAGCCTTTTCCTGTATCTGCCGAACCCTCTCACGAGTAATACCAAGAAATCGCCCGGTTTCCTCTAGGGTATAGGGACCACTTCCATCCAATCCATAGCGCAACGAGAGAATCTTTTGCTCACGTTTATTCAAATTCTGCAGACTATCCATCAGCTTATTCTGCATAAGCATATAATAGACAGACTCAAAAGGCGGCTCGCCTTGATCATCTTCTATCAACTCAGAAAGGGCAGTGCTATTCTCGCTATCAACGGTAATATCCAGTGAAGCTGTATCCTGACTCAATCGCATTATCTCAGCGACTTTGTCTTCCGGTAAATTCATGTATTCAGAAATTTCCTGCTCATTGGGGTCTCTACCCAATTCCTGCGTAAGAAACTTTGCCACAAAAAAACACTTCTTGATTGTATTAAGCATATGAATGGGGATACGGATGATTCGGCCCTTATCAGCAAGTGCTTTTATTATCGCTTGCCGTATCCACCAGGTTCCATAAGTTGAAAACCTACAACCACGGGTATGATCAAAGCGCTCTACTGCTTCGATAAGACCAATATTTCCCTCATCAATAAGATCAAGCAAACTCAAGCCACGATGTTGATACTTTTTGGCAATCGAAACAACCAGGCGTAAGTTTGCATTTATCATTTTGTTTTTCTGTTCACGCAAACGATGCTCAAGCATGCTACATTGATTCATGTATACAGATACATCACTGCTATGCTGCTGATAATCTGCCGTTAGCTGAATTAATTCCTGCCGAATATCCGCAATCTCTTTCCCAAGCTTCACTTCTTGTTCAACAGTCAACAGAGGATACCGAGAAATTTGCCGCAAATACAGCGATAATGAATCGCTGTCTACCATAACTGAATTGTTCTTTTTACCCACACCCAAACTCCAAACAAAGATGCTCACCCTTCCCGTTATTAAGAGTATCGCGCGTTTGGTCATACGTCAAATTATTTTTAGGTTAATTTTGAGTTTTTTAACTTTATTGGAGGTTTATGATCGGGGGGCATTTTCCGGCGGCAAGAAGCGATTATCCTTCCAAACACTAAAAAATACTGCTGTTTCCTGCGTAAGCGGATTATCAGCAATCATGCCTATTCGATATCCCGGCACTACCTGCTGTCCTACCCGAACCTCAGGTTCTGAACTACCACCATACACGTAGATATATCCACCGGGTGACTGTACAAATACCACATGCCCGAAGGCTGAATGAGGACCCGAATAAACCACGCGACCAGTGCTCACACTTACTACCGGATCTCCTGTATGGCCGGAAATAAAAACCCCTGGGAATTTTCCTTCTGCCCGAGATCGCTCTCCTGCATGAGGCCACATTATTTGACCGCCAGTATCGCCTTCATTGCTAGCATAGGCATCCGACTGAGCAGTGAAACTAACCGCTTCGGTAGTTCCACTATCACTCGCAGCTGTCTGCACTTCGCTAACTGCGGGTAACTGGATTATTTGCCCGACCCGCAATACATCTGACTCTGAAAAACCGTTTATACTTCGGATACTATCAACACTAGAATCATATTTTCGAGCTAAAGCAAACAAGGTGTCACCTCGCTGCACCTGATATTCAATAAAACCATGAGGCACGCGCAAACGCTGTCCAACAAAAATTTGATCAGTATCTTCCAGATCGTTTAATTGTCTCAAATGATCAACAGGTATTTCATAAGTACGTGCTATACCATACAGGGTATCACCACGCTGCACCTCATACCATGAATCCTGAGAGAAACAGGGAATAATCGGCAGCAAAAACAGGAGGAAACGAAACATGTATACACGAACCAATCTGGAAATCATAGAACACCCTCTATGGTATCATCGACAAAGAACAATAAAATCATAAGAGTGAAACAGAAGGAAAGATTCGGGCTGAGTGGATTCGAACCACCGACCTGATCGTCCCGAACGACCCGCGCTAGCCCCTGCGCTACAGCCCGATTAAAAAAAGAAAACCCCCGCGAAATGCGGGGGTTTACGGGAGCGACGGGACTTGAACCCGCGATCTCCGGCTTGACAGGCCGGCGTGTTAACCGACTACACCACGCCCCCTTATAGAAATTGGAATATATCAGAGCACAACATTGCTGTCAATCATCCTGTGCATTTTTATGTATTTTTTCCCCAGAAAGACCTCAGATTGACAAAGAAAGGAAAGCCATGCTACTTTTATGTACATTTTTTATCTCTTACCCTGTAAGGAATTCACTACTATGGCCTCAAACAAAGAAAGCAACATTTCGAAATTTCCTGAAAAAAGCACCAAAAAATCCGAAGGCAAACATAAGGGTTTATATATTTTCAGTGTAGTCGTACTGATCATCATTGCCATTACATTTATCGGCGGACCAGCACTGACCAGCATCGGCTCAGGCCGATACAACGGGCAACTGGTTTTTGGTACATACCGTGGCGAAGCAATACGCTATAAAACTGGAAACTACTTTGCACGAAAAATCCGTGAGCTTGAACAGCAATACAACGAACAATTACAGAACAGTCAGAATGATGTTCGCATGCAAATATTCCAGGTTTGGCGTGCAGCATTTGATCAGACCGTTTTGCACATGGCAATTATGGACAAAGCCGAGGAAAGCGGTCTTCCTGTGAGCGAAGCAATGGTAGATAAAGCGATTGCCAGCAATCCTCAATTTTTGGAAAACCAACGCTTTAGTCCCGATCTATATAACCGCTTAACTACACAACAAAAATTTACGCTACGAGAATTCACCCGTGAAAACCTTCTGCATGAGTTATACCTCCAGGATGTAATGGGCTATATCCGTGGCGGAACAGCTGAAAGCCAATTCTTTGCCGAAATGGCTCAGCCCAAACGGAAGATTTCCTACGTGGCATTTATGCACAGTGATTTTCCCCGCTCCGAAGCAACCAGCTTTATTGAAGAAAATACAGAACTTTTCAGCTTTATTGGTGCAGCAACTATTACCTTGCCCATTGAAGAATATTCATTGAATGATGCAGAAAGAATACGCGAACGCATTGTAAACGAGGAAATAACCTTTGCCGATGCTGCTCGTGATTACTCTTCGGATATCTTTGCTGAATTGGGTGGGAATGCTGGCGACCTGTATTACTACGACCTTATTCCTGATTTTGCCGATGAAGAACCCCTAAAAACTGTTTTCTCCCTGCAGAATGGTGAAATCAGCCCGGTTGTAACATCAAACTTTGCCCATGTGATCTATAAAGTACATACTGCAGCACGACAGGGGCAGTCAAACAATGATGAAACCATCGATAAAGCACTAGAATATCTTAACAATTTTCAACGCGGATATATTGTAGACTACTTTTTGGATCGGGCAGAAAATTTTGCCCAACAAGCCCGTCAAATTGGATTTTCTCAAGCGGCTAGCCGAGCCGGAATCAGCAAAAACGAAACTGATTTTTTTGCAATTAACTATGGCTCTCTGCCCTTCTTTGCAGCAGTACCCCGGGGTGGCTCTCTTGGAAATTCAGCCGATACAAACAAACAGTTTTTCCAGGCTGCTTTCGGCACACCCTTACAGGGAGTATCAGACCCGGTTAGCCTTAGTGACCGCGTGTTGGTAATTGTACCGATAGCAGAAGAAGCGGTTGACGAAGAAATGTACCAGCGTTTGGAAGAATACTACCCAGATTTTGTTCGCACAGCCACTGGTCGCAATATGGAAAATATGCTGATAGATTCCAGTCAATTGGTCGACAACTTTGTGGACACCTTGTTTACCTATGTAATCAGTCCGGAAGGTTAATTCATGCCGGAAGGCCGGATTTCAGCCGACTATGAAAACAGGCTCATCCGTTGTAACGGCAGGCTTTTATACACAAATCCCCCAGAAAGCGGCGTAACACGCCGCTTGCAGGCGGTAAGCATCCAGGATTACTGCTTGTATGTGATCTGTAGCCCTCTTTTGGGAGTTGGTCTGCAAAATCTGCTAGAGCGTATTCCGGCTTCATCAAAAATAATCGCCATAGAATTTGATCCTGAAATCAATTCAAAGATTGGACAACAATATATCCCCGCCGAAATTCCATATTTTTCCGCCGATTCGATTTCACAGCTATACGACGAAATTCCAGCAATGCTTAAAAAAGGGATTCGCCGAGTTCAGCTAATCAATCTGAACGGGGGCTTTCGCCTGCATCAAAAGCAATACGAGCTTGTGAGAGATGAATTACTCCATAGAATGCGCGGCCTTTTACAAAACACAACCACCGAGATTCATTTAGGCAGGCTTTGGATTCAAAATTGCATCGAAAACTTTTTTGCAGCTTCCGATTCAGCCTTACATATTCAAGAAAGACCAGAAGAACTACCCATCGTATTACTCGGGGCAGGTCCTTCCTTACAGGCAGCATTACCCCATCTGAAAACCCTATCCGAATTTGCAGTAATAATTGCTGTCGACACAGCCCTTCCCACCCTAGCCGACTGCCCACCCGATGTCGTAGTTGTTCTAGAATCACAATTTGCAAATATGGCTGATTTTATTCCTTACCGCTCTCCGGAAAGCCTGTATGTATTGGATACAAGCTCTTTCCCAGGATTACAACGAATACTCAAAGCCTCTAAGGCCAATATCGATATTGCGTGGGTTCATACCAGATTTGCAGATATTCATTTGCTTGACCGCTTATATGGAGATAATGAACTACCGCGAATGCCAATCATTCCGCCCATGGGCAGCGTTGGCCCCGCTGCAAGCAAGATTGCAATGCAGCTGTTTTCCGGGCCACTCTATTTGGCGGGTTTCGACTTTTCCTACCAGGTGGAGAAAACTCACGCCAGCGGGACCGCTCCGGATATACGCCAGCATGTACTACAGCACCGACTGAAAATTTCAGAATGGTACCATAGCGCTTCGAAACGTTCCCCCCGAACAGCGAGGGCGAGAAATGGTCAACTGGTGTATACCGACCTGGTACTGGAACGATACCGGCAAAGCATAATCCACACGCTAAACGGAGTTTCTGCCTTCACGATAGCAGACCAGGGGCTGGATTTAGGCATCCCTTGCTGCCAGCCGCAAGAATTCCTTTCAAACCTAAAAAACACACAGAATCAGTATAAAAAATTACCTCGGGTTGGCAGTCGAGAAAGAAAAGAATTATTATTTCCATTTTTGCGCACACAAAATATCAAAAAGAAGAGCGATTGTTTAGCAATAGCAGAAAAAAGCTCGATCAAAATAAAACGAGATATACTTGCAAAGGAACTACACATACTAGAAGATGCCCTGCAGCAAATCCGCCACAAGGGATACCTGCCTGAAGCAGCAGACTATTGCAGTTTTGGCCTTCCTCCCCAATCGGGACAAGAAAAAATTGATATTATGATTCGCTATTACCGGGAACACTGGCAACGGATTCTAGATACAGTCTAATCATCCTCTCCAGAGCGCAATACTGCCAAAAAGGCTTTTTGCGGCAGCTCTACGTTACCTACCATTTTCATGCGCTTTTTCCCTTCTTTCTGCTTTTCCAATAGCTTTCGTTTACGGGAAATATCACCACCATAACACTTGGCGGTAACATCCTTGCGCAAAGCAGGTATTGTTTCACGTGCGATAACGGTATTTCCAATCGACCCCTGAATGGGTACCTTAAACTGATGCCGAGGTATTTCATCTTTCAGTTTTTTACACACTGCCCTGGCACGATATGCCGCGGTCGGACGATATACCAGCATTGACAATGCATCCACGGGATTACCATTTAACAAAATATCGAGACGCACCAAATCAGTTTCGCGCATATCAATTATTTCATAATCAAAAGAGGCATACCCTCGACTATACGATTTCAATTTATCGTAAAAATCATATAAAACCTCGGATAATGGCATCTCATAAACCAATTCAACCCGCCGGCTATCCAGATATACCAGATCAGTCTGAATTCCCCGTTTTTCAGTACAGAGTGACATCAGATTTCCTAGATAATCAGAAGGAGTGATAATTTTTGCCTTAATAAAGGGCTCATAGCTTGCTGCTATTTCAGTTTGCTGAGGAAAATCCTGCGGATTACTTATCGTTATTTCAGCCCCATTCTGCAATTCAATACGAAAACTTACTGAGGGTGCGGTAAATACGATTGATAAATTGAACTCCCGCTCAAGGCGTTCCTGAATTACCTCAAGATGCAAAAGCCCCAAAAATCCACAACGAAAACCAAAACCAAGAGCCGCCGATGAATCTTTTTCAAAAAACAAGGACGCATCATTCAGCTGAAGTTTTTCCATTGCATGAGAAAGCTCATTGTAGTCGTTGGCATCAACAGGAAAAATGGAGGAAAACACCACTGACTTTACTTCCTGAAAGCCAGGAAGCATACTATCACATGGATTTTTATCCAAAGTGACTGTTTCTCCAACCCGAATATCAGTAATGGTTCGAATACCGGCAACAATGTATCCTACCTGCCCAGCCTGCAATTCTTCGCTGGCCTCAAAGCCGATTCGAAAGCGACCGACCTCTTCAACATTAAAAACCTTGCCCGCCGCCATCATACGGATTGCATCGCCTGGACGCACGACTCCATCGAACAGCCTGCAATGCATTATGCCACCTCTGAAGGTATCGTAATGAGAATCAAATACCAA
>CAYNNU010000076.1:0-10156 GCA_964398645.1 uncultured Spirochaeta sp.
CATTATTGGTGCGCACTGCGTGCCGTGCATATACCAAGTCTATCATTCCTTGAGTCGATGGGTAGGGGAAGTCGAAGGATGCTGCTGGTATTGGGTAGAAATCCGGGGAATCGGCTTCAATCCAGTTTTTTCCTTTTGTGTGAAATTTTTTCAAGCTTGAAAAGGCTTGCTCATAATGGGGCTGCATTGCGAAAGAGTGTTCGTACAGGGTGTCTGCTAAAAGTGTATAAGCGGCGGCATCCCGGGCAAAATAACTTGGGGACTGCTTGTTTTGAAAAAAACAATGATTGATATTTCCATCGCGGAACATGTTTCGCTGAATAAAAAAGAAAATCTCCGTTGCTCGCTGACGCAGTCGGGGAATATTCAGGCAGCGTGCGGCAACAGTGAAAGCAATCCCAGTTAGGCAATTTGCATCAGCAAGAATTGTCCGGTCCAGTTGTGCATGTGGCATTTTTGCGCGCTGATTGCGCAGGTGTTCAACAACTAAAGATGTATCATGAGAATCTGTTGAGCCGGGGAACCGTTGAATAAGGTGCAAGCGGTCATCATTTTTGTAGTTTTTGCTGGTGCTTGGCAGTTCGGCGAAGCGATAGGCGGAGTGTAGTATTTTGCGTTGTGCCGGGTTCAAACTTTGTGCAAGTTCATCGGTTGTCCAGATGATTGCGCCGCCCTCAATACCGCAAACATCTGAGTCCAGTGCCGAACCGTATACACAGCCGATGCGAAAATCCCGTTCCAGGCAGCGGATAACACCAAGAGCGGCCCTGCGGTAGCCGTTGCCGGGAAAAATCCGTTCAGCAAGACTGAATACCCATAACTGCATTGCCTGGTCAACGAGCAGCTTTTCAAAGATGGGGGTTTCCCAACTGGAGTCACTGCAGTGACGGAAAAAGCCTCCGGCTACGTTATCTTGTAAAGCCCCGCACATCATTGCATCTAGGGTCGTTTGTAAAATTCTGGCAATTTCAGGAGCTGGTGAATAGCAGAAACGGTAAAATAGGAATAAGAGGGTCGAATAGGGTGGTAGTTTCGCACCAGAACCAAAGCCGCCATGAATAGGATCGTATTCTTCAATGATAGTTTTAATGGGGTCAAGTTGATGTTCAGCTGTTGTTGGTGGTTTTGACCATTCGACGGAAAAATGACTGATATTCTTAGAGTTGCTACGGTAATACTGTAGGGCATCTGTGATAATGGCGAGAATGCCCTGGTGTTCTGAATCGTCTTTGGCTGGCGCGAAAGTGAAGGCATAAAATGGTTTCAGTTCCGGACTAAAAAAAACATTCAGTGGCCAGCCACCGGTGCCTCTGCTGGCAACAAGATAATCCATGCAGTATTGATCAATGTCCGGACGTCGTTCCCGGTCAATGAGTATGCATGTGCACCAGCGATTCAAAACATCTGCCACCTGCGGATCGGAAAAAGTCTCGTTGGACATTTGGTGACACCAATGGCAACTGGAATAACCGGAGGAAACAAGAATGATCCGCTTGTTGCGGCGGGCATGAGCCAATATTTCCGGTGACCATTCCTGCCAATGAACCGGGCTTGACCCATTCTGCCGTAGGAAGAGAGAGTTTGCTTGTGACAGATCATTCCGTTGAATGTCCATATATCAATCTTAGTGAATTGGACAGGCAGTCTGCAAGTCGGCGATCGTTCTTTGCATCAAAATAGTATTTCCACTGATGCTTTAGCTTGTTTGGCGGAACAAAATCGGTTACCCTTTCTGCGTGGGTTTTAATCTTTTTATCATAGTGTTGCTTGCTGGCGGTTGGTTGGGCTCAAGAATTTTTTCGGCATTGCGTTTGCCGGGGATTCTTGGGATGTTGTTGTTTGGGATCGGCTTCGGTGTCTTTGCCGGTGAAGGCTTGCCGCAGCTAGCCTGGGAGATTGAGCCTTTTGTGAAGGGCGTTGCTTTGGTTATTATTTTGTTGAGGGCGGGATTGGGCATTCAGCGTTCTAGCCTTCAGCAAGTTGGAAAGACCGCTTTGCTCTTGGCCTTTGTTCCCTGTATTTTTGAAGCTGCTGCGCTCATGCCACTTTTGCATTATGTTTTTGACTTAAGCTGGCTGACATCAGCAATGGCGGCCTGGATGCTGGCTGCCGTGAGTCCGGCGGTAGTTGTGCCATCTATGCTGGAATTGCAGGAGCGTGGTGCCGGTAGCCGCAATCAGGTTCCCACCATGGTTTTAGCAGGGGCTTCAGTTGATGATGTAGTGGCGATTACGTTTTTCTCGCTTTTTTTGAGCGTGCATAAGGCCGGTGGGCTTGCCGGCGCAGGTGTAGCCGGACGATTGGGTATGCTTCCGCTTTCTATTGCTGGTGGTGTTCTGTTGGGGGCGGTCGCCGGTTTTCTGATTGCCTGGTGGTTTGTTCGCCATGATCAGCACATCCGCGCTACAGAAAAATTTTTGTTGTTACTTGTTTTTTCCATGTTGCTGGTAGAAATTGGTGACGCATTCGCTCTGGCGGCATTGCTGGGGGTTATGACTGTGGGTTTTGTTCTGCTGGAACGAGCCGAAGCAATAGCCCATAAAATGGCGAAAAAACTGGCAAAGGTATGGATTGCCGCAGAGATAGTGCTTTTCGTATACATTGGAATGCAGCTTGATCCTTCTGTTGCATTGGATAGCGGGCTTCGCGGGCTTGCGGTCATCGCCGCCGGATTATGCGCTCGTACACTTGGCGTATTGCTGGTTGTGGCTTTTGATCGACGTCTTGTATGGAGCGAACGTTTTTTTTGCGCTGTTGCCTATTTGCCAAAAGCGACGGTACAGGCGGCGCTTGGTTCCGTTCCGCTTGCTGCCGGCGTGCCTGGTGGGGATCGAATTCTTTCTTTAGCTGTTCTGGCAATTGCGTTTACAGCGCCTTTGGGGCTTATCCTTATTAGAATTATGGGAAAAAGATTGCCGCAATAAGAGCTTCGCAGGCCCACAGGTATACAGGCTAGATTTAATCGGGATGGAGGGAAGTATGCAATCAAAAACAATAGAGGCTCCCGCGCAGGCTAGACGCGGGCTCCCGCTTTCTGTGCAGGTTTTGTACGGAATCGGGGTTAGTTATGCCATCGTTGATCAGATTTTCAATCAATGGGTGTTATATTTCTTCTTGCCTCCCGAGGGCAGTGGTTTGCCAGCGGGGGTCTTATCTGCTGGTTTGATAGCGCTTGCCCTCATGGTTTCACGGCTGGTAGATACAATTGCTGATCCCTTGATCGGCTACTGGTCCGATAGGGTATCTACCCGCTGGGGACGCCGGATTCCATTTGTATTCGCCGGGGCTGTGCCGTTGGCATTGTGTACAATCATGTTCTTTTATCCATTCGGTAGCAGTCAATTATCTGTTTTTCTTTCGTTAATGATTACTGGAAGCTTGTTTTTTATTTTTTATACGATTGTGGGGGCGCCATATAATGCCTTGATCCCGGAGATTTCGGGCAGCAAGGCCGACAGGCTGAATCTTTCAACCTGGCAGTCTGTTTTCCGTTTGCTCTACACCGCCTTAGCGATGATTTTGCCAGGTATTTTGATTGTTGTGTTCGGTGGTGGCGATACAGCCCGTGGTATTCGCGGAATGGCGATGTTGTTTTCTTTGCTTATGGTGCTGTTTATTATGATTTGTTGTTTTGGAATAAATGAGCGTCGCTATTCTGGTGGAAAGGCCAGTTCTACTAATTTATCACAATCTCTAAAGGCCATGCTTGGAAACAAGAGTTTTCTGGTTTACCTAGGCGGGTTTCTCTTCTTTTTCATCGGGTTCAATGTTTTGCGTCAGTCCATGAATTATTATGTGGTTGTAATTATGGAAAAAAGTGAAGGAGCCATAACCCTGGTATCAGCATTGTTATTTGGGGTTTCTGCCCTATTCTTTCTGCCGGTGAATATGCTTTCTAAACGCATCGGATACCGTAAGCCGATGCTCATTTCTTTGATCCTGCTTTTTGTGCTTTCTCTGAGCCTGTTTGGGCTTGGGCGGATTTTTCCAACCTCCATGGGATATCTTTTGTTTGCACTTATTGGGATTCCTGTGGCGGGAGCTGCCTTTATTTTTCCACCGGCAATGTTGAGTGAGATCGCTGCTGTAGCGGCAAAAAAATCCGGGGAGCAGATTGAAGGCCTCTATTTTGGTGTGCAGGGCTTCTTCCTCAAACTGGCTGCTTTCGCTGCGATTGCAATTCTGCCGATTCTACTTGTGTCCGGGCAGGGGCTGTCATTGGTAGATAGCCTTGTGCGGCCGCCGACTGCCGTTGCTGCAACTGGTATTTATCGTACGGCTGTGCTGGCTGCTGGCAGCTTTGTCATTTCTTTTGTGTTCTATAGCTTTTATCGTGAAGAGTTCATTGAAGATGAGTAAGATGATCGCCGGGGTAGAGCTAGAAAGTCTGCAGGCAGATATTACCAGTTTGGATGTTGATGCCATAGTAAATGCAGCCAATACCAGTCTGCTAGGCGGTGGTGGAGTGGATGGGGCCATTCATGCCGCCGCTGGGCCGCAACTGCTACAGGAATGCCGTTCAATTGGTGGCTGCGATACTGGTGCCGCGGTTTTAACCGGTGGCTACAATTTGCCGGCAAAGTGGGTAATTCACACTGTGGGGCCGGTGTGGCAGGGCGGCGGCCATAATGAGGCTGAATTGTTGGCGTCCTGCTATCGCAGTAGTTTACACATTGCACATTCCCACAGCATGCAATCAATAGCATTTCCGGCAATCAGCACCGGGGTGTATGGCTACCCAAAAGAACAAGCTGCCCAAATAGCTTATGAAACTGTGCGCACATTTTTGGAAGGCGAGAATTCTTCGCTCAACCGAATACTCTTTTGCTGTTTTTCTGCTGAAGATGCACAGCGATATTCGGCCTTGCTAAACGGCTAGAAAGGGGTATAGCAACTAGCTGCTGGCAGCTTTGGGTCTTTCTTTCAGATTGTGTTCCAATAACCACTGCTTGTAGTCCTGCAGTTTCAGAGGCTTGGAATAGAGCCATCCCTGACCCATGGTGCAGTTGCGCTTCCGCAAATAGTCCTCTTGAAAGGCAGTTTCCACTCCTTCTGCCGTAATGTCCATTTCCAGCGAACGCGCCATAGAAATGATTGCATCAACAATTGGGGCATCGGGTGCAGATTCGTTGATTGGGGAAATAAAGCTACGGTCAATCTTCAGGTTTTGTGCCTTAAGCCGGTGCAGATAACTAAGACTGGAATAGCCGGTACCGAAATCATCTATGGCCAGACGGCTGCCGATTTTTCGGATGTAATCAAGATTATCCTGAACAACCGGATTTTCATTCATCATTACCCCTTCGGTAATTTCGAATTCTATTTGTGAAGATCGTACTCCGGGAGTTTTGCTTACTGGCTCAAGTATGTGCTGCAAACTACTATCATTTAGATCGATTGGTGAAAGATTGACTGCGAAGGTGTGATGTTCGCAAAAGTTGGGAAGTTCTTCGCAGAGTTTTTTTACCGACTGAATTGTTTTGTTGACTACCCATGAGGTGATATCGCGGATGAGACCGCTTTCTTCAGCCAGCTGGATAAACACATCCGGTCCAACCATGCCAAAACGGCGGTTTTCCCAGCGCAATAAAACTTCGCATCCGTGGCAAGTGCCGCTTGAAAGTTCCAGCTTCGGGTGGAAAACAAGAAATAGCTCTTCGTGGGCTATCGCTCCGCGCAATTCCTGAATAAGGGCAAATTTCTTCGCTTCTGCATGATGCTGGGATTCGTCGAAAAAGCTGACCAAGCCGGTTTGGCTTTCCATACGGGCAAAGTTTGCCATCAAGTTGGAAATAAGCCGGTCGAGGGTATTGCCGTCCTGAGGGCAACGGGTAATGCTAACCCCGCCCTGCAGGCTGACGGTCCGTTCATCAAGCATGATGGGTGTTTGTGCCACCGAAACTACTTTTTTTCCAAATGCTTCGAGCTGCAAAAAATCAACATTGGGGCAGATAAAAATAAAAACTGTCCCGGTGTAGCGAGTGATTATTTCGGCTTCTTTGCAGACGCTTGCTAATCTCTGGGAAAGAATTTTAAGAATTTCATCGGCGAATTCAGAACCCTGAAAACTGTTTACTTGGGCAAAGTGCATGATTTTTAGGCCGACAAGGCTGAAGGATGATTTTGCCGAGCTGCGTTGCCGCCGGATTTTTTCAATTGTTATCTGCTCAAGCCTCGCTCGGCTGGGGAGGCCAGTTGTTTCATCAATATAGGCATCTTGATAGAGCTTTTGAATCAATAAATGCTGATACAAAACAGACAGCACCCCCAAGATTGCCGCAAAGGATAAAATCATAAGGTAGGGAATATAAAAATCGGGATTATTCAGGTAGGAGCCGCTATGAAATTTCCCAATACCAATGTTTATGCCTGCCCCGGTTAACACAATTATCGGGATAGCGATGCCAAATCGAAGTCCGAGTATATAGTACAGCACCGAATAACCGGCTAGCAGGTAGAAGAAACCCAAGCCACGGTATCCACCCCGATTAAAAATGATCCCAACAATAAGAATTGTCAGTCCTAGTGCAAAAATATTTTGGATTGATTTCAGGCGCCGGCTTGTCCAGAAAACAAGCACTCCGCAAAAAATAAGGGAAAGATAGATAATCTCTGTTACAGCCATAGGTAAATTGTTGTTGCTGATGTCGCTGTAGATATTGAAAGGAATAGCGATTATGCTTCCCAGGGTGAGTGTATATAATGCGATCAGGGTGACTCGGGCCTGCATTGGAATAATGTCACGTTCCGGGTGGACATAGAAAAGAAAATTGCGCCATTTTTCCCGAATAGAAGTATGTGGATCACTCATACATACAGTATGCTTTGCAGATAGTAAATTCACAAGGAAAAAAACCCAATAATTCTGCGAAAATGCCGATAGATAGGGTATGAAAACCATTCGCCGCACCATACAAATCCCCATTATCGCCGTATTCTTTACGGTCTTGTCGATGATTTCTCTGTATGCCTATCATGAACAGCACACGGCAGTGTATAGCTTGATGGATTCTGTTGTGCATTCCAATCTACAAAAACTGGTTGGAACGGTAGAGGAATCAAGTCAAGGGATTGAGCGCTTACGTGACTCATTGAATGTGAACTATTTGCGGATTGCTCAATGTGTTTCTGCCTTAATCGCGGCTGATACCAGCTTGCTCAGACCGGAAAATATGCAGCAGCTGGCAGAGGAAATCGGGGTTCCCGAAATTCATATTTCAGACAGGAATGGGATTTTACGCTGGGGCAATATCCCATCATTTTATGGTTATGATTATGCATCATCAATTCAGTCTTCAGCGTTTTTGCCGGCTTTGGAAAATCCTGAATTTGCATTAGCGCAAGCGGCGACCCCACGTGGAATCGATAGCACACTGTTTCAATATATTGGAGTAGCACGGCAGGATTCGCCGGGAATTGTGCAGATTGGGGTGGAGCCGCGAGAGTTGGAGCGCCTAGTGTACAATAACCGACTTGAACGGATTGCAGGCAATGCTCGTTTTGGCCAGAATGGTTTTTTTCTGGTGGCGAATACCGATGGGGTTTTGCTGTATCATCCTGATGCAAATATGCTGGGCAAGAATTTGCATGATTATTCCTGCTTTGATTCTGTTTTCGCTCCTGATATTTCAAATGTTGATTCAGAAGAAGACGTGATCCAATTTTTAGTTGATGGTGAAAAAATGTACGCCGCTTTTACCCGGCATCAGGATTACATAATTATTGCCGGTATTCCCCAGAGGGAGTTTACGGCATCCCTTTTTGTATTGTGGCGGCGATTGTTAGGGGCAAGCATCTTTGCTCTTCTTGCCGCTTCATTTGTGGTGTTTCGGGTTTCTCAAAAAAGCATTATCGCGCCGGTAAAAAAACTCAATGAAAGCTTGCATCTTATGGCTCAGGGAAACCTAGATTGTTCTTTGAGTGAAAAACGGGTCGATGAGTTTGGCGAAATGGCACGCAATTTTAATGCGGTTGTAGCAAGCTTGCGGGCATTTATGCAGAAAGTGCGGGAAATGATTTTTGTGCTGTCCCAGTCTGCTATGGGTTTGTCTTCTTCTGCTCAGCAAGGCGCAAGTACTGCCAGTCAGCAGTCATCTGCAGTGAAAGAAATTGTAAGCACAATGGAAGATTCAGGTAACCTTTCACGGTCAATAGAGGGCAAGATGAAAGAGCTGCAAGCGCTTGCCATGGATACTCAACAAAAGGTGCAAACCGGCTTTGAAAAAATTCAGACTAATCTATCCATGATGGAAGAGATTGATGTTGCTAATGGGAACACCTTAAAGGGCATTGAGTTTTTGGCGGAGCGGGTGAAAAACATCTGGGAAATTGTAAATATGATTAACGCCATAGCGGATCAAACAAAAATTATTGCATTCAATGCTGAGCTTGAGGCTTCGGCCAGCGGGGAGACTGGTGAAAACTTTCAAATTGTAGCAACTGAAATTCGTCGCCTTGCTGATTCCACTGTTGCGGCAACAACCGCCATCAAAGATCGTATTGGTGAAATCCAAAAGTCTTCCGACCAGTTGCTTACGTCTTCGCGCAATGCAACAGAAAAAATTGGACGCGGTAGCGAATTAGTGCAGAGTCTGGAAAATTTGTTTCTGGAAATATTGGCTGGGGCTGACGTTTCTAGTGAGTCCAGCCATGAAAACGCATCATCCATTTCGCGGCAGGTAACTACATTTGATCATATTTTACTGGCTATTAAGCAAATATCCGACGGGGTTGATCAAATTGCCGAATCGACCGAGCAAACCAGTGCAACTGCGGAGCAATTGGATGAAGTGGTGGATACTCTGCGGGAAATGCTGGAAAAATATAAGGATTAGTAATGGGCAAAAAAAACGGCAGTCTGAGCTGCCGTTTTTTGTTTTAGCTTTTGCTTTGCTGCAATAACCAAAGTGCTGCCAGAATTACCAACTCAGGTGATATCTTTGCAAGCCAAGCAAGCGCATTCGGTTCAAAGAGTCCGCCGCTGAAGATGTATTTCATGGCAAACATAATTGCCCAGAGAACTAAAATGACCAGTAAAAGAAGCTGGGTAATATTTTCCTTTATTACACCAAATAGGCTTAGTAACAGAAGCGCCCCTGCAACCAGTTCTATTGTAGCAATAACGTAAGCGATGACTTTGTCGTTGCCGCCAAAAAATGAACTGATGTTGTTCATAACATTTGAAGCATCTGAAAGCCCATAGATACCCATTAGGGTAAACATCAATCCAAAACTTAATTGCAGTAAAAATACTGAACCACTATCTTTCTTCATTTCTTCCTCCTGGAAATGTTTTGCGTTCTTTTATTCTGAATCATCCTTCATAAGGTGACCATAGGTAATTTCCAAACTACGGCGCACAGAAATCTGTTCTTTGATGGTGTAATTGGCATCGCTGATTTTTTTGGCCAATTTTTTTACCAGGCGCAAAGCAAACTGGGGGTCATCTTGTATTTTTTGAATAAGCTCATCGTGGTTAAGGGCAACCAGCTTGCTGTCTGCTGCCGCAACGGCATTGGCGGTGCGTTTTGTTTGGAGCAGAAGGCCCAACTCGCCGAATTCATCACCCTTTGGAATTCTGGCTAGGACATTATGTTCGCCATTTAACATAATGTAGATTTCAATTTCGCCTTCGATGACGAAGTACATATAATCCGAACTGCTATTTTCTTGCAGTAATTCTTCGCCTTTTTTTAATTCTATCTGTTTCATTTGGATACTCCGTTTTTCAGTGCTTATTGGATTGTAGCATGAAAGTTTTTCTGAATCCAGTAAAGTAGTATTCTGGTTGAGTAATAATCCTACATTCAAGAGTGCAATATACATCATGTTGACAGGGAGAAGCTTGCTGTGCTGGAATATGAATATTCTGGAGGCAAAAAATGGCTGTAGCCCGTGCTGTTCTTGAGGCACAAAAGAAATCATCCTGGATTCGCAAGATGTTTGAGGAAGGTGCTGCGCTAAAACAGCAGCACGGCAAAGATGCTGTTTTTGATTTTTCTTTAGGAAATCCTGATGTTCCCCCTCCGCCCGATTTTTTTCAGGCATTACAGCGCTTTGCTGCCGATCAGGTTCCCGGAATTCATGGTTATATGCCAAATCCTGGTTTTCCCTTTGTTCGCAAGGCCCTTGCCGCGCGAGCATCACAGAATCAGGG
>CAYNNU010000077.1:0-10140 GCA_964398645.1 uncultured Spirochaeta sp.
ATCTATGTAAGCACCGACAACACAGTTGTTTCTGCTTTGGCGGCCTTGGTTCAGGCTGCAAGTGCCGCAGGTATTCCGGTAATGTCGGCTGACCCAAGCAGTGCAGAGGGTATTCCGGTGTTGGCAGCTCATGGTTTTAGCTACTACGCAATGGGCCGTGCAACCGGCCGTATGATTGCCGAGATTGAGAAGGGCAAAGAGCCGGGAAGTATTCCTACTCAGTATATGACTGACCCAGCCGACGTTGACTTACTGATCAACCTGGATGTTGCGAAAGAATTGGGCATTGAGGTTCCGAAGGAGCTTATGGATCAAGCAACCACAGTTATCGAAAATGGTCAGGTAGTTGAATAAGCATGATTGAAGGAATATTTGTTGAGGGGCTGGCATACGGTACGATGGTTCTGGGGGTGTTTATCACCTTCCGGATATTGGATTTTCCTGATCTGACTGTTGACGGCTCCTTTCCGCTGGGTGCCGCGGTTGCTGCCGCGGCCATCACGGCGGGCTGGTCTCCGCTTATTGCCATGGGGCTGGCATTTATTGCCGGCTGGCTGGCGGGCTCAGTAACAGCTCTTATTCATAATAAACTCAAGGTGCCGAACCTCCTGGCCGGTATTCTCACCATGACCATGCTGTGGTCGGTGAATATCCGGGTGCTGGGAGGCAAGGCCAACTTGCCTCTTTTGGGCAAGAACACCCTTATTGGTGCTTTTCGCGATATGTGCGAAGGATTCTTAAGTCCAGAGTGGGCGGTTTTGGTGTTCTTTATACTGGTTTCGCTAGGCATCAAACTTTTGCTGGATGTGTTTTTTGTTACCGACCTCGGGCTAACCCTTGGGGCCTTGGGAAACAACGAGCAGATGGTGAAAAATCAGGGCGTGAACACCGAAACAATGAAGCTTATTGGGGTAAGTCTTTCCAACGCTCTTGTGGCAGTTTCCGGCGGACTGGTTGCTCAGCTGCAGGGCTTTGCCGATGTGAACCTGGGGCAGGGCATAATCATTGCCGGTCTTGCCTCGGTGATGATTGGCGAGTTTCTCATTAAATCCAATCGCATATGGCTGTTGACTAGCCGTGTTTTGCTCGGTTCGATTTTATACCGGGCCCTGATGTATTTGGGTCGCTATTACGGCTATTACATCAATCTAACTCCAAGTGACCTAAAGTTGATAACCGGCTTGCTTATTATCGGGTCGCTGATAATCACAAAGTTGCGCAAAGAGCGCAGTCATTTTGAACGGGCTTTGAAACAGGAAGCGCAGGAGCAGGAATCATGATTCGGCTGGAACAAATTAGCGCAGTATTCAATCCCGGAACTCCGAACGAAAATGTTGCAATCCGCGACTTGAACTTATCAATCAATCCTGGTGAGTTTATCACCATTATTGGTAGCAATGGGGCGGGAAAATCGACTCTGTTTAATCTGGTGGGGGGGACGGTAAGCCCGACCGTAGGCCGCATTTATGCCCACGATCGCGATGTTACCCGTGAGCCGGAATATAAACGCTCGCGTTACATTGGGCGGATTTTTCAGGACCCGCTATTGGGGACAGCCGGGAATATGTCGCTGGAACACAATATGATGATTTGTGCCTACAAGGGCATGAAGAGCCTGAAAAAAAATCTAAACGCCGCTCGCCGTCAGTTCTTTCGAGAGCATTTGTTTGCTCTGGGCATGGGTTTGGAAGATCGCTTGAAGGATAATGTGGGGCTTTTGTCTGGTGGACAGCGGCAGGCACTTACACTTTTGATGATGGTGCTCTCGCGACCTGAGCTGATTCTTTTGGACGAACATACGGCTGCGTTAGATCCGCATAATGCTGAGTTGGTCATGCAGCTGACAAGCCGTTTTGTGCAGGAATACAAGCTGACCACAATGATGATAACCCACAATATGCAGCAGGCCTTGCAGTATGGCGACCGCATGATCATGATGGATGGTGGAGAAATCATTTTTGATGTGAGTGGTGAGGAAAAACGAAGTCTGACCGTGCCGAAGCTGATTGAACGTTTCCGCAGTATTCGTCACAAGGAAATTGACAACGACGAGATGCTTCTGTCTTAATTCCGCGGTTGCAAGCTGTGCTTAGCGGGCCTTTTTCAGTAACAATTTTTCAATTCTCTGTAGAGCCGGTTCATGAACGCTTATCACCTTGTTGGAAAACTGGTCGATTGCACGGATGTTTTTCGGGCTGCTGTCGTCCATGTCTTCGGAGACAGAGGGATCGAGCGGAAGGTTGATGCGGAAGTAATCGAGCCCCGGCAGTTTTGTGAGCTGGTAATCAGCCAGCGAGGTTTGGGCATCGTTGGTGAGGGTGAACAGCGGAATATTGCGCACAGGTGACACCCAGTCAACATATCCCCAGCCCTGAATTTCGTCGTAGGGGTAGGCACCCTGTAGCTGGCCGGAACCAATGCTTACCACCGTATAGTGCTTTGCCCAGGGAAAGATTTTGCGCGCTTCGATGTAGGCCGCCAGTGCTGGATTATTGCAAATCATTGCCCCGTCGATGAGGCAGTATTCTGGCGGGTTGCCGGTAGTGCTGGGGCATAATTCGCGGATGAGTGCCGGTTTGAAAAAAGTGGGGGCAGCGGTGGTCGCCCGGGCAACATCACGAAGGTAAAAATTCGGATCCTCCCCGGGACGGTCCAGGCGGTTTTTGAAAAAATGGGGTGATCGGCGTACGGTATCGTAGGCGGTGATCAGGATGTTGGTGCGGCAGTCCTGCAGGCTGTAATCGCCGTACATGGATAACAGGATGCGCTCCAGGGGAGCAGAGTTGTATTTTTCCGCAAATGCCTGCCGTACTGTTCGCAGGGAGAAAAAACGATCGGGCGGGAAGATGGTGCTGCCCAGGCGCCGATAGATATTACAGATGCGGGCAACGGTAATCGGCTTGTGCTCCGGGTCGAAGGCCTGTCCCATTAGGGGCGAGCGGGTGCGCTGGTTGGGCATGCCGATGCCAAGGCTGATAAGGGCACCGGTTGAGCTGCCGGCGATCAGGTCGAAAAGGTCGCCAAGGGGGGTGTGGCACCCCTGCTGTTTCAGGCGGTCTTCCAGTTCGTGCAGTACGCGGGCGGCAATAAGTCCGCGAATGCCGCCGCCGTCTATGCTAAGTATCAAAATGGTTTTGCGACGGAAAAGCGATCGAATTCGTTCAAACAATGCTGCAGTCTCCTTGATTCACTTTGTTGTAGTTATTGTAGCATGCTTTTTAGATGCGAGCGTAATTCTGTTAGTGCTTGTTCGTAGTGCTGCTGTAGTTGTTCAAGACCTTGCTGTAAGTATTTCTGGAACTCCGGGTCGGAGTCGGCTGTCATTTGGATGTGCTGGCCGCTTTGTTGGGCATAGGCCTGCTCTTTTTGCCGTAAGCGTGGGGCAAACTGCTGTTCCAGATCGTTTCGCATATTGATCTTCTCATCCAGATATTGATTCAAGAATTGTTTTAGTTGTTGAAATAGGCTTTTGATATGTGACTCATCTTTGCCAAGGATAATGGCCCCCTGTTCGACTGCATCAATGTTTTTTAGGCTGTCTGTGCTTTGGGGCAAAATAATGTTTGAAAGCAGCACTTGTTCCATGCCTTCTTTTGCCCAGGCTTTTTCTTTTTTTGCAAGCTTTCCAAGCTCTTGCTGCAGTTTTTGGGCGGCTAGCTCCGGCTTTTCCGGTTTTGAGATGTCCTGAAATTCATGAAAGAACTCTGCTAGCAGTTGTTTTCCGCGGCGTTGATTTTCGGTTTTTGCCAGGGCATCGGGTTCGCTGCTGATATCTTTTGTTCGTTCAAGGGCAATTTCCATGGCGCTTTTAATCGGTGGCATACAGACTCCTTTGTTTAAGTATACCCCAAAAAGCCGTTTTCTGTGCAGACAGCA
Organism: uncultured Spirochaeta sp.; assembly: GCA_964398645.1. Classification (GTDB taxonomy): domain Bacteria; phylum Spirochaetota; class Spirochaetia; order DSM-27196; family DSM-8902; genus Spirochaeta_B. The sequence continues at coordinate 3,877 of CAYNNU010000077.1, forward strand.
TCGCTGCTTTGATCTCCTGCATGCTGGGGCAGGTGGTTAAAAATCTGCAGGGAGAAAGCAATGCCGAGGGTGCGAATCGCCGGACAGCTTGCGCGGTAGCGTTGTAGGTAGCGGTCGTAGTAGCCGCGCCCGCGGCCGATTCGGTGGCCGCCCGGGCTAAAAGCCCTGCCAGGCAGCAGGATAAGGGTGTTGGAATCCGGCGTGCAGGCTCGGTTGGAGTTTAGCTGCGCGGCGGGCGCGGCAAAAAACTCCATGCTGCCGTCGGGACTGGTGCGGGGATAGGCAAGGCATATTCCTTTTAGGTGGGCAGTTTCCTCCAGAAAGCCCGGGTCAATCTCATCTTTCATGGCTTGGTAGATAAACAGGTATTGGACAGTATCCAGCCAGTTTGATTGAGCGATGTGCTGGCACAGCTTTTGGCTGTATTGCCTGCGCTGAACAACGCTGAGTGACTTTACTGAGCGGGCAACCTGAGCGCGGATTTCAGCAGCATTGGGGCTAGCCCCGCCTGCCAATTGATCAGTATTCATGTCTGTCGTTGCGCAGGGCGTTAGCGGCCATGAGCAGGCCGGGGGCAAAAAGTTCGCAGCGGTTTCTGCCGCCGTTTTTGGCCCGATACAGCGCTTCGTCTGCTTCTTTTATCAGGTCATTTGGACTGGCTTTCAGCGGGTGGGTGCAGTGGGTAGAGCCGATGCTTACCGTTATTTTGATGTCTTTACCATGATAAGAAGTTTCCAATGCTTCTGTATTTTGGCGGATTCGTTCAGCAGCAATGTAGGCTGAGCGTTTTGAACATTGAGTCAAAAGAACAAGGAACTCCTCGCCGCCGTAGCGTGACACGATGTCCTCGGCGCGGACTGAATCTTCAATTACGCGGGACAGGTTGAATAAAATGCGGTCGCCAGCAAGGTGGCCATAACGGTCGTTGAGTTTTTTGAAGTTATCGATATCGATGACTAGCAGAGCAAAGCTGGAATAATAGCGGCCCACGCGGTTCATTTCTTCGCGTAAACGGCGCATAAAAAATGAATGGTTGTACAGGCGCGTTTTGAAGTCGGTTACCGAGCTTGTGTAGTGTATTACGTTTTGCAGTCCGATTGAGGCATAATTGAACAGCATTTGGATGTAGGTTTGTTCATCCGGGGTGTAATCATCATCAAGAACTTTTCGGCCTAAAACGACAAAACCATACAATCCGGTGAGCCCGTTCAGCGGAATAATAATATCCGGCATCAGCGGTCGCAGGGCATCGGCATATTCGGGGACATCATCTTCCATTTGCGCAAAGGACACGGCTGTTGGGATATCTCCGAAATATTCGCGGTAGGGTTCAAAATCAAGTAGTTTGACCGGGCAGCTTGCCGGCCGCAGGTTTTGAAAACAGATGTTTTTTATTTTTTTGCTGGTTTCATCCTGATGCAGAAAAACGACAAGGTAGCTGGGGATAAAGCGTTGCACGAGGCAGCCTGATAAATATGCAACCAAGTCACCTTCGCTTGTTTTGGTGAACATTTCCAAGGATTGAGAGATTAGCTCTTCGTAGTCGTGAGTTTTGGTCTGGAATTCTTGCAGCTGCTCCAGCAGACCGGCGTTTTCCAGAGTTGTATACTCCCGCAGGGAATCAGACTGCATATAATCCAAGTATAGAACTGAAAGTGCATACTGACCAGAGGCAAAACAAAAAAATATGGTTTAGAAGCTTCTTGCAGGAAGCGTAATATGCATCTAGGCTAATGATATGGACAACTATGTTGATACGGTAATGGATCAATTGCCGCCACGCTATTTTTCTGCTTTTTCCGAAGATGATCGCCAGCTTCACCGGCACATTTTGACCGACTTGGGGCCGGATACTGCAGCCCGTGTTTTGGTAAAAGCAGAGGATGATGATGCTGCGGACCCGGGGCAGGGCTCCGGCCTGGTTCGGCTTACAGTAATTGCCTTTGATGTTCCCGGACTTTTTGCGTTGCTGTCCGGGGGGATTGCCGTGCATGGCGGAGGGATTATTTCCGGTGTCAGCTGCACTGCCCGCCCCGAAACGGTCAGTGGCCACCGGCCTTTGGCCAACCAGCGCCGCCGCATAATAGATGAGTTTCGCCTGCATGCTCCAGAGGGGGCAGAGCCGGAAATCTGGTGCCTGCAGCTTGAGCAGTATTTGCAGCAGGCCCTTGAACGTTTAATTGGGGGCGATCAGCAGGATGCATTGCGCCTGAAACAGGAATTGGCTCAGAAAGCAGCCGAAATTCTGGCGCCGCAAGAAAAAACGAGCAACGGCAATTCGCCCTTGGTAACGACCAGTGTGAGCAAAAGTGAGACAGGAACGCGCATCGCTGTAACAAGTCAGGACACGCCCTTTTTTCTGTATTCTGCCGCTGTTGCTTTGAGTCTGCACGGTGTTTCAATTGAAGGGGTAGAAATTTTCACCGAGCAGGGAATGGTCAAGGATGTGTTTGAGATTGTTGATGCCTACGGCCGTCCAATAGAAAAGGATTCTGTTGCCGACCAGCTGCAGTTTTCATTGGCGTTTACCAAGCAATTTACCTATCATCTTTCGGCTGCGCCCGATCCTTTTGCTGCCCTGCAGCGTTTTGACACCCTGATGCAAAGCATTATGGATGCCGGCCGGGACGTGGATATGCGCGGAATGTTTACCGATCCTGAGATTCAGCAGGAGCTTGCCCGTTTGCTCGGAGCCAGTGATTTTTTGTGGGAGGATTTTATTTGTCGTCAGCAGGATCAGATCCTACCTCTGCTAAGCCGGGATTCGCGCGGGCAGGTGTTAAGCCTAGATCAGGCTGAGGTTGGCTTGGAGTTGGATAAGCGAATTGCCGCCGCCGAAGGGACGGAGGCCAAGGTACAGGCCCTCAACGAGTTTAAGGATAGTCAGATCTATCATATTGATGTTGATCATATCCTGCATCCGGATTTGGACTTTTTCTTTTTGAGCCGCCGCCTGGTTCGGCTGGCAGAAGAGGTGGTCCGCGTTGCTTTGGAAATTTCCTGGAATGAACACACGGCAAAATATGGTTTTCCGCGCACGGCAGGTGGGCTTGCAGTGCCCTATGCGGTTTTTGGCTTGGGCAAGCTCGGGGGCGAGGCGCTGGGCTATGCTTCGGACCTGGAGGTGCTGTGTGTGTATGCCGATGCGGGGCAAACCGATGGCGAAAAGTCAGTCTCTAACCGCGATTTTTTTGAGCGCCTGTTTAGCAAGGCGGTCCGGTATATTCATGCGCGCAAGGAAGGAATCTTCCAGATTGATTTGCGCCTGCGGCCGCACGGCGAGGATGGGCCGCTGGCCTGCTCATTAGACAGTTTTGTTTCCTATTATCAGCCTGGTGGCGGATCGCATAGTTATGAGCGCCTGGCGCTGATCCGTTTGCGCTATGTTGCTGGCGATCGCGATCTGGGCGCTCGGGTTGAGCGCCTGCGCGACGAGTTGGTGTATCAATCTGATAGTGTTGATCTGGAAGAGCTTCGTGAAATGCGTGCGAAGCAGCTTGTTCACCGTTCTGGCGAAGGTGCTCTGAACGGAGTCGCGGCCGCTGGCCGTGCTTATAACGCCAAGTTTAGTCCTGGATCGCTGGTGGATTTGGAGTACAACGTTCAATTGCTGCAGATTGAGCATGCCGGCGAACATCCCGAACTGCGCACACCGCGTTTGCACGAAGCTTTGGCCGGCTTGCGGCGTGCCGGAGCTTTGGACAGCGACGAGGTAGGACGTTTAATTGATGCCTACCGCTTTTTTCGTCATCTCATAAACGGTCTGCGAATGTTGCGGGGAAATGCCAAGGATTTGTTTATGCCGGAAAAGGAGTCGCCCGAGTTTTCCCATTTGGCACGGCGGATTGGCTATCGCCTTGGTAGCGAATTAATTGGAAATATTTCGCCTTCTGAGCAGTTATATGTTGATTTTCAGCATCACACGGCGGAGGTCCGTCGGATTATCGAGCGGCATCTTGGGCGCGGTGCAATTCCGGGGCATTTTGTCGGCAATGTTCTGGATATGGTTCGCGAGGATATAACCGCGCAGGAGGCAAAGACCTTTTTTGCCGGGCATGGTTTTCGCGAACCGGAGCGGGCCTGGTCGGCCGTTCGGTCCTTGCATTCTGCTTGCCCACAGGCATTTTTGCGGGTTATTGTGCTGGCTTTTGATGTTCTGGAGCAGCAGCCGGACCCGGATCTTGCCCTTTTGCATTGGATTCAACTTGTTGAGCAGTTGGATGTGTGCCAGCACTTTGAAATTCTTGCCAGTCAGCCTGGACGGATGGAGATCCTGTTTGGCTTGTTCGGGGTGAGCCGATTTTTGTCGGATATTCTGATTCAGCACCCCTTGTTTTTTGATTGGGTTACCGAGCCGGAAACGGTGAGCAGTGTTCGCAGTCTGGAACAGCTGCAGATTGATCTGCGCCAGCAGGTCGAGCAGGGTCGCCAGGAGGGGCAGAAGTTTCAGGATGTTCTGCGCTTGTTTCGTAAGCGCGAGATGGTGCGGATAGGTACCCGGGATTTACAGATTGCTGTGCCCTTGAAGTATACTCTGCGCGAGATTTCTAATCTGGCGCAGGCGGTTGTTGCCGTTGGCCTGGAAGAGGTTTGGGCACAGCAGAGCGTGGTTGGCGGGGGCGGCGCCGCGCTCGTGGTCAGTGAAGCCGCCGCGGCCGCCGCCGAGCCCGCGAAAAGTGAAGCCGCCGCGCCGGCGGCAGCACCCGCGGCCTATCCCGGCGGCGCCTGCCCAGAGCGGTTTTGCGTGCTGGCGTTTGGCAAGTTCGGGGGCGAGGAGCTGAATTACAGTTCCGATATTGATTTGCTTGCCATATATGAGCCGGCCGGCAGTCGGCGTAATCAGGACGAGGAGCGCGTGTATACCAATGTGGTGCGCGGGCTGACGGGGGGGCTGAGCGAGTATACAGGCGAAGGCTACGCTTATCGGGTAGATTTACGCTTGCGCCCATTCGGAGCATCCGGGGATTTGGTCTGGTCGGTACCTCGTATTTTAGAGTATTACAGCAAGGATGCTTCCTTGTGGGAATATCAGGCCCTCATCAAACTGCGTCCGGTCGCGGGAAATCTGGAAATCGGCTATGGATTTTTGCGGGAGGTCCGCAAGATCATGGCCAGAACCTGCTCTGGCGAAAATATTGTGGAAAATATCAGGCAATTGCGGGAGGAGGCAGTGCAGCAGTACCGTGCCCGTCAACTTCGTCTTTTGCCCAGCGCTGGATCGGCTTTGCAAGGCTTGTCGGCTGAAGTGCGGACTTTGCTGGCAGAAATGCCGGCCATGGATATCAAAAACGGTGTCGGTGGAATCCGGGATATTGAATTTCTTGTTCAGGGCTTGCAGATGATGCATTGCAGCGGCTCAACGGACATTCTGCACGGCGGAACCCTGGATGCCTTGCGCCAGCTGGCAAAAATTGAAGTTTTGCCGCAGCTGGATGCGGTTGAGCTTGCCGAACAGTATGTCTTTTTGCGCCGCCTGGAGCACCTGCTGCAAATTTTTGAAGACCGGCAGGTTCATAGCTTGCCTTGGGATGAGCGTGCGCTGGAACGTTTGGCGCGAAAGGCCTCGGGGCCGGGAAGCAGCATAGCGGACTTTTTACGGCAAACAGGGGACTATATGCGAAATGTTCGTAGGTTATATGACAAATTCCTACAAAAATGTAGCTAGTAAAAAAACTATTTACAGATATGTAAGCCGGAAGTATCTTTTGAGGCAAGAATACATTGTATACAGGGTGAGGACCCCCGTATGCCAAGGAGAGTAATATGACTGCCCAAGAGATTATGAAAATGATCAATGATGAAGATGTTAAATACATCGATTTGCAGTTCGGTGACATGTTCGGCATGCTGAATCACACAACCTTTATGGCGAAGAATTTTGATGCTGATCAGATCGAAACTGGTATTCCGTTTGACGGTTCATCAATTCGCGCATGGAAATCAATTGATAAATCAGACATGATTTTTCGGCCCGATCCGAAAACCGCATTCATCGATCCCTTCCGTGAACAGAAAACATTGGTAATGTTTGGAGATATCTGGGAGCCGCGCACTGGCGAACGCTACGATCGTGCTCCTCGGAACATTGCCCACAAGGCTCTGGAATATTTGAAGAGTTTGGGAATCGGAGATATGGTTTTCTTTGGTCCTGAACCTGAGTTCTTCATTTTTGATAGTGTTCGTGTTGGAACATCTCCGCAAGAATCATTCTATCAGATTGAAACCGTTGAAGGCCCCTGGACTATGGGTGAAGACGGCCACAAC
>CAYNNU010000078.1:0-10111 GCA_964398645.1 uncultured Spirochaeta sp.
TGTGAAAGAATGGGGAGATAGTAACGGATATACATTATTTGGTGGCCGAGAGGGGGGAGAGCTCCCGCCCCGGGAATATGTATATGGCTCGTCTCCTTCCTCCCGTGGGCAGGAACCGGTTACTGAAGTTTCTTGGCGTGATGTTGTAATCTGGGCAAATGCATACAGTGAAATGATGGGTTATGATCCGGTATATCGAGATGGTTCCGGTGACATCGTACGCACTGTTGATGAAAGTGTGGATTCAATTGTTGAGCATCTTGAGTATGATGGTTTCCGTTTACCAAGCGAAGGTGAGTGGTTGTTTGCCGCTTCGTATATTGATGGTTCAAGCTGGACCTCGGAAACCTATGCATCTGGGGCTACATCTGCAGATTCGGCGGATGTGCAGCTTGTTGCCTGGTTTGTTGAAAATGCTGAATCAACTACCCATACGGTTGGCCAGAAAACGGCTAATGCTCTAGGATTGTATGACATGTCTGGAAATGTGCATGAATATTGCTGGGATTGGCTAGGTGCCTGGCCTGTAACAGCTCAAACAGATTATCGCGGGGCTGGAAGCAGTGAAACCAGAGTCCGGCATGGTGGTGGATGGTTTAGCGAGTTGCAGTTTTTGCAGTTAGGCTATCGTTTTGGAGCATTTCCAGACGTTGGCGACTTAGAATATGGCTTTCGCCTTGTGCGGTAAAGCATGAAAGTGGGCTTGGTTTTTTTACTGAGTAATAGTACCTTAGTACTATGAGCATGGAAAAGCTGAGCCTAGCAGGCAATTTTCTCATTTCTGAAACGGATTTGATTGATCCAAACTTCTTCCGCACTGTGGTACTGATAACAGACCACGGTGAGGAAGGGGCATTTGGGCTGGTTGTAAATAGGTCTGCTGGTGTATACATGCAGGATATTTTGCCTTCTTTTTCTGGCAGCTCAGCTGGTACCATTCCAGTATATGTGGGCGGACCGGTTGAACAGCAATATCTATTTTTACTTCATGATGGTCTCGATGGAGTTGATGTTCCCGATCCGGCTGTATCACCGGTACCAGGCGTTATTTTTCAACCATTAACAGAAACAATTGCCGAAGCTTTGAATCATCATCAAAACTTAAGTAAGAAGAATATACATGTATTTGCCGGCTATTCAGGATGGGGCCCAGGTCAGCTGGAGCATGAAATTGAGGAAGATGCATGGTTAACAATACCTGCTAGTCCTGAAATTGTGTTTCATCCCAATCCAGCAAACGGTTGGAAAGATGCTATGTCTAAAAAGGGCGACTTGTATAGGATAATTGCCCAGACTGGTTTTAAGCCGAGTATGAATTAAAAAAAGGCCAGCGATAACTGGCCTTTTTTTGAATATTCTTTAGTGGCGTTTTAACTTTTTAGTTGTTGTCATTGGCAGTGCTTCTTCCAAGATTGTATGCCGTTGAATCCGTTGATACATCAAAAGGCCATGGTTTACCTCGTTGATGATTTCTGCAATTCTTTCTTTGCTAACTTCAATTTCAGGATTGGGATAGACGAGGGCTTCAATTCCTTCTGTTTTCATGGCTTCGTCTATGATATATCCACGAACCATGATCTGCTCAATTTCATCATACAATTGAAACTGGTCTTCAATTTCTTCAGGATACACATTTTTTCCACCCTCGGTGACAATGAGTAGTTTTTTCCGGCCGGTCAGGTATACATAATTGTTCTTGTCCATATAGCCCATATCACCTGTCTTGAAAAAACCGTCTTCAGTAAAAACTTCTTTTGTAGCAGCTTCGTTTCGATAATATCCTTGCATTACCATAGGACCTTTTACAATTATCTCGCCAATTCCCTGTTCATCAGGGTCTAATACCTTCATTTCTGATTGAGGGAGCGGAAGTCCTACAGCACCGATTACTTTTGAATTTGTCGGGTTCAATGCGATGATAGGTGAGGTTTCTGTTAAACCGTATCCCTGCACAAAGGAAACACCCAGTTGATTAAACTGCTTATAGGTGCTAACAGGAAGGGGCCCACCACCGCTGATACATATACGGATTTTATCCATTGAAAGTTTTGCTCGAAGTCCGCGGAATAAGCCAACACCAATGTTTACTCCAAATAGTTTTTTTAATAATCCGCTTAATCCCATAAGACCCCGAATAATTCCATAAATTACAATACCTTTTTCCCGAACGCCACGCATGAGCCCTTTTAACAACTTATTGAAAAGCATGGGAACTCCGAGGAACATGGTAACATTACCATCCTTAAGGTCCTTTAATATTTGAGCTACAGCCAATTGCGGGGTGAATACAGTTTCCGCTCCTACAGCTAAGGACTCCATAAAGACGGCTACCATGGAATATGAGTGATGTAAGGGTAAAAGTGCATAAAAAATATCAGTATGAAGTAATTCTAAATGATATTGACTTAAGTAGCAGTCACTAACTAGGTTTTTATGACTTAGCACAACACCCTTAGAATCTCCAGTTGTCCCGCTGGTGAACAGTATAGCAGCAACATCATGTTCAGTGCGTGTTACATTGGTATAGGACGGTTTTTCTAGATCAAGAATGAAGTTTTCCATTCCTTCATCAAGGCCATAGATTTTTTGAATCTGATCCTGCTTGGCAAAATAATCATACTTGTCGATATCTGTGAGCAGCATGCTGCATTCAGCGCGTTCAAGAAGCCTAAGGGTATCTTTATTTGAAAGCATGTGATCGATTGGTACTACAACGCCACCAGCAAAGAGAATAGCCAAATATGAAATACCCCATTCCGGTGAGTTTTTTCCAGTCAGCCCAACTTGCATTCCAGGAGTAAGACCATCGTGTTGGAGTTTTCCAGCTAATCCTTCTACTGCAGTTATCATCTCTGTATATGTCCAGCTACGTTCTTTTGGTGTAAAGCTGGTAAAACAGCGCCTATCAGGGTAGCGGTGGGCAGTTATTCGTATCATTTCTGTTACAGTAGGCCATTCACCGGTAAAAAAAGAATCGCGAAAATCATCCAGAAAATCCCAAGGGTTTGTCATTATTCTCTCCTGTAAAACTAAAGTTTAGCCTTGCCCGCTGAGCCTGTCAAATATTTTTTAGATATCGAAAATAAAAAACGGCCTACTCAAAAGAGCAGGCCGTTGATTATCGAGAAAGGCAAAATATTACATTGCTTTCCAGAATGCGTAGTTCTTTTCTTCAATTTCTCGATGGCTCGGCATCTTGTAGTAGGCGTATTTATCGCCAGCAGAGAAGATGAATCCATGCTTTATGTAACGATATGGTATGCGGTTGAACGAGCTGTCCAGTGAAAGAACCTTGCTAACTTTGCTATCAACAGTTTTTAATTCTTCAACAGCATCACGCAATTTTGCCATGTGCAGTCCCGGAATTGGAGATTGCATCAGTGGATTGCGCTCGAAGTCGTTAATGAATGACTCGGTGTCGAATTCTAACTGTGTATAGAACAGCATAGGAACATGACGTAAAGGGTCATCCGAATTAGTAATTGCCTTTCCGAATTCTGTAAATCCCAGCTTGGTCATTACAAGCATTCGCAGAGGAGTGATCTCGGCAAAAATTCGCAATGCGCCAGGGGTGTTGCTACCAACATCTTCATTACTGGTTTCCAACTCAAGCAATGCCGCATTTGGTGTGCTTAAGTAGAGCTTTTTGATGGTAGTAAAATCAATATGCTCAAGTACCCGGTAAATGGAAACAAATTTGGTTGCTTTGGGTCGCCCATCGGAGTGGGGAACCGTTTCTTTCAATGCGCGGTCAATTTCAAAGAAATCATTGCGATAATTGATATCAATTTCTGCAAAAATCAGTTTACCATCATAGAAACGTGCATTTCCTGAAACATAGTGCAGAGCAAACTCCTGCGGATTCAGTTGTGATGCTACCAGTGATGGATTTGGATGTAAAATAACATATAGATGATTTGTGAATTCCATTTTTTATACCCCCCAGAAAGCTTTCAGCATTGGTGCAATTACCAGGCTGACAACGGCCATTAACTTGATAAGAATATTCAGAGCAGGACCAGCGGTATCTTTAAAGGGATCCCCAACTGTATCGCCTACAACTGATGCTTTATGAGCTTCCGAGCCGCGTCCGCCTTCGGCGCCGGCTTCGATCATTTTCTTTGCGTTGTCCCAAGCACCACCAGCATTTGACATGAAAATTGCTAGAACAACCCCGGATGCGGTAACACCGACCAGTGTTCCAACCAGCATATCAATGCCGCCAATAAAACCTACCAGGATAGGACTGATTGCCGCGATAATACCGGGAAGCATCATTTGTTTCAGGGCTGAAACAGTACTGATATCAACACAGCGTCCGTAATCTGGCTTTTCAGTATTATTCAGGATACCGGGTTTTTCGCGGAACTGACGGCGAACTTCTGCGATCATTTCAAAAGCAGCTTTGCCGATAGAGTTCATTGCTAGGGCACTAAACAAATATGGAATAACTGCACCTAGAAGAACCCCTGCTAAGACCTTAACGTTCATGATATCAACGATTGTAACGCCTGCCTGTTTGCTAAAGCTGGTAAAAAGGATAATAGCCGTGAGGGCAGCAGAACCAATTGCAAAACCCTTTCCGATTGCAGCAGTAGTGTTACCAACAGCATCCAGTTCGTCAGTAATGTCACGAACATCAGCAGGGTACCCAGCCATAACTGCCATACCACCAGCATTATCAGCAATAGGGCCGTAGGCATCAACTGCAAGCTGAATCCCCAATGTAACCAGCATTCCGAGTGCTGCAATTGCGACCCCGAAAAGACCAGTCAATGCGAAGCTGCCTAGAATAGCGGCGCCAATTACAACAATCGGGAAGATTGTTGAAAGCATACCCATGCCCAAACCGGAAATGATCGTGGTTGCAGCGCCAGTATCACTGTTTCGTACGATTTCATTTACCGGAGGAGTGTTTGTTCCGGTAAAAAACTCAGTCAGCAAACCGATTGCAACACCGGCTACCAGCCCAATAATAGTACTTCCAACCAGATGCCAAGGACCCGCACCATTAAAGGTTTGGCCGTTCAGCAAGAGGTATGAAGCAGGTATTGTGAGCAGAGCGGAGAGAATAGCTGCACCGAAGGTACCCGTATTCAAAGCCTTTTGCGGTGACTTGCCGGGTTTTGCCCGAACAAAAAATACACCGATTATTGAGCTAACAAGGCCAAGAGCACTAAGAATGATTGGAAATGCGAACAAGCGCAATTTTAGATCAGCAGAAACATCGATTGTTAAAGCCAATATCATGCTACCTACCAAAGAACCTACAAAGCTTTCAAAAAGGTCAGCTCCCATACCAGCAACGTCACCAACATTATCACCAACATTGTCGGCAATTGTTGCAGGGTTGCGGGGGTCATCTTCAGGAATACCAGCTTCAACTTTCCCAACAAGGTCCGCACCAACGTCAGCAGCTTTGGTAAAAATACCGCCGCCTACACGTGAAAACAACGCGATGGAACTTGCCCCAAGTGAGAAGCCTGAAAGTATTGGAAGAATTTTATTTGCAATAATATCAGGATCATCGCCATAGAGGATAAAACCTCCTATCAGAATGATGCTGGATCCAAGCAATACTAGGCCAACAACACTCATTCCCATAACGGTACCGCCGGAAAATGCAATTTTTAGTGCAGGGTTAATTCCCCGCCCAGCTGCATGTGTTGTTCGGGAGTTTGCTGCTGTTGCAACCTTCATGCCGATAAAACCTGCCAGTGCGGAGGCTGCTGCTCCAAGCAGGAATGCGACTGACTGCAGTCGAAGGGCTCCCGCATTCGCAACAGCGAGGAAACCGGCTACGATGATAACAAAGGGAATAAGTACTCCGTATTCCCGCTTCAAAAAGGCCATTGCCCCTTCTGAAACATAACCGCTAATTTCCTGCAATTCTTTACTTCCGCGGTCTTGTTTGTAAATCCAACTTGTTTTTGCTAATGCAAACAGCAGGGCTAACACACCCCCGCCAACACCAGCAATGAGAAAAATCATTGTAGTCATTGTCATTACGTGCTTTCCACCTTATTCATATAGGATTCTGTAAGATCGGGGTTAGCATACAGAATATCAGCTAAAAACGCAATTGTTTGCTGGATTTTTGCGCTGTGAAACGTATAATTTGAAATGTAAATTACATTGAATCGTGTTATACTGGCAACATACTCGGTTTGCATACTGATTGTTTAGGAGCTTTTGCAATGGCGGAAGAAATTACAGTTTTTTTTCAAGGTAGTACAACTGCCAGTCATACTTGTATTTTGATGCATGGTTTTGGAGCCGATGCAAGTGATTTGATGGGACTAAGTTCTGAAATCAATACCAGTAAGGATTTACAGTTTCTCTTTCCTCAGGCCCCATATGATATTCAGGTTGCGGGTTCATCCTATGGGACATCCTGGTTTCCTCGAACGGAAGACGAAATAATGCAGGCATTTACTGGGGATTATTTTATGGATCTTGAAACAAAAGATCCGACTGATTTATCCACTTCTGCTATTGAAATGCTTGGATATATTGAAAAAAACGCTTTAAACTGGAGTGATCTTATTATTGGCGGTTTCAGCCAGGGAGCAATGATCGCAGTTGAGCTTGCTTTACGTGCGCCAGTTCCACCGGCAGCACTGGTTTTACTTTCAGGAAATTTCATTGCACGGGACCGATGGGGAGCTTTAATGGAAGAAGCAATGAAACGGTGGGGTGGCAGTGTGAAGGTTCCGTTTTTCCAGTCTCACGGTACAATGGATCCGGTTTTGGGTGTTGAAGGGGCTGAAAAGCTGTATGATTTTTTGAGTAACGGGCAATTTGAGGGTGAATTATATAGCTTTTACGGGGGGCATGAAATCCCACGTGATACACTCGATGAGTTGGTTCAGTTTATTAATGGTTTATAGGTTATAGGTGTGTCCATTGTCTAACAGGCAAAGCCGTCTGGGTTTCTTGGCTAGTTTGGTAGCAATTTTTTTTGTAGCAGTCATTGGTATTCAGTCTTTTTTTTGGATTCAGCGGTTGACTACTGTCCGGCGAAGCGAGATTGTTTGGACTGTAGACGTAATTTGGTCAAGTTTGCATGATTACCCGGAACAGCCAGCACAGGATTTTCTCCAGGTACTATTTCGGCACGTCTTTTTTCCAAGTGACAATTTATATCATATTCATCCATTGATTTATGAAATAATGGATTCTCCTTTTTTGCAGAATTCGTTGGCACAGTATTATTTGGCAGTACCAATTACCCCGGTATTTATAGCAGAAGCAACTTCTACTGGTTTTTATCGGACAGAAAAAAATGGCCGTGTGTCCTCTTTATATTTGCGAAGGCTTGATGATTCCTATGTATCGAGATTGGGGCTGAGAAACCTGTGCATCGGAGCAGAGTACAGGGTTTCAGATATCATTTTTAGGGTTTTGCGCCAGAATGGTATCTTAGTTCTGTTGGGTGGCCTATTGCTTTTTTTACTTTTTACCGTGTTTTTTCGTGTATTACGTTCCGCAACTGATATTTCCCGACAGCTTTCTTATGTTTTTCAACGAATCGCAGATGATCCAAACGAGGCTCTAGATGCTGTGTATCCGCAAAGTTTGAAATCACTTGAGGGCGGGGTTATTTATTTTGGTTTCGAGCACATGCTCGATAGTTTGCGCACGGCACGTTTTCGTCAAGAGGAGAGTGAAGATCGCTTTCGCCGGTTGTTTAGTGATTCTCGCGATGCCATTTTGTTAACAAACGGGATGTTCGTTCTTGAGTGCAATCAGCAATCCGAGCGCTTTTTTCAGCTTGGAAGGGATCGCCTTGTGGGGAGCGATGTAAGAAATTTGTTAGCTCCACTGGGAGAGGAATTAATGCATTCGTTGCTCAATCGAGCAGTTGACGGCGAAACAGTAAGTGATTCACTTATTCTTCCGGGTGATGGGCAGATGGAGCGGGCGTTTGATTTGGTGATTCATCCCCAGTATCTCGGTATGGAATTCGGGTTTCAGATAGTCTTGCATGATATTACATCGATCCATCAAACCGAGCGAATGCTGCAAATACTAAATGAAAACCTATATCGAACCTTATATAGCATTGGTGATGGAATAATTGTAAGCGATGCTGAGGGTCGGATTACCCGGATGAATAAAGTTGCTGAGGAATTAACTGAATGGTCACAACAAGAGGCTTATGGAAAACATTTGAGTGAGATTGTGCAGTTGCGTGAGCTTGGAAGTGGAGTGCGTACTGTCTGTTCGCTGGAAATAATCCTTGATGATGATTCACTGGCAGAGACAATAGTGGAACCGAGTCCCAAAGAAATGCGGACTCGCTGGGGAAGAATGCGTTATGTCTCAGAAACCGGTGCACCAGTTCGGTCTGCAGATGACGTTATTACTGGTGGGGTTGTTGTATTTCGTGATGTCGGGTCACAGCTTACAATGGAGCGGGAACTACGCGAGAATCAGCGTATTTTAAGCATGGTTCTTGATCATGCGACTGTTGGAGTGGGTGCATTTAGTCGGCGAGGTCAGTTTATGTATGCGAATCCGATGTTGTGTTCAATGCTTGGGTATAGTGCAATGGAATTACGCAATAAGCGTTTTGATAAGATGATTCATCCTGAAGATTTGCGACGAAATATTCGATTTTTTCGGCGATTAATGATGGCAACCGGCCAGGAGTCATTTGAAATCCGGTATATCACGCGAGATGGGAGCCAGCGGTATGCCGTATTAAGTGGCGGTGGTGTTAAGGTTGAAGAAAACGAAAATCAGGGATTTGTGGTTGTCATTGTTCAGGATACCACCGAAATAAAACGGGCAGAGCAGGAAAATCAAAAAAAAGAGCAGTTATTGATTCAGGCAGAAAAATTGGCAGCATTGGGTGAACTTTCGGCTGGTATGGCGCATGAAATAAATCAGCCGTTGACTGGTATTTCCATGGCAGCAGACAACCTGCAGTTTTTGGCGGCAGGACAGGTTCCTGATCGCTCATTAAACGCTGAATATGTACAAGAGAAAACAGAGCATATCCATGACTATGTAGATCGGATTCGCTCAATAATCGAACACGTACGCACTTTTTCCCGTGAACAAATGCAGGATGAAAAGGAGCCGTTTCAGCCGCGTTTAGCAGTACAAAACGCAATATCATTGGTTGCTGCGCAGTATAGAGGGCATGGAATCGAATTGATTTTAGATGTACAAACTGTGCCGGCGGTTTTTGGGAATTTGTATCGACTGGAGCAAGTGGTTTTGAATCTGCTCACTAATGCCCGCGATGCTGTAAACCTGCGGAAGCAGCAAAGCGGAGAAGGATTTCGTCCTTTTATTCAGGTGCGAATGTATGCTCAAAAATCCCAGCAAGCCGGTCAACAGGTGAGTATTGTCATCATAGATAATGGGACTGGGATTTTAGCTGAACAGATAGGGAGCGTTTTTGATCCCTTCTTTACTACTAAGCCCGTTGATCAAGGAACAGGCTTGGGACTTTCGGTTGCATATGGTATTGTTCAAGAAATGGGTGGTGAAATTATTCTAGAAAATAATGAATATGGCGGTAGTACGGCCATTGTTCGGCTTCCAATTGCAGATTTCGTATTAGGGAATGACTGATGTTGAATGTTCTGATATTAGATGATGAAGAAATTATTCGAACTGAGGTGAATGAGTTCTTAACGAATTTTGGCTACTGCGTTTTTGAAGCCGAGCGTCCTTCAGCCGCTATGAAAATGCTTGCGCAACAGGAAATTGATATTTTGATTTTGGATGTGCGCTTACCGGAAAAGGATGGAATTGATGTCTTGCGCGAAGTAAAGGATCAATTTTCTTCAACCGAGGTTATTATGATTACTGGGCATGGTGATAATTCCACCGTTCTGGAATGTATGAATCTCGGCGCCTTTGATTTTTTTCATAAACCAATTCGATTACTGGAAATACGAACTGCTATTGAGCGGACGGAACGGTATATTGAAGTACAAAATAAATTACAACGTCTAGAAAAACGTTATGAAGCGGTTTCTACAAAGCTTCACCGAAGTATTGCGGATATTATTGGCAGTAGTGTCGCAATGAAGCGGGTAATTGATACAATAGTGAAGGCAGCGGCGGCATCGGATACCTCTGTTCTTATAAC
>CAYNNU010000079.1:0-9916 GCA_964398645.1 uncultured Spirochaeta sp.
CGGTAGCACAGTACAAAATGATTTCACGGTCTTTGTCGGCAGCAGCGGCTACGCGGTCGAGCAATTCGTCCAGCGGCATGTGCTGGGCTCCAGGCGCTGCTCCAGCCAAAAACTCGGCATTTGTGCGAACATCAATAATCAGTGGTGAATTATCGCCCTGCTCGCCGGCAGCAGAATCCATGCCGGTTTCTTCCAGCCGTAATTGGGCGAATGCTCCAGCTGCAGCGTGGCGCTGGATGGAAATAAATCCTCCACTGACGTTATATACCTGTTGAAAGCCAGCCCCTGCCAACATTCGCAGCGAAACATGGCCCTTCTGCCCGTCATCACTGATAAGCAATATTGGTTGAGTAGAATCAAAAGAAGCCATTTTTTCCCGTAATTGATTTTGGCTCATATTTTCGCTACCAGCCAGATGAAGACGTCCAAAGCTGATTGGATCTCGCAAATCAATAATCTTAGGATTTTTTTGAGAAACGAAATGCTCCAAATCGCGGACCAAAACAGCCGGGCTGAAACCAATGTCCTGATTTATGGCGGTAAAAGCAGCCATGTGAATCGGTCCGTTCGGGCTGTTAAACGGAGGCGCATAGGCGAAATCCAACTCAGACAAATCTGCCAGAGTCATCTTCCCGGCGATAGCGGTAGCCGCCACATCAAGGCGCTTATCCACGCCAAGACGGCCTGCGGCCTGAGCCCCCAGCAACCGACCAGTCCCCCGCTGATAGACCAGCATCAAACTCACTTTTTCAGCTCCTGGATAATAAGCTGTATGACTGGTTTTATGCACAACAACTGCATCCGCATCCAAACCTGCATCGCGGGCGGCCTGAATACTCAATCCCACAGAACCAGCATGAGCGTTAAAGACCTTAACAATACTGGTTCCCATAGAACCACGATAGGGAACTTTCCCGCCCAAGGCATTTTCTGCCGCAATGCGGCCTTGTCGATTAGCTGGTCCAGCCAAAGGAATACGGGCAACCCGCCTAAGGCTTTGCCCACCCGCTGCAGGCTCAGCAATACCTTCAAGATGCCGCAGGGGAATTTCAAGCATGTCACCAGCAGCAAAGATATGTTCATCCTTTGTCCGCAAGTATTGATCTACCTTCAAACCGCCATTTGGTCCGACTTCCAAATCTGCCTCTTTGGCCAAGGTCAAGGTTGGCCGAACACCAATTGACATGAGCACCAAATCGGCCGGCAAGTCAGTGCCATCGGAAATCGTTACACTACGCCCCTGAATTGCGGTTACGGCCTGTCCAGTAAACACCTCAATTCCATTTTCCTGCAATTCGCTGGTAAGATGCCCAGCCATTTCCGGCTCCAAGGCAGGCATAATTTGATTTGCCGCCTCTACCAGACGCACCTGCAAACCACGATGGCTTAAGGCCTCAGCCATTTCCAGGCCGATAAAGCCGCCGCCAACAACAACAGCTGTGCGCAAAGGGTTGCTGTGTAGGTAGGTGTCAATTTTGTCCATATCATCTAAGGTCCACAACTCGAACACGTTTTCCTGTTCAACCCCGGGAATCGGAGGAACAATCGGCTTTCCTCCCTGTGCCAGAATAAGCACATCATATTCCAGCTTCATTTCTGTTCCATCCAGATTATTCCGGGCATCTAGCGTGCGCTGTTGCCTGTTAATACGAACGGCTTCGGTATTGGTATGCACATGTATGCGATATTGATCGTAGAAGGTTTCCGGACTGGCGAGAATCAAGGATGAGCGATGCTCTGTTTCACCCCCCAGATAATAGGGCAAGCCGCAGTTTGCAAAGGAGACATCTGCCCCTGCCTCCAGCACAGTAATCTCAGCTTCGGCATCCAAGCGGCGAGCGCGGGCAGCCGCGGTTGCTCCAGCCGCAACACCGCCAACAACCAGAATCTTCTTCATATTACACTCCTTATATATAGATAAATATATACAAAAAACTGTATCTAGTCAAACCATTTGATAATAAAAAAACCGGAGCGTGATGCTCCGGCTTTTATTCACATAAAATAGTTAGAACAATTAACTAGTTCATGTAATCTTCAAAAACCTTCATGCGGGAAGGATGCTGCATGCGCTGTATCGCTTTCTTTTCAATCTGGCGAATACGCTCTTTGGTAAGATTAAAACGGTCACCAATCTCCTTTAATGAAAGCGGGCTGTAGCCGTTCAACCCGAAGCGATATTGTATTATCTCTGCCTCCCGACCATTCAGGGAAGACAATACAGTATTTATATCGTCCCGCATGGCCTGCACTTCCATCACGGCTTCAGGATGTTCATACTTTTCATCCTCAATAAAATCCCCGATAGTCGACGAACCGGCCTCAGCATACACTGGAGATTCCAAGGACACCAATTCACGGGAAATATTGATAAGATCCGCTACGTGCTCAGGGGTCATATTCAATTTTTCTGCAATACGCTCAAAATCTACCCGGTCTCCCCGTCCACTATGCACTTCCTTGCGCACTTTTTCTATCTGAACAAGCTCGTTCGCGCGGTTTAAGGGCAATCGTATCATACGGGTTTTTTCACATACCGCTTTCAAAATTGCCTGACGTATCCACCAAACAGCGTAAGAAATAAAGTGATATCCTTTATCCACGTCAAAACGTTCAATGGCATTGAGCAAGCCAATGTTCCCTTCACTGATTAAGTCAGACAGGGGCATTCCCTGATTCTGGTATTTTTTTGCCACGTTGACAACAAAACGCAGGTTTGCCTGTACCAGCTTGTCCTTGGCTGATTTATCGCCAGCTGCTGCGGCGCGGGCATACCGTTCTTCCTCTTCGCGGGTAAGCAGCGGAATACGGTTTATTTCTTTCAGGTATACTGACAATACATTTTCACTGTCGGTTGCGGCACTTCTCAATGGTCTTCCTGTCTTTGTCATAGTTTTCATAGCTGCCTCCACCGGTCTATTGCAATATATGTGCCAAGATTGCAAAAACTTTTCCGTACATACTTAATTCATTATATAAAAAGAAATTAACGAGCATTTGTGTGTATTTTTCCAGAAATCAATATGGGCCAACCTGCGCATAAGTCAGTATTTTTTGAGTCAATATGACACAGGGCGGATAATTCAGCCCAATACCGGGTCAAAATGATACACATTGACTATGTATACGAGGCAATGTGGACAGGAGTACATATGCGTTTCTTGTGAACAAAAGGGGTTTTTTACAGTTTTTCTTGACCGCTGCCTGCAATTTGCGTATATTAGGCAAAATCCAACCTGATTACTAACATACAAATATGGAGGCACTATGAAGATTACACCATTGGGCGATCGTGTTCTGCTCAAGAACGAAGAAGCAGAGGAAAAAACGAAAGGCGGCTTATACATACCCCAGACAGCTCAGGAAAAAACCCAGACTGCTGTTGTGGTTGCAGTCGGCGACGATGAAGACATCAAAGTGAAGGTGGGTGACCGGGTTATGCATGATAAATATGCGGGCACCGTTGTTTCAATCGAAGGTGAAGACCATTTGATCGTTTCATTCTCCGATATCATTGCAATCGTGCAATAATAGTTGTGTAGCAACCTGCCGCACGAAAAGACTGTCCTTCGCGGGCAGTCTTTTTTTTGCTTGCGTCCATCCATGCGTCTAGCATACAATTCCACCAGGAGATTCCATGCTTTTTGCCGACCATGCATCCGCTGAAATACGCGAAATAATCCGACAGGAAATTGCCGAAACCGGCGGGCAGGAAGTTTTATTTACCGGAAAGGTAGACTCCAACCTGCAGTTACTAGAGATTGAGGCGGTTGCACGCGGCTGCATCGACCAGGTTCCTGCACCAGCCCCACACACCACGGGCGGTGATGTCATTATTCACAATCACCCATCGGGACAGCTCATTCCCAGTCCAGCCGACATCCGCGTGGCCTCCCAGCTTGGTCAGCTGGGTATCGGCTTTTACATCATCGATAATGAAGCTGAAAATGTATATGTCGTTACCAAGCCGATCCCGCCACGAACCACCAGCCTGCTAAATAGTGATGACTTGGCAGCAACAATCGATGCCGGCGGACGCCTATCCCAAATTCACCCAGCCTTTGAGGCTCGGGAGAGTCAAATTGAAATGTTGCAGATCGTTTCCAAGGCATTTAATACCGACAGCATCAGCCTGATCGAGGCAGGAACCGGGGTCGGAAAATCCTACGCCTATCTTCTTCCTGCCCTTGCATGGGCTCATACAAATGATGAGCGGGTGGTAGTTTCCACAGCTACCATAAATCTTCAGCAGCAATTGATGGAAAAAGATATCCCTGCAGTTCAACGCATTCTGGATACCCGCTGTAAAACCGTACTGATTAAGGGCCGCTCAAACTATGTATGCCAACATCGATTGGCGGAACAACTGGAAGAAAACCGCAATTTATTTGAGGATGTTCCTGCCGATCTGCAGGCAATTGCCGACTGGGCAGCAACAAGCGATACTGGCGACAAGGCCAACCTGCCTTTCTTGCCCGAGGCGGAAAGTTGGAGTACTGTTTGTGCCGACGCAGATTCCTGCACTGGCCGCCGCTGCCGATATCATGACTCATGTTTTTTGATTAAAGCCCGCAAGGAAGCAGCATCAGCACAAATTCTGGTTGCAAACCATCATCTTTTATTTGCTGATATTGCATTGCGGGATTCTTCATCTTCGGGCTTCAGCCCGACCCTTATTTTACCTGGCTTTCACCGCCTCATTATGGACGAGGCTCATAATATTGAGCGCAGTGCTACATCGTACTTCTCACGCTCTTTTAGCCGCTTAAGCCTGCGAAAATACCTGCGCATGCTATACCGCCAGCGACGCGGCTCTCAATTTGGGCCGCTTCTGATTCTGGAGCAGCTGGGTGTTGCCGATATCTCCCAGCTGCCGCCCCTGATTCGCGCAATTGAAACCAGCGCTGAAATGCTGGATGCATCCGCCCAGGCTGTAATGGGCACCAGCTCAACCTTACGAATTATGGGCAATAATTCGCCCGAGGAAACCACTGAGCAAGGGGTTCTGCAGCCCCTCTTGCAACTGCACAAAAGCATCACTACGTTAACCGATATTCTAAAAGAAGCTTTCAAAAACATTCCCGATTCCAGCTTGGATGAGCCGGAGGTAGTGGAAAGCCGCTCCCTTTGCCGACGGCTAGAAGATGCGGCGGATGTATGCAAAATCATCGGATCTGTATATCAACAAACTGGATCTCAAAGCGGCCCGGCACGTGATGTTTTTTGGCTTGAACGCAAACGCACCAGCAAGAATGATCCATACATACAGTTCACCATCACCCCCCTTCATGTAGGGCCAATTTTGCAAGAAAAGCTGTTTGAGCCCTTATCCACGGTAGTTTGCTGCAGTGCAACACTCACAATTCGCTCATCTTTCCGATTTTTTGACCAGCGAATGGGTATTTCCGAACTAGATCCAGAAAGAGTCACCCATGCATCTTTGCCATCACCCTTCAATTACCCTGAGCGGGTTCTTCTTGGAATTCCAGCTGATGCGCCCGAGCCGAGTGCAAAAGAAGATTACACTGCGTACTTGGCTGATTTCATCCCGGCAGCTATCGAAGCATCCGGTGGCTCGGCTTTAGTGCTTTTTACCAGTTACAGCCTGCTGCAGGAAATGTATGAGCAAACCGTCAGTCGTTTACGCGATAGCAATCTTTTGATTCTCAAACAAGGAGATGATCACCGCGCCCGCCTGCTTGAACGCTTTAATCGCGATGAAAGCAGTGTGCTGTTTGCAACTCAAAGCTTTTGGGAGGGGGTTGATGCACCTGGCAATAGTTTACGTCTTTTGATTATCACCCGTCTGCCGTTTCCGGTTCCAAGCGAGCCGATTCATCAGGCCCGCTGCGATGCGCTGGAAGCCGAAGGGAAAAGCTCGTTTATGCATTTGTCCGTTCCCGAAGCAATAATGCGCTTTACCCAAGGATTCGGCAGGCTGATGCGAACCGCCACTGACCATGGCGTTGTAATTGTGAGCGACACACGCATCCAAACCAAACGCTACGGCTCCCTATTCCTGCAATCCCTGCCGGAAACCCGTCGCAGCCAGCGCAATTCCGACGAGTTGCTGCCAGAAATACAATCATTTCTGGCCAGCATGACCTGAGCTGCCGCAGCCACCGGCCGCGCCACGCCAGCCACCAGCCTACAAGGCCAACAGCACCCACAAAGCAAGCGGAACCAAGTACAGGCTAAAAACCCATAATTTTCCACCCTTAATCAAATGAACCAACAAGCGCAGGGATGCGTAACCCACAAGCATGGCGGCAATAAATCCGGCAACAACTGCAGCCGGAGAAACCAAACCGCGCAAACTTTGCATATTGCCAATCTCAAGCACCATAGCCCCGGCAATAGCCGGTATCGAAAGCAAAAACGAAAACTCACCAGCTTTTTCCCGCGGAACCCCGCTGGCAATGGTAGCTGCTATCGTGCTGCCGGACCGACTCAAGCCGGGAAAAACCGCCAGACCCTGCACCAAGCCAGCAATAATCCCGCTGCGCAGGCGAATCTCACCCCCACTAGCCGGCGAGCTGCTAGCCAATCCTGCCCGGCGGGTACCCAGAAAATCCGAGGCCACCAGCACAGCTGCGGTAAGCAAAAACATGAAACCAGTCCAGGAAATGCTGGCAAATTCCGGCAGACTGCGCACACCCAAGCCGACTCCAGCCGTAAAAACCGTACCAACAATCAAAATCCCGGCAAGCCGACCATTTCGCGCATCTTCCGCACTGCCATTCCGGCGAAGCAAACGAAATAGAGAAACACAAATCTCAATAATCCGGCGGCGAAAAAACCACATAACAACCAAGAGGGTTGCAACATGCAAAAGAACATCATAAAGCACAGGAATTCCATCAATATCCATGATCTCTCGCAGCACCAGCAAATGTCCGGAACTGCTAACCGGCAAAAACTCACTTATCCCCTGGATAATTCCCAGTAAAATTGACTGTAGTACGGACATGTTGTATCTCCCAGATAATATGACCAGATATCTGGTATTAAATCAACAACACCTAATGCCAAAGATTTTTCACATATTTAATTGTTCGATTTTTATGAGAATTCAATAAAAAAATGTTTGGATTTCGGTAAAATATGGTGCTGAATTCCTGAATTCTACTTAATTACGAAATAATTTTACGAATAATATTGGTAATTTTTGTATATTTCTTTGTAATTTTTATCATTTTCAATAAATTTTCGCAAAAAAATATCATAGTACAGAAAAAGAATCGTGAAATCACGAAAAATCTTAGTAAAAAAATTAAGTAATTTTGTAAAGGGGGTTTACTTTCTTGTATTTTTGGTATAAATCAAAAGAGCTCATTTCGGAATGCAACCGATATGCTTCAATCCTATTTTGCGGTCACTGGAATACAGAGGGCCAAAAGCAGAAAGGAAAGAAAGGAGGAAAGAGTGGCAATCTTGAAAAAGACGGATGAATACGGATTGTTTGAAATCCGGTTCGAGAGTATCGGCGGTCTAGGAGCTAACCTTGCAGGAAAAATGCTCGCAGAGGTCGGACTAAAATACCTGGGACTGAATGTCGCCAGTTTCGCATCCTATGGTTCAGAAAAGACTGGTAGTCCGGTTAAGGCATTCATACGTTTTGCTGAAAGTGATACACCTATCAAGGTCTCTAGTCCTATCGAGGAACCAAACATTGTTGTGGTATTCCAGGAAGCTATCATAAGCAGTTTACCTGTAACCCTCGGATGTGACGAAGAAACAATTTTTATCGTAAACTCCCGCAAATCGCCGGAAGAATTGCAGGATCTTTTGAAGATCCCGAAAGCCAAAATTGGTTCAGTAGATGCCACAGGCATAGCGCTGGCCGAAAAGGTTAAAATCAACGGTGTTCTGCTGGGTGCTATCGCCAAGGCAACCGACTTTATCGAACTGAAACACATCAATTCAATGTTCGAAGATATCATCGGTGCCAAGTATCCTGAACTGCTAGCTCCAAACCTGCGTGCAATTCAGCAGGGTTTTGACAGCCTGGAAATCAAGGATGTTGCTGAAAAAAGCGAATATTCCTTCAAGCCATATGCTGTAGCCGAGCCTGTTTTAGGATACGAAAACCAAATTGCAGGCGGTACTGTAACCAACCCCGGCAATACAGTTAACAAAGATCTATCCCCGGGACGTGCCGGTAAGATTCCATTATTCCATGCAGAAAAATGTACTAACTGCGGTTTCTGTGATGTTGTCTGTTCAGACCTCTGTATGGTTTTCCGTAAAGAATTGAACGAGAAAACCGGCAAGGACGCAATGTTCATGAAGGGAATCGATTACCAGTACTGCAAAGGCTGCCTGAAGTGTGTTGAGGTCTGTCCTGTCGAAGCGCTTACCGAAGCGGTAGAAGCCGAGCAAAACATGGCAGATATCACGGTCAAGCTCTTTTCGGACAAAGACCTGGTTCAGAACCACAGCTAAGGCATAGGAGAGCAAAGTATGGCAAAGAAACAAGTATACAAGGTTGAGAGCGGGAACGAACTTGCCGCGCTCGCAGCCAGTCAGATTAACTATCATGTTATGGGGTACTTTCCCATAACCCCATCGACCCAGGTGCCAGAGTACCTGGATGAGCTCAAGGCCAACGGCGAAAATACCGTTAACATGATTCCCGGTGACGGGGAGCACGGTGCAGCGGGTATCTCCTATGGTGCATCTACCGCTGGCGGGCGTGTACTGAACGCGACCAGCGCCAACGGGTTGCTTTACGCCATGGAGCAGCTGCCGGTGCAGTCCGGGACCCGTTTCCCAATGGTGCTTAACGTTATCAATCGTAGCGTTTCCGGTCCGTTGGACATCAAATGTGACCACTCAGATATCATGATGGCGCTTAACACCGGTTGGTTGATCATGATGGCCAAGGACCCGCAAGAGGTTTACGACCTGAATATTTGCGCACCCAAGATTGGTGAGGACGAGGATGTCCGGTTGCCGATTATCGTTTCTTCTGACGGATTCTTTACCTCGCACCAGAAGCGTCGGGTAGAGGTCTTTGAAGATGGAAAAGATGTTCAGGATTTTATCGGACCATACAAAGAGGTTTTCTCGACTGTTGATACCAAGAATCCGATTTCGGTTGGTTGTTACATGAACGACCCTGACCAGGGCAATAACCACGTTCAGCTGGCCGAAGCCGTGAAGGGTGCCAAAAAGGTTATCAAGAAGGTTTTTAAGGAGTTTAAGGACTTTGCCGGCCGTGAGTATGACGTGGTTGGTGAGTATCTGACAGCCGATGCCGATGTAATCATCATGGCAGTAGGTTCTTCAATTAACACCTGTATGACGGCTGCCGATAACCTCCGTGCCCAGGGCAAGAAGGTTGGTGTAGTTTGGCCTCGGATCATCCGACCTTTCCCGACCGAAGAGCTGAACGCGGTTGTCAAGAACGCTAAGCTGGTGGTTGCCATGGACAGGCAGGATACCTATTCCGGTCTGGGCGGTAACCTTTCCATCGAATTGCGTGCTGGTATGCAGCTGGAGGGGATTAACACCCCGGTGCTGACACAGATCTACGGTCTGGGTGGAAAAGAGCTGTCAATCGAAGAAGCCGAAGGCGTATTCAACAAGGGATTTGATACCATCGATCAGAAAGCCAAAGAGATCATGATGTACCTGGATGCGCATTTCCGTCCTGGACAGAAAGACGGCCGCCTGCCAAAGGGTCTGGCGCCGCTGGAACCAGCTGATCTTGAGAACGCTATCGAGATCGAGATGGGCGCCAACAACAAGCTCGAGGTCAAAAAGGTTAACCTGCGTAACCTGACTGGCCAGGCCAAACGCTTTACTCCTGGTCACGGGGCATGTACCGGTTGTGGTATCTTCTCGGGGCTTAACACCTTCATGCGCGGTATTACCGGCCATGTAGTTGTGCTGTTTCAAACCGGTTGTGCCA
>CAYNNU010000080.1:0-9858 GCA_964398645.1 uncultured Spirochaeta sp.
AGAAGGCCATACACAAAGCATAATTCTCTGTGTGCCTATTGTCAATTCATGACCGGGCAAATGCATTATCTTTTTTCTTAGCGCCTGAGGCGCCCGTTTAACGCCCGCATGAGCTGCATTGTGTTAAGCTTGCCCGAACATTGCCTCGCAAAGCGAGAAAAGTAATGTTCGCAACAGTAGCAATGTCAGTCTCGATGCGTTTGTTATGTTGTTTTTTTTCTTTGATAAATAATTATCATTCATAAAACATCATACTCAAAATATTCAAATAGACAAAAAAACTATCCCCAATAATCCAACTTGCCCCAATAGAGCATTAATATTGTCTCGAAAATTTTTTGTAAATATCATTAATAATAGTACAATTAGAAAAATTGGCAAAGGAACATAGATAAAAAAAATATATTGCAAAATGATATAAACTAATAGACAAATTTTTAACCGTTAAAAGAAAAAATACCCGATGTACTGAGCTATAGTTATGGTTTTTATAATTTTGATTAATTTCTGTCTCAAATAATCTCCTCCCCTTCGTTCTTTTTTATTCCACCTGAATATATTATTATTTAATGCTAAAACAGTAATTACAATAATCCATTAAATACCCATTGCAACTTCCCAATATGACATTCCTCTGTGATATTGCAAATGATATGTTCTTTGAATAGTAACTACTTCATCATTGTATAAAAGAGTAATTTTTACTTTCTGAATTAAATTTACGGGTTTGAAAAAAGGCATTGAAAATTCTACTTCATAATGCGTCTTGTTTTTGGTGAAATTATATGGTGTTAAAAGATTTCCTTTATCGTAAATCAATATTTCACAATCTTGAATTTGATATTTCCCTGATTGTCCATCAATTGAAACAACAGATTCAAACCTTCTAGATAATATGGGAAATTGTTGTAGATGCCAAATAAATAATTGGCAATTCTCTTCTTCAAGAGGAATTATTGTTAACGCTGAAAATTTCTCATTTGTTTCTATAACTGTATAATTGTGATAATAGAGGCAACTTGTTAGCGAAAGGATAATTGGTAATAAAATTAATACATATCGTAATTTCTTCATAATTTCACCCTTTCTAACGTCCGCGTTTCACGGGCGCCTAATCGCGGGAATCCGCGGTTAGGTGTCCTCGTGCAAACGTTTGTTAGCCGAAACCAAATTTAGTAGCTCCTGCATTTCTTGTTCAGCAGTTTGAATTTTTTTGTCACCAAATATTGCATCAAAACTCATTTTGGGAGCATTTACTTTCAACGGAATCGGCTTGCCGCTATAGTCGTGTATTAAACGAAGCTTTCCTTCTGCGGACAATTCCTTAACTTCTAAAACGACATATTTATTGGGAGCGTCGCATCTACACGTTAAGACAAGATTCAATTTTAATCGATTCCGAGCATCGTGCTCTTTCATTACTATATTAACTGAATTTTTATTTTGAACGGAAGGATACAGAAGACTATCTTTATATGGCAAATCCAATAAAAACGAAGAGATTGCGCAACTTCGAAGATATTTCGCCTCGTCCCTAGGAACAACAATTTGAACAAATTCTTTAACCATAAATTCGCTCAATTCAAAACCGAACTGCTCAAAAGGTTCCAAATTTTTTCTGAATGGTAGGCTAGGCCTGATCACTACACTACTTTTTACAAAATTTTCTTTTTCTTTCAATTGATATCCTGCCAATGAAAAAGATTCTCCGACTTTGACATCAACCTCTTTTATTGCTGTCTCGTAATCAAGAGCACCATAAAACATTGCTTCGCCAATATTGTTAGCTCGTCCCATTTTTACTACCAAGGAGGCTTCTGGGCACCATACATCTTTCAAAGTTGAATGCTCTTTCCCATTCTCAATTTTCCTAACCCTAAACACAGGACATCTGCCGATATTTGCAACAACATTGCTATAAATATTGTAGAATTCATAAAGCTCATTTTTAACCTCCTCTACCGATTTACCGTCAAAATCCGCTTTTTGAAAATTCTGCAACTTTATCCTAAGCGACGAAATAACATCTTTTGAAAGTCCCACTGTGTGCCTCCTTTCGGCTAACGCCCGAAATCACCGGATCCCGATGAAGCGCTTTAGCGCGTAATCGGGATCCAGTGGATTGAGTTGTTAGATTTTTTTGTTTTAATTTTCAGGATTCGAAAGTTTGCCATCGGCCTTGCCGTCTTCAAGATCAATTTGGTTAAAGAATTCTTTAAATTCCTCTTTTGTAAAATGCCCCTTTTTCAATCCTAAATCATATAATGTCCTGAATAATAAGGAAAGTTGGTCAATCTGATATTGTAATTCAAGTATGGTTTTATCGTAATATCCTGAATCAAAGAAGTTCTTCTTGGAAAGGTTTTCGACATAATTTTTGTTTCTTGAAATATCTTCACGGTTTTTGCTGATCCTAATCTCCTGTAGAATATCCCAAAGCATTTCTATCTCCTTTTCTTAATCTACCGTTTAAGCTAAGGGGCGGCTGCGTAGCAGACGTCCAGTGAGCGAAGCGAACAGCCTTGAGCGCAGTGTTATGTCGCTTTGTGCAATTAATCATATGCCAATCTAATCTCTTCATTAGGTAAGACGTGTTTGATTCGATCCTGCCAGACCTCAGATTGCCATGTGCCTAGATCTTTATGTGTAAGGTAGTAATTTTGAGGTATAGGATGAGTTCCTAATACAACGCTCAAACCAAATTTAGAAGGAATAAACTCACAAAAAGCTTTTATTCTTGGGCAGGGAGGATAACCAACTAATAAACCGGTAGCAAAATGGATAATATCAGCTCCATTTTTCTTCATTTCTGCTGGTGCATATTCAACATTGCCACCTGGACAACCGCCACAAGTTGTATAACCAACAAGTTCAATTTCTTCATTTTGATAAATGGAAAAAGCGCCTTCACGGTTTTGCATGGCACGCAGACATTTACCTCCAGCACATGTGTGATAACGATTACAAATGATGATGCCTATTTTTTTCATTGTTTCTCCCAAAACTCAATATTTCATCAAACCCAAAGCGACATAACAACCGCTTCAGCTGCACTGCGTAAAGCTGGCGTGAAAATTGCCCGCGAAGCGGAACAGCAATTTTCATGACAGTAGCAGTGTCAGTTGGAAGCGCTTGTTATGTGCCAATATTCATTTCTATCCACCAATTAACTTATGTGATATATTTTATTATTATTTATATTTTTTGAAATACATATGCGTACGCATACTTAGCGAATTTTTCTCCAATCATTTTGTCCTTCACTTTTTTGATATCAATTTCTGTTCCATTCTTTTTTGTTATGAATTCATTAAGTGCATCGGTCTTTATTCTGAATTTTTGGCCATTTCGTATGACCACACCAATACATTTGAAGTCTTTATCAGTAATTGCCAAGGTTGCATCACCATGGCTGTTATTAGTAATTAATAATCCATTTTCTTTTAAGAACGATTTGCAATACTGCGATATAAACCCAGCATAAAATGAAAACATGATGTCAAAAGATTTTTCTTTTATTTCTAGTGGTTTTGTAAAATCTTCCTGTAGCCAGTTTACAATAGGCTTGTTGCTATAATTTTTATTTCTATTTATATAGTCGATGGTTTTGGGATCTGAAAAGAATTTATTAATTCTGCGATCGTTATCTATGTATGTCATTTGCGGGATGTATAATGAAGGTGTGATATGAACAAAGCTACCTGGGTATATTCCTGAATTGATTTCATATTTTTCAGATAGAATCTGAAACAGAGGTTGTCGCTCATCGTCTTTTCTTATGAAATACTTATCATATAATGGTAGAACTATCATTTTTGTTCTCGTTTTCACCCTTTTCTATGTGCACATAACATCTTCGCTTCCAGGTTTTCCCCTGAGAATAATCTCTCCTACCCTGTTCAGCAATATAATCTTATTATACAGACTTTATTCCTGCATAACCACAGGCTATTTATCCATAAGCCATAGTATATGCAGAAAACTTTTATTTGCAATTCATTGGCTACTTTCGTTTATCACAACCGCATGAGCGGCGAGCCGTTATTGGCGTGAAAAATGCTCGCGAAGCGAAATGCATTCTCATGACAATAGGTGAATCCGTTCGATGCGCTTGATATACGGCATATTCATAGTATTTTACACTATTTTATATTTCGATTAAAATTAATTTGTTATCAGCATAAGTCCATCAGAAATATATTGCTTCAATTTTTCATCATGGGATAGAAGGGTAAATCCTGATTCTATGGATTGCCAGATCAGCATTCGATCGAAAGGATCTTTGTGGTTTTCTTTTTTAGGTAATTTATAATAGGACGTTAATATTTGATGAGGGATTTCTGTAATTTCAAATCCTGATTCTTTGATTGAGATTAATAATTCATCTGGATTGATATTTCCTAAATCAAGCTTTTCGAGAGAGTATTTGATTGAAATTTCCCATAAATTAATGCCTGATACGATCTTCTTTGTTCCGGGATCGCTCAATATTTTTTTTATAGGATCGGATAGCTTTGCAGGATCAAATAGTGTCCACAGAACTATGTGTGTATCGAGTAGATAAATCATATTCCAATAAATTCTTCTTCGGTCATTTCATAATCATCTGATACTGAATATGAATGATTTTCTAATAATCCCAATTTAATTGAGTGTTGTTGTTTGTACTCTGATATCGGAATTAGCGCGGCTACACCTTTTTTGTTCCGTCCATAGGTAATAATAATTTCCTCACCGGATTGGACTTGCTTCAGAATATCTGAAAAATGGGTTTTAAATTCACCGACAGGTAGTGTTTTCATATCTAAATAGTGATAATAGTTTGTCAAGTTGTCAAGTTTAAATTGGAATTAAACGCGATCTTTTTTTGTCCGTACATTTGCTTAACTTGCATTACCATGCCCGAAGGGCTTGTCGTGATTTTTGTGACTGCAAAAATCATGACAAAGGAATTTTCAAGTTGAAGCAGTTGTTAGGCGAATTTTCTTTTTAACTTTCGTATTAATATATCATCCAAATTACGTCTTCCATCGATAACAGCAAGTATTATTACACTAACATTTTCTATGCGATAAATAATACGCCAATAGGACTCAACTACTTCTCTTATTCCAATAATATTATTTTTTTGCAATTCAGGTACAATTCTTCCTTTTTCAGGAAATGTTTCCAAAGTCTGAATTCTGAATACGAGCCTATCATATACCTGTCGAGCATAATCGTTGCGATCTTTTTGGTAATATAAAATAATTTCTTCAATATCCTGCTTTACTACAGAAGGAATTGTTATCTTATATTTATCGATCATTTTTAGAAGTATTTCCTTTCCAATTCAGCAAATACCTCATCAGCACTTTGTACTTGATCTTTTTTTATATCATCTTCTGCAAGCTGTATAATTCCCACCAGTGCAAATGCGTCTTTTATTTCTTGATATGATTCAATATCCATTAGAACACCTTTTGCTTCACCATTCTGTGTAATAATAATTGGATTATGATTTTCATTTATGTATTTCATCATATCAGCAGCATTTGTTTTGATATAGGAAATTGGTTTTATATCTTCCTTAAGATTTATTGACATTTTGAACCTCCGCAGTCCATATATGGTACGGCAATTGACCCCTATCGTCAATTGAATTCTTTTTGCGCGAAGCGTCCGCCTAACATCTTCGCCTCCAAGCTTTTCCTCTGAGAATAATCTCCCTAGCCTGTTCAGCAATATAAACGTATTATACAGCCTATATTCCTGCACAACCACAGGTTATTTTCCATAAGACATAGTATATGGCTACCGCTTTTTTCCCACCCCTTCAATAGCATGTTTTCCAAAAATGAATTTTCCAGCTTACGTGTAGCGGAAGACGCGGTGGTTGGGGTCGGCTTGCCAGTAGTCGCCTTGGCCGGGGAGGTCAAGAGGGGTCCAGTCGGGGGGGCTGGTGAGTTGGGAAAATTCGGCGTATTTGCTGGAAAAGCCTTCGTCGTGTTTTTGATGCAATTGTGGTACACAGGCATATAGATGCCGGGTGTATGGATGCTGGGCGTTTTGCACAATACTTTTGCTTGGGGCTTCTTCCATAATTTTTCCCCGGTACATAACCCCTACCCGGTCGCTGATATAACTGACAACCGAAAGGTCGTGGGCAATAAACAGCATAGAAAGCTGAAATTCTTCGCGGATTTTAAGCAGTAACTGGAGTATTTGTCCTTGAATGGACACATCCAGGGCGGATACCACCTCATCGCAGATCAACAATTCGGGTTTGACCATTAAGGCACGAGCAATGGAAATGCGCTGACGCTGCCCGCCGGAAAAATCAGCCGGCCGGCGCTGCAGGTGATCGGGAGACATTCCCACTGCTTTCATAATTTGGGCCGCCTGCTCGCGGGCAGCTGCGGTTCCCGGCCAGGCTGGAGAATGGCGGTAGCCGCAGAGTAAGACTTGCTCTACCGTCATGCGGGGGTTCAGCGAGCGGGCTGGGTCTTGAAAAACATAGCGGATTTTGCTGCGTACGTTTGCAAGCTCCCGCCGTTTCAAAGAATGCACGGCATGCTGGCTACCATTTCGGTCAGTAAACAAGATCTCTCCAGAATCCGAGTCGAACATGCGCACCAGCATGCGGGCGGTGGATGTTTTGCCGCAGCCGGATTCTCCAACCAGGCCATAGATTTCATTCGGTTGAATGGAAAAGCTTACTCCATTAACCGCATATACATACTGATCTGCTTTGGCAAAAAAGCCCGCTTTTAGGGCATAGCGTTTTTGTAGATTATTGACCTGTATCACTGATCCCCTCCTGCCTCGAAAGGAAACAAACAGCGATGCTCGCCGCCATCAACCTTTTTTATTACGGGAACCGCCTGCCGGCACTCATCTATTGCCCGAGAACAACGGGGCGCAAATGGGCAGCCGGGTTCGGGCCGCAGGGGATTGGGAACATTCCCCGGCACAACATGCAAGGGCTGAGATTCGTGATGCGCTCCCAGGCTCAAAATAGAATTCAG
Source organism: uncultured Spirochaeta sp. (assembly GCA_964398645.1). Classification (GTDB taxonomy): domain Bacteria; phylum Spirochaetota; class Spirochaetia; order DSM-27196; family DSM-8902; genus Spirochaeta_B. The sequence goes on from CAYNNU010000080.1 coordinate 7,008, forward strand.
CAAGGCCCGCGTATAAGGATGGCGCGGTTTTTTTAGCACCTGATCAGCTGTTCCCTGCTCCATAACAAGGCCGCCATACATAACCATAATTCTATCGGCAATGCCGGAGACCAATGCCAGGTTATGGGTGATAAACACAATGGCCAGGTTCCGCTCCCGTCGCAAGCGCAATAGCAGGGCGATAATCTGGGCCTGAATTGTTACATCCAAGGCGGTTGTTGGTTCATCGGCGATTAATATTTTCGGGTCGGATGCCAGGGCAAGGGCGATCATGATCCGCTGCAAAAGCCCGCCGGAAAACTGATGAGGAAAATTGCCCAGCCGTTCACGCGGCTGCGGTATGTTCACCTCTTCTAGCAATTCTATACTGCGGGCCTCTACGTCTTGATCGCTTAATTCAGGATTATGCGCCCGCAGGGTTTCGGCCAAGGCTTTTCCAATGGGATAAATAGGGTCAAAACTCACCCCCGGTTCCTGAAAAATGATTGCTGTTTGTGCGCCGCGAAACTGACGCAGCTTATCGGGCGAATACTGCATAACATCCTCGCCCTGATACAACACCCGGCCTTCATCAATGTTTCCGTTGGCTGGTAATAGTTTCAGCAGACTGTGAGCGCTTACACTTTTGCCCGATCCACTCTCCCCAACAACGCCAAGTATTTCTCCGGCTACCAGCGAAAAAGAAACGCCGCGCACCGCCTGCACAGAGCCGCCCTGCGTATCAAAATGCACCTGTAGATCCTGCACATCCAGCAAAGTCTTCATGCGGCCCCCTTTCCACGGTGATAAGGATCAAGGACATCGCGCAACAGATCACCCAGAAAATTAAAAGACAAGGTAGTCAAAAGCAAAAACAGCCCCGGCAAAAGCAACCACGGAAAACTACTGAGATTGCTCAAGGTGGTAATTTCACGGTTTATCAGCGAGCCCCAACTAACCGCTGGGTCGGTAATCCCCAGGCCAAGATAACTAAGAACCGTTTCCCCCATAATAAAACCGGGAATGCCTAGGGTAATGCTTACAATCAAAATGGAAGACATTTGCGGAATAATATGACGAAAGATGATTACTACCGTTGGAATGCCCTGCAGCTGGGCGTCGGCAATAAAATCTTCCCGTTTAATTGCATGTACCAGCCCCCGAACAAGCCTCGCGCTGCCGGGCCAGCCAACAAAAGATAATATAACCGTAATCAACATAAATGATTGCCCGGGATCCATGTCGCGTGATAAAACCGAGCGTAAAAACAAAATGAGATACAAGCCGGGAATCAAAATGACGAACTCGGCTATGCGCATTACCAACCAATCAATCCAGCCACCGAAATAACCGGCAAAACCGCCAAGCAAGATTGCAAGGGTCAAAGAGATGGCAATTCCGACAAAGCCAATGGTAAGCGAGATTTGCGATCCATAGGCTATGCGCGAAAAGAGATCGCGCCCCATGTGGTCGGCGCCAAAAAGGAACACCGGATAATTCTGGCCGCCATCCTGAAAGCTTCTTCCCCCGGCCTGATATGGTTCGCTTGTTCCAAACAGATGAATATCGGTGGGAATAATGCCAAATAGGCGGTAGGGCTCGGCGTGAACAAACAGATGCACAGGGATATACTCGCCACGAACCCGCACATACTCGCGACTAATAGTATCAATAAGCGCAAAGTGCTGAATTTGCGGGCGAAAGCCCAACTCTGGTGAATACATTGTAAAGTTTGGCGGATGGTAACTGTGCTGCCGAAAGGATTGCCCCGGCGAATAGGGGGCAAAAAAACCGGCAAAAAGCATAAGCACGTACAGAAAAATCAATACAAGCACGGCGGTAAAAGCCACGGGTCGTTTTTTTAAGGCATACAAAAAGCGGCTCATATTACTCCTTCCCGTAGCGGATACGCGGATCGACCACTGCCAACAGGATGTCTGCGATCAGCATCCCTAACAGCACCAGAAAACTGATAAACATCATATTTGCCAGAACCAGATTGATGTCCTCCTGCCGCACTGCCTCATACATCAGACGTCCAATGCCAGGATAGCTAAAAATGATTTCCAGAATCAGTGAACCGGAAAACAAACTCGCAAGTAGATTGGCGCTGGAGGTGATATAAGGATTCAATGTATTGCGAAAGGCATGGGCAACAAAAATGCGCCGTTCACTCACCCCACGCGAGCGCAATGAGGTTATGTACGGCTGCCCCAGCTGATCGAGCATGGTTGCCCGAATCATGCGCATGGTTCCCCCGATGCCGGAAAGAAAGGCTCCGAACAGGGGCAGGATAATGTGATGGGCATAGCTAAACGTAAAACGCAGCGGCGCATCGCTAAAGGCAAATCCTGGATAGGCGGTAACTGGAAACAAACCGCTGACAGCAGCAAACAGCTGCAGCAAAATCAATAGTAAAATATAGGGGAAGGCATGTAAAAACAAGGCAACAAATGTTGCATACACATCGATTTTCGTTCCCACCTTGGTGGAAAAGTAAATACCAGTGGCAAAGGAAATAAAGGTTAAAAAGAACAGAGAAATAAGATTAAGAATGAGTGAGTTAATCATTCTATCGCGAATGAGAAACAAGACTGGCGCCCGCGAAACCATGGTTCGGCCAAGGTCGCCTTCACAGAATACTCGTTGCAGCCAGCGGGCATATTGGATATAGAACGGCCGGTCCAGACCAAGCCGAGCCTTGGCTGCAGCGAGGGCTTCATCAGTATAGACATTATCCCGCTGCCGGAACTCTGACTGCATCATCATTTGGCTTTTTACGTAGTTATCAACAATATCACCTGGGGTGAGTTCCATAAGAGCGAATACAGCCAAACCTAGCAAAAACAGCACCACACACATGGAAATGGTG
>CAYNNU010000081.1:0-9805 GCA_964398645.1 uncultured Spirochaeta sp.
ACTTTCCGCAATGCTGAGTTCGGCTTTTTCGGTGTAACTGTCATAACCCTGGTGCATACACCCCGCTTTTGCGGACATGCCTGCAAGGCAGGTGACTTGGTTTTCTTCAACATGGTCTTGCGACCCTTGCGAATCAATTGATTTATCGTAGGCATTCAGTCATATCTCCCATATCATTTAATACACTGGAACGCGAGTTTACCTTGCGGAAAAAACTTTGTCAAGCAAATTCCCACAAGTTGCTTTTCGCTATCCCCTATTCATCTGAATCCGAAGCAGTTTCAACGGTTACTTTTGTCTGCTCTTCATCTTCCTGCTCTCTGGCCTCAGCTTCCATCCGTTCTTTTTCACGTTGTTCAAGTATCTGCTGCATGTAGGAATCAAGATCTTCCCGATTTTCATCATACAATTTGATATTCTTGTATTTTCGCATGCCTGTACCAGCCGGAATCAAATGTCCAATAATAACATTTTCTTTCAGGCCCCGCAGACTGTCGTATGAACCAGCGATTGCAGCATTGGTAAGAACCCTGGTTGTTTCCTGGAAACTTGCTGCCGAAATGAAACTATCAATATTCAAAGATGCCCTGGTTATTCCCAACAACAGCGGTCGTGCAACAGCTGGTTGCCCACCTTCCCGCAATACTTTCCTATTTTCTTCATGGAAACGGTACTTATCTACCTGCTGACCATAAATAAAATGCGTATCACCTACGTTGATGATCTCAACCTTGCGCATCATCTGACGAATGATAACTCCAATGTGCTTATCGTTGATAACAACACCCTGGAGACGGTACACTTCCTGCACTTCATTTACCAAGAATGCCTGAAGGGCATTCTCACCCAATATTTGCAGGATATCATGCGGATCACGTGCGCCATCACTTAAAGGCTCTGCTGCATCAACAATATCATTTTCACGAACCAGCAAATGCCGTCCCAAGGGAACAAGGTGTTTGAACTCAACCCCGTATTCATCCTCTACAATGATTACGCGCTTGCCTTTCAAGACGCCACGGAACTTTACAATTCCGCGAACCTGCGCCAAAATCGCAGGCACCTTAGGTTTCCGTGCTTCAAAAAGCTCACCAACTCGGGGAAGGCCCCCAGTAATATCCGCAGTCTTGGCACTTTCCTTAAGAATCTTTGCCATTGTACGGCCTGCTTTCAACTCTTCCCCATCCTCTACAGAAAGGTAAGCTCCCCCAGGAAGATAATAGGAAGCGATCTCTTCCCCAGCGCTGTCCTCGATTACCAAACGCGGTTGCAAGGCCTCCAAGGAAAAATCGGTAATCTTCTTTTCGATATTCCCGGTATCCTCGTTCACCTCTTCCTTCATGGTTGTGCCTTTATCAATATCACGATACCGCACAACACCATCATATTCAGCAATTATTGGCTCTGTAAAAGGGTCAAAAATTGCAATTGTTTCTTCTGCCTCAAGCTCTTGTCCCTCCTGGACATACAGCTCAGCACCGTTTCTAATGGCAACCTTCTGTTCCTGACCAACTAACAACAGAACCTTATCTTTCTTTACAACATACGCATTTTCTTCCGCCAGCAACTCTTTGCCCTTGCGCATGATTACAGGATGACCTTTAACAGCCTTATCTCCATCCGGGATCAACAATTCATCACCAGATTTCAAATCAATATGTTGCAATATACGACTCAGGGTTACAAAACCTTTCCGAGTAAACAGACGTTCTTTTGCCGAAGCCTCAACAACATTCCCTTCAATTTGCTTGATCAGAACAGGATACTTTAAATAGACCCGGCTTTCTTCACTGGTTCTGGTCGCAGCACCCCCAATATGGAAGGTACGCATCGTCAACTGTGTACCAGGTTGTCCAATCGATTGCGCTGCAATAATTCCAACCGCTTCACCAATTTCAACGGTCTTGTTGTTTGCAAGATTTCGTCCATAGCACTTCCGACATACACCATGCTGAGACTCACAGGTCAATACAGTTCTGATGCGTACAGATTCTATACCCGCTTCTTCAATAGAAGCTGCAATTTCTTCCGAAATTTCCTGATTTACATCAACAATGATTTCTCCGGTTATCGGATGACGAACCCGCTCCAGCGTGAACCGGCCCTCGATTCTATCAGCAAGGCTTTCCACAACCTCTTCGCCATCTTTCAAGGCGTGCATTTCAATACCATTAATGGTACCGCAGTCTTCTTCGGTAATAACCACATCCTGAGAAATATCAACCAGACGGCGAGTAAGATAACCGGCGTCTGCGGTCTTCAAAGCGGTATCCGCAAGACCTTTACGGGCACCGTTAGTGGAAATAAAGAACTCAATAACCGACAAACCTTCTTTAAAGTTTGAACGAATCGGTAATTCAATAATGTCACCAGAAGGCTTAGCCATCAAACCACGCATACCAGCCAACTGTCGAATCTGACTTCGGCTACCACGAGCACCGGAATGAGCCATCATGTAGACAGGGTTAAAACCACCCATATCTTTTTCCAAGCTCTCCATCATCACGCCAGTCAAATCTTCGTTGGTCTTACTCCAAACCTCAACTACCCGGTTATAGCGCTCATCATTCGTGATATGGCCCTGCATATACTGATTCTGAATATTCTGAACATCAGCATTGGCTTTCTCAATCATCGGCGCCTTTACTTCAGGAATCTTGATGTCATCAATACCAATTGTTGCACCAAAAACAGTCGCGTACCGAAAACCCATGTTCTTAATTGCGTCCAACAGACGAACAGTAGTATGACTTCCCTGCGTATGGTGCACATGCCCGATCAATTCCCGAATCTTTTTATCATCCAAAGTCTGATTAACATACGGAACACCTTCGGGGAACGCTTCATTCAGAAGCACACGACCAGCGGTGGTTTCAACCCACTCATCATCCATGCGCACTTTAATGCGAGCACAATAGCTAATAATTTTATTGTCCAGAGCCAATACAACTTCGTCATAATTGCCAAAACGCTTGCCTTCACCCAGGTCACCTTCTTTATCCTTGGTCAGGTAATAAATACCCAAAACCATATCCTGACTAGGAAAGACAATTGGCTTTCCATTTGCCGGGTTCAAGAGGTTCCGAGAAGACAACATAAGTGTCCAACACTCAATCTGAGCTGCCTGCGTAAGTGGCACATGAACCGCCATCTGGTCACCATCAAAGTCAGCATTATATGCATGACAAACCAGCGGATGCAGCCGAATCGCCTTCCCACTCACCAAAACCGGTTCAAATGCCTGAATACCAAGGCGGTGCAGTGTAGGGGCACGGTTTAGTAGCACTGGGTGCTCACGCACAACCTCATCCAAAACGGCAAATACCTCTGGAGCTTCCTGCTCAACCAAGGTCTTGGCTCGCTTGATATTGTACACAACATCCCGTTCAACCAATTTTTTCATAATAAAAGGCTTAAACAGCTCCAACGCCATTTTTACCGGCAAACCGCATTGATGCAATTTGAGCTCCGGCCCAACAACGATAACCGAACGCCCAGAGTAATCAACACGCTTACCAAGCAGGTTTTGGCGAAAACGCCCCTGCTTTCCTTTTAGCATATCACTCAAAGATTTCAACGGTCGATTGCTTGCGCCCTTTACCACCCGTTTTTTCTTAGAGTTATCAAATAACGCATCCACAGCTTCCTGCAACATACGCTTTTCATTTCTAATAATGATATCAGGAGCACTCAGTGCCATAAGCCGCTTTAGACGATTATTCCGGTTGATTACTCGACGGTACAAATCGTTCAAATCGGAAGTAGCAAAACGCCCTCCATCCAACTGAACCATTGGCCGCAATTCTGGTGGAATTACTGGAATTACATCTACAATCATCCATTCTGGTTTGTTTTCGCTATCCCGAAAGTTTTCAACGATCTCAATGCGCTTCAGCAAGCGCTTGTCAGACTTAACGCCCTTTTCTGCCATTTTCTGGCGCAGCTCAGCCGACAATGCATCAAGATCGAGGTTCTCCAGCAAAGTGCGGACCGCTTCGGCCCCAATACCAGCAGTAAAAGACATACCAAAACGCTCGCGCGCCTCATAATACTCTTCTTCTGTTAGCAGATCCATTTTAGTCAAATCAGTATCACCAGCATCGATAACGATATACTTTTCGTAATACAAAATTGACCGCAAAGCTGCCATGGTCAGATCAAGCAGCAAGCCCATCCGAGAAGGAACAGACCGATAATACCAAATATGCGATACCGGAGCAGCAAGCTCAATATGCCCCATGCGTTCACGCCGAACGCGCGGATGCGTAACTTCTACACCACAACGATCACAAATAACACCCTTGTAACGAATGGACTTGAACTTTCCACAAGAACATTCCCATTCCTTGGTTGTTCCAAAAATCCGTTCACAAAACAGTCCATCTTTTTCAGGACGGAGCGTCCGGTAGTTTATTGTTTCCGGCTTCTTTACCTCTCCATAACTCCAGGCACGAACCTGGTCGGGAGAAGCAAGCCGAATCATAATACTGTCAAAATCTTGGATTTCGCGCATCTTTCCTCCTAGAAACTACTGCCCTGGCGATTAATCAGTTCTTCGTCCCGCTCGGTCAGCGGTATCTGCTTGCCCTTGGAATCGAAAATCGAAATATCAAGTGCCAAGCCACGTAACTCCTGCACAAGAACATTGAAAGATTCCGGTACCCCAGCATGGGTACTCGGCTCACCCTTCACAATACTTTCATACACACGTGCACGGCCATTCATATCATCAGACTTGATGGTAAGCAATTCTTGCAAGGTGTTTGCTGCTCCGTATGCCTCAAGAGCCCAAACTTCCATTTCTCCAAGACGCTGACCACCAAACTGAGCTTTACCACCAAGCGGCTGCTGAGTAACAAGCGAATAAGGCCCGGTTGAACGAGCATGCATTTTGTCATCAATAAGATGATGAAGCTTCAACACATACATGTAGCCGACCATTACTTCGTTTACAAAGCGCTCGCCAGTACGCCCATCGTACAGAGGTGTTTTAGAACTCGCCGGCAAACCGGCTTCTTTGAGCTTTTCGGCAACCTGTTCAGCAGATGCTGACTCAAAAACATGAGTTGCAAACCATTGATCAAGCTCAGCAGCAGCCCATCCAAGCTGCGTTTCAAGCAACTGACCAAGGTTCATACGAGAAGGAACCCCCAGCGGATTCAAACATAGCTCCAGAGGGGTACCATCGGGCAAAAAGGGCATATCCTCTTCGGGAAGCACGCGGGCAATAACCCCTTTGTTTCCGTGCCGCCCAGCCATCTTATCACCTTCTTTCAATTTCCGCTTAGTAGCTACAAGAACTTTTACAACCTGTTCCACGCCAGGAGATAGATCATCCCCCTCAGAACGGCGCAAACGCTGAACATCGATAACAGTACCATCAAAACCATGCGGCACCTTCAACGAACTATCACGAACTTCTTTTGCTTTTTCACCAAAAATCGAATTCAGGAGCTTAAATTCTGGAGTGGTTTCACTTTCTGATTTCGGCGTTACCTTTCCTACCAAAATTGAGCCAGACTGCACTTTTGCACCAACTCGAACGATACCTTCTTCATCAAGCTGCTCAAGTGCCCGTTCAGCTGTATTCGGCACATCGCGGGTAAGTTTTTCTACACCCAGCTTTGTCTCACGAACATCGATAGTGAACTCTTTAATATGGATCGAAGTGAATACATCATTCTTTACCACCGTTTCGCTGATCAGAATAGCATCCTCATAGTTGTATCCATTCCACGGGACAAAACCAACCAAAATATTTCGACCCAGAGCCAATTCACCCTGATGGGTAGCTGGGCCATCAGCAATTACCGCTCCGTCTTCAATTTTTTGGCCAACGTCAACCATCGGCCGGTGATTGTAACAAGTATCCTGGTTTGTCCGCTGATACTTGATCAGTGGATATTCATCAAGCTCACCCTTCTGATTAGGCTTCGCCGGCGCAACAACAATTTTTCGAGAATCTACATATTGAATTGTACCACCACGGCGGGCACGTACAACAACGCCTGAATCGTAAGCGGTTTTTCCTTCCATGCCTGTGCCAACCCGCGGGGGTTCTGGATACACCAATGGCACTGCTTGACGTTGCATGTTCGAGCCCATCAATGCACGGTTAGCATCATCATGCTCAAGGAAAGGAATCAGTGATGCAGAAACAGAAACAACCTGCTTCGGAGAAACATCCATGTAATGAATTTCTTCTGGCGGCTTAGTTGTATAATCACCATTCTTGCGAACCGAAACCATATCTGTTTCGAAACGGCCTTTTACATCTAAGGCAGCATTTGCCTGTGCAATATAATACTTTTCTTCATCCATTGCAGAAAGGTACTCCACATCCTGTGTGGCCACACCCTTTAGCACCTTGCGGTACGGCGTTTCCAAAAAGCCATAATCATTTACACGTGTGTAGTTCGCCAAGCTCACAATAAGACCGATATTCGGCCCTTCAGGTGTTTCAATCGGACACATTCTTCCGTAGTGAGTGTAATGAACATCACGGACTTCGAAACCAGCCCGATCCCGAGTCAAACCACCAGGTCCAAGAGCATTTAAGCGGCGCTTATGGGTCAATTCCGCCAAAGGATTAACCTGATCCATAAACTGAGACAACTGCGAAGATCCAAAAAACTCTTTTATAGCCGCAACAATAGGTTTAATCGAAGCCAAATCCTGAGGCTTGATTGTATCGGTATCTTTGAGACTCATGCGGTCTTTCGCAATCCGCTCCATACGAGAAAAGGCAGTTTTTAGCTGATTTCCAAGCAACTCACCGACGGACCGAACACGCCTGTTTCCCAGATGATCTATATCATCAACCGAAGATTCACCAATATAGACCTGAATCAAGTAGCGCATTGTATTTACAATGTCATCTTTTGTAAGAATATGTTCCTGCAAAGGATTTTCATAATCAAACTTCTTGTTAAGCTTATATCGCCCTACACGCCCCAAGTCATACCGGCGGGAAGTAAAAAACATTGACTGAAAATCGCGCTCAGCACCTTCCAGAGTGATTGGCTCACCGGGCATCAAAACGCTATATACAGCAGTCAAGGCATCTTCCCGATTCGGCTCATCTGCATCGTCATCAGAACTGGTAAATTTGGATTCTTCACGATCAAAGCAGTTCAAAATGATGTCAGAGTGCAATGAATTGGGATCGTCGAAAGAAATGATCTCCACTTCTTTGATGTCGGAATAAATCAACTCATCAATATCATGCGGATGTAATTTATCACCAGCACGATACAGTTTTTTTCGAGCATCTTCTTCACCAACATACACAGGCCGGGCCAAAACGCTACCAACAAAATCATCTTTGGCGGTAGTCGCATCGTTGAATGTTATGGTTCTTGTTTGATAAAAGAGATCGATCAAAGCCTCGCGGGTATCGTAACCGAGCGCCCGCAAAAAGAGAGTTCCAAGAATCCGCTTTTTTCGATCGATCTTTGCATAAATTAGCTCTTTCTTTTGATCAATTTCAAACTCAAGCCATGACCCACGATACGGGATAATCCGTGAAGAATAGACGCCCTTTTCGTGGGAAAATATAACCCCAGGCGAACGGTGAATCTGGCTTACAACAACCCGTTCCGCACCATTGATGATAAAGGTTCCCCGCTCAGTCATTAGCGGAATATCACCCATATATATATCTTTTTGCCGAATTTCTCCAGTTTCCATAAAAACCAGATTTATCCGAGCCTTCAAAGGAACCGCAAAGGTATGGCCCTTTAGTTTACATTCAATCTCAGAAAACTTTATCCCTTCTTCATCGAGGGTATAATGATCATACTCAAGACGCATGTCGCCACTGGGACTTTCGATGGGAAAAGTTGCTTGAAAAACTTCTTCCAAACCCTGCTTCAAAACCGGTTCACCGGCCAAAAAGCGCTCACGCTGTAGGAATTTTTCATAAGACAGCAACTGCACGCTAACCAGATCTGGGAGCGAAAGAACCGGATCGCGGCCACTCCCGACCGACACGCGCGTAATGTTCTGCATTCTATCGAACATGGACTACCCCCGTAGGATTTCGGCCTTATTACCCCTGCTTAGAGGCGCTGGAGCGGCCGCTGCTACCAGCTCAAAAAAGACACAGAAGCCACCGGGGCTATACAGCCCGGTGGCACCGTGAGTCGTACTACATGTACAAAACCAAATTACTTGAGCTCAACTTCCGCGCCGGCAGCTTCCAGCTTCTCCTTCAGTTCAGCAGCAGTCTTTTTATCGACGCCTTCTTTTACAGCCTTTCCACCAGCCTCAACAAGCTCTTTTGCTTCTTTGAGACCAAGACCAGTAATAGCACGAACTTCCTTAATAACAGGAATTTTCTTACCATCAGCAATCCCTTTCAGGATAACATCGAATTCAGACTGTTCCTCAGCAGCTTCACCGCCAGCAGCAGCGCCACCAACAGCAGCAACAGCAACGGGAGCAGCAGCAGTTACGCCAAACTTCTCTTCCATTGCCGAAACCAGTTCGGAAACCTCAAGTACAGTCATTCCAGCAATTACTTCTAGAATTTCATCTTTTGATACCGCCATATTATCTTCTCCTTTTCTTTTTCTCCACGATAGCATGGCCTTTTAACAGAAGACTAACGCGGAGTATTTGCAAATAGTTATTCTGCGGCTTTTTTATCCGCAACTGCCTTAAGAACACGCACCAAACGTGTAGGTACGTCATTGAGAGCACAGGTCAAATTACGCACAGGCGCCTTCATGGTACTCATCAACATAGACAAGAGCTCCAGACGGCCAGGAAGCTTGGAAAAAGCCTCAACTTGGCTTGCATCATATACCGTGCCACCAACAAGCCCACCCTTTACCGACATGCTCCAATCTTTTGCAAGGGCGAACATTTCCTTCGCCACTGCATTTGAGTCGCCTTTTGATACCGCAACAGCAGTTGGGCCAACCAAATATCCTGACACATCGGGTGCGCCAAGCTGATTAAAGGCAATTTTAGCGTAACGGTTTTTCACAACACGGAATTCTGCATCGTTTTCATACAATTTTCCGCGCAGCTCTGTAATCTGTTCAACAGTAAGCCCACGATAATCAGCAAAAATAAAATCACTTGCTTCGCCGAATTTTTCTTTTAAGTAGGAAACCGCCTGTTCTTTTTCACTAGTAACCCGAGTAGTATAATCGCTCATAGTATTCACCTCACCATTCGCCCTGAAGGACACGTACACCCGGTCCCATAGTAGAAGAAACCGCTATGGTCTTAACAAAATCACCCTTAATATCGGAGGGGCGCTTCTTCATCACTTCGTTAAGAACCAGGCGAATATTTTCCTGTATTTTTTCTACATCCATCGACACTTTTCCAACAGCCAAATGAACAACACCAGTTTTATCTGAGCGGAACTCAACACGACCCTTGCCAACTTCTGCAAGCGCGCCAGCGATATCCATAGTAACCGTTTGTGTCTTCGGATTCGGCATAAGACCACGCCGACCTAAAATCGGACCAAGCCGCCCTACATCCTTCATCATATCCGGGGTAGCAACTGCCACATCAAAATCCATCCAACCGTCACGAATCTTTTGAATCAAATCATCGTCACCAACATAAGCCGCACCCGCATCACGAGCTTCCTGCGCTTTTTCACCCTTAGCAAAAACCAAAACCTTTTTCTCGTTGGTAAATTGATGAGGCAGAACAACTGTATCACGAATAGTGGTACTCTTCTTCACATTTAAACGCATCGCAAGCTCAACTGTTTCATCAAACTTTGCATATGCTGCCTGTTTTACCAAACCAACTGCTTCTTCCAAAGGAAACTGACGGC
>CAYNNU010000082.1:0-9738 GCA_964398645.1 uncultured Spirochaeta sp.
ATGTATGCCTACCATGCCAGCCAGCAGCAGGAAGAAAGCGATCAACTGCCACAAGAAGAGGAGGAAGAATCAACATGATCCTCTCTTTTATATTAAATGGCCAACCAGTAAAAATCGAAGCCTTTCCTCATCAAAATTTGATGCAAAGCTTGCGGGATTCCTGCCAGATAACATCTATCCGCCAGGGGTCAAGCCATCAGAACAGTGGCCTCTCGATGATTTTGATGGATGGCCTGCCCGTTCCCTCGGTACTTATCCCCTCTTTTCGGGCAGAAGGCTGCGACATCGTTACCTACGAAGGAATAGTCGACAGCGACGAACACAATGAAATTGTCGATATTTTTAGCCGCAACGGCATCATAATCAATCCATTGGCTCTACCAACCTTAATTCTCGTAACATATTGGCTGGTCGCTGAAAACAGAACTATTGATGAGTCTGAAGTGCGGGATCTATTAAGTGAAATTGCCTGTCGCGGAGGCGTTACCTCCCATATTTTGCATACAGTTCGCCAGGCTCACACATATCGGCGCAACCGAATACTAAGCTACGGGTACCGAAATGAATAGAATACAACACCCGCCGTCCAGACCAACCGGCATAAATGAAACCCTGCAACTTTTGCGGCGCCATCCTGATTGTATTCTGATTGCTGGAGGCACGGATATGTTCAGCCATCAGCCCGCCGCACTTACCGCCAAAAAATTTCCACAACCACTGATTATCAGCCTTGACCGGGTTGAAGAATTGCGGCGGGTCAGTCGGACCGACCGCTATCTCGAATTCGGAGCGACCTTTCCCCTACAGCGGATTTTGCAGCTAGGAACGAACATTTTGCCGCCGCCCTTGCGCAGCTGTCTACACTCCATCGGCACACCGGGTTTGCGGCGGCTCGCGACCATCGGCGGCAACCTGATGCTGCCGGAAAGTTCAATCGCACTTGGACTGGTAATTGGTATTCTTGACGGAACATTGGAAATTCGCCGTTCCGGCGGCAGTCGACGAATTCCCGTTTCGCGCTTCATAAACAGCGGCAGAAATTTGCAAAGCGGCGAAATACTTACCCGCATTCGCATTCCAAACCGCTTCCCCACTCACGCCGCCTACCAGTGCTTCGGCTCGCCCTATGCCCGCAGCAGCCATCCCCTGGGTATTTGCGGCATCGCCTATGCCGGAAAAGCTGCAATCGAAAGTTTCCAGTTCGCCACGGCCACCAGCCACGGCGCCATCGTGCGCGACCGCGAACTGGAAGCCGATATTATTGATCAGCGCAGCAATATGAGCGAAAAAGAAATGCACGGGTTTGCTCAGCGCTGGCAGCAACGCTTGCAGCAGGAAGATTTAAGCACCATACAAATTGAACGCAGCGTACGGATTTTCCTACGATTCCTTCTTTCACTCAGCTATCCGCCGCAAAACATTGCCGACTAATTTTTCCCGGCAAATCCCCTTGTAATGGCCAAATAGCGGGTAGGCAGAAAATCTGTTTCCCCCTATATTGATAGTCCATGCCAGAATTTGTGCACCTACATACACATTCAGATTACAGCCTGCTCCAGGCAACGGTTCGAATCCCTGAAATGGTTCAACGGGCAGTGGATCACAACATGCCTGCGCTTGCCCTCACAGATCTGGGCAACATGTTTGGGGTTATCCATTTTTTCAAAGCCTGTAAACAGGCCGGAATCAAGCCCATTATTGGCATGGAAGTCTATATTGCCCCAAATGGCCGGCTTTCCAAGGCCAGCCGTGAAGACGGCTTACGTCTGCCCCGATTGGTACTGCTGGCACGCAACCTGACTGGCTATCAGAACCTGATGAAAATATCTTCTATCGGCTATACCGAAGGATTTTACTACAAACCCCGTGTCGACCATGAAATTCTAGCCAGCCATAGCGAGGGATTGATTTGTCTTAGCGGGGCGCTTTCCGGCGAAGTTCCCAATCTGATCGTGAAAAACCGCATGGACGAAGCGGAAGACCGTCTGCGTTGGTATGCTGAAACGTTTGGACCCGAACATGTGTTTTTATGCCTGCAGGATCACGGCATTGCCGATGAAAAAATAGTCAATCAAGCCTTGCGCGAACTAAGCAAAAAAGTAGACTTGCCGCTCATTCTAACCAACGATGTCTATTATATGGACCAAAAGGATGCAGCTGCTCAGGATGTGCTTTTATGCATCGGCACCCAAAACAAACGCAACGACAGTAGCCGGCGCCGCTTCAGTGGCGATCAATATTACTTTAAAAGTCCGCAGGAAATGCTGCAGCTCTTCCCATCAGATGCACAAGCAATGGAAAATACCCTGCGTGTTGCCGAATTATGTGATTTGGAAATCCCGCAACCCGGCCCGCTACTACCTGAATATCAAATTCCTGAAGATTTTTCCTCTCCCGATGAATACTTGCGCAGCCTCACCCTTCGCGGCTTAGAAAAGCGTTACCCGCAGGTTACCGACGAAATCCGTCAACGAGCAGAATTTGAACTTTCTGTCATTATCGAGATGGGCTTCACCGGTTATTTCCTTATTGTGTGGGACTTCATTCGCTTTGCCCACGACAACAATATTCCTGTTGGCCCCGGCCGCGGTTCGGGCGCCGGTTCCATCACTGCCTATGCCCTAAAAATTACCGACATCGACCCGCTCAAATACAACCTGCTGTTCGAGCGTTTCCTGAACCCCGACCGCGTATCCATGCCAGACTTCGACATCGACTTCTGCCAGGAACGTCGGCAGGAAGTTATCAACTATGTTACAGAAAAATACGGCTACGATCAGGTGGGACAAATCATTACATTTGGCACCCTAAAAGCAAAAGCGGTTATCCGTGATGTTGCCCGTGTACTAGATTTACCCTACAGCGAAGCCGATATGATAGCAAAACTGGTTCCCGACGAACTAAAAATTACCCTACCAGAGGCCCTCGAAAAAGAGCCTCGCCTAAAAAAATTGCAAGAAGGGGGCGGCATTCACCAGGAGCTCATCGACATCAGTATCCAGCTGGAAAAGCTTCACCGCCATGCATCGACCCACGCCGCCGGTGTGGTTATTGGCAGACAGGAACTGACCACCTATGTCCCCCTCTACCGCGACCCCAAAACCGGCGCCATCTCTACCCAGTTCACCATGGATCTACTGGAAGACTGCGGCCTGGTAAAAATGGACTTTTTGGGGCTAAAAACCCTGACCCTGATACGCAATACCGAAAAACTGATACGTGAGCGGGGAATAGAATTCGATATAGAAGACATTCCGGAAGACGACCACAACACCTTTCAAATGCTTGGCGAAGGAAAAAGTGTCTGTGTCTTCCAGTTTGAAAGTGATGGAATGCAGGATGTTCTGAAAAAGGCACAGCCCAACCGCATTGAAGATCTCATCGCCTTGAATGCCCTCTATCGCCCCGGCCCGATGGATAACATTCCCCAGTTCATTGAATCAAAAGAACAACCATCCACTATTAGATATCCTCACGATAGCCTTGAAACAGTACTCGAAGAAACCTACGGGGTTATTGTCTACCAGGAACAGGTAATGGAAATCGTGCAGCGCGTCGGCGGTTTTTCCCTGGGACAGGCTGACATTCTGCGCCGGGCAATGTCCAAAAAGAAACACGCCGAAATGGACAAGATGAAGATTGATTATCTGCAAGGTGCGCGTGAAAAAAATATTCCAGAGGAAACCGCTACCAATATTTTTGATCTGCTGGCACCATTTGCGGATTATGGATTCAACAAATCCCACGCTGCCGCCTATTCGGTCCTGGCATATAAAACTGCCTTCCTCAAAGCCAACTATCCGGCTGAATTTTTAGCCGCCAACCTCACCAACGAGGTGAATAGCCCCAAAAAGATTGTACAATATATGATGGAAGCCGATTCCATGGGCATAACCGTCCGTCCACCCAATATTAACCTTTCGCGCAAACAATTCAGCGTAACAGACGGAGATATCGTATACGGCCTGATCGGCATAAAAAACGTTGGTTCCAGTGCTGTCGACAGCATATTAAGCGAGCGCGAAGCAAACGGCCGGTTTTCATCCATCGATGATTTTCTAAACCGCATCGATCTGCGCACAGTGAACCGAAAGGTAATGGAAGTCTTCATTGCTACCGGGGTTTTTGACTGTTTCAAGAATGGCCGCCGCCCCTTGCTTGAATCCCTGGAAACCCTCATGAACATCGCCGCACAAAAAAAACGCAACCGTGAAGAAGGCCAGGTAAGCCTGTTCGCCGGCACCGACGAAGAAGAATTTCCCCAAATTGATTTTAGCAAAATAGATGAATGGCCCCTGCGCGACCGCCTGCAACGGGAAAAAGAAATTCTTGGCTGCTATTTTTCCGGCCACCCGCTAGATGAATACCGCGAAATATGGCGCCGCACCACAACTGCCAGCCTGGCAAGACCCGAAGCCCTGCCAAATGGCCAAGCTGTGACAATACTCGGACTGGTGACCGCATTTCGTGTCATTTTTACCCGCAAGGGCACCCAAATGGCCTTTGGAACAATAGAAGATTTTAACGGCAGCATTGAGTTTGTCCTATTCCCTGCCACACTGGAAAAACTCAGAGAAAGCATACAGGAAGACAGTATTCTCGGCCTTGTCGGTACCATCGACACACAGAGGGAAAGACCACAAATTATTGTAGAAGATATTCAACAAGCAGAAGAAGTGCAAGAAAAAGACATCGGAACCGTTCACATCCGCTTGAAACGGGAAAAAGCAAACGAACGCTCCCTCTACGACCTGCGCGCCGGCCTTTCTGGCTTGGAGCTAAAGGGAAACTGCCCAGTCTTATTACATATTCCCCGGCCGGAAAAAGATGATGTAATAATAGAAACATCAGCAGAAATACGCGTCTCTTCCCGCCCAAACGTAGTGGAAAAAATCAGTCACCTACCCGGTGTTGATCGGGTATGGCGGGAATTACCAAACACCAAACAGGAGCAAAGCCAATGAGCGCCATCTATCTTGTCGCGAATAGCCTAATCAGCCTATATCTTTTACTTCTTTTTATCCGAATTCTACTCAGCTGGTTCGGCGGCATTGAAAGCATGGGAAAGGCCGGTGAAATACTCGGCGCAATCACTGACCCTTACCTGAATCTTTTTCGCCGGCTTGGGTTTTTACGAATCGGTTATTTTGATTTTTCGCCGGTTGTTGCCATTATGGTACTTTCATTAATCAGTTCGGTGCTAACCCGCCTGCAGGCTCAGCTGCAAGTGCGTATCGGGATGTTACTGGCATCAATCTTAATGATGATTACAAGCGTAATCTCATTTTTCGCCCTCATTCTGTGTATCCTGGCAGTTATTCGGATAATCAGCGTTTTTGCAAATCTTGGCAGGGGCTCGCATTTTATCAATATGCTAGACCGCATTTTTCATCCGCTCTGCTTTCGACTTTCCCGCATCCTCTTTCCCCGCAGAATACAAACCTACTCAACAAACTTAATACTTTTGGCAATTTTCCTTGCCCTACTATATTTTAGTGTTGATAGAGCAGGACTATTCTTAGCCGAAAAACTCTACCAAATGCCACTGTAATTCGGGGGATTCATGCTGCTGGCGGAAATGACCACTGCCGTTCACAAAGTTCGCGGGCTCGGGCCGGCTTCAGCTGGAGATCTGGCCAACATGGGTATACACACTATCCATGACCTGCTCTGTTTGATTCCACGCGGCTACGAAGACAGAAAAACCCCAGCCCCGCTACCAGAAGCCGGAAATGCGAATGATCAGACATACTGGGTCAATACGGTAGCCGAAATTATTAGTCATGAATACTTTTCTGTTCGCGGTAGCATGACCCTCAAAATCAGAATACAAGACGAGCAAGGCAGTGCAAGTCTGCTGTGCTTTGGCCGAAATTTTCTAGCACAAAAACTTCTGCCGCAAAGCAGGCATAGAATTTGCGGCTCTTTTTCCTTCCGCTTTGATGAGCTACAAGCATCTTCCTTCGATACAGAACCCGCAGACAAACCGCCGCGCACTTTTAACCGGATTCTTCCGATCTACCCCCTGTCCGGCCAAATTCAGCAAAAACGGCTACGAAACAGTATGGAGCAGGCCTACGAAACATACGCAAAACATATAGACGACTCCCTGCCGGCACATATTTGCGGTAGCACTGCCACCGCAATACATGATATTCACTTCCCCCCCAGCATCGAAGCTGCAGCTAATGCTAGGGCGACACTCGCCGCCGAGGAACTATTCATCCTGCAGCTTAGGATTGCACAAATACGCCTAGAACACAGCAAACAGAAACGCCAGCCCCCAGACCGGCCTGATAATTTGATGCAGTCCTTCATCAATAGTCTGGCCTATAGCCTAACCGGGGGGCAAAAAAACGCCCTGCACGAAATCTATGCCGATTTGCAGGCTGACATTCCTATGCGGCGTCTTCTGCACGGCGATGTAGGCTGCGGCAAAACCCTGGTTGCAGTGTGTTCGGCTCTTCCCGTCATTGAATCCGGGGGACAGGTTCTACTGATTGCCCCCACATCCCTGCTTGCACAACAGCATTTCAACACAATCAGCCAACTCATGCAGACATTGAACCCAAAGCCCCATGTTACCCATCTAAGCGGATCGCTTACAAACGAGGAGCGCGAGTCGGCACTTACAAACATTGCATCCGGCACAAGCTCTCTTATTTGTGCCACCCATGCCGCATTCAGTGAGGATGTTCACTACCATAAGCTGGAATACGTTATCTTTGATGAGCAACACCGCTTTGGCGTTGAACAGCGGGAACGGACTATCGAAAAAGCAAGACAAAGCGGTAGCCAAGCTGATGTACTTTTTATGAGTGCAACCCCCATTCCGCGAACACTAGCCATGACCAGCTTCGGCGATATCGATATATCCACCATCGAAGATATGCCGGCCAGCCGGCAAGCGGTAAAAACACACCTCGCCCGCCTTTCCAACGAGCAAAAAGTATTTGACTGGGTACGCACGGAATTACAAAGCGGACGTCAAGCCTATTTTGTCCTGCCGCTTATCCGGGAAAACGGCCGTTTACAGCTACAAGACGCCCAGCAAATGGCAAAACGCTTACAATCTGAAATATTTCCCGAATACCGCACCGCCCTGCTGCATTCCAATATTCCCGCCGATGAGAAATCAGCCATTATGCAACAATTTGCCGCTGGCGACATTCGTATTTTAGCTGCCACCTCGGTTATTGAAGTAGGAATTGATGTGCCCAACGCCAGCTGCATGGTTATTGTTCACGCCGAACGCTTCGGGCTGGCATCCCTGCATCAATTGCGCGGCCGCATCGGCCGAGGCCCCCATCAATCCTATTGCTTTCTAGTCTACGCCGATGATTTAACCGAGGACGCAAAACAACGAATACTCACGTTAAAAGAACATTCCAACGGCTTTCTCATTGCCGAAAAAGATTTGGAGCTTCGTGGGCCGGGGGATCTGGCCGGCATCAGGCAGGCCGGCTTTTTGCAACTACGGGCTGCACGCCTACCAGAAGATGATGATATACTCGAAAAGATGCGCAAAGCCGCTTTTTCACTTCTGCAAGACGATCCAAATTTAGATCAGCATGAAAAAATTCAACGACTTTTACGCATACAGAACAACGAAGGAGCCGCCCCATGCGCATAACAGCCGGTACCTACCGTAGCCGACGGGTTGCCTGCCCCCCGGGAATCATCCGCCCAGCAATGGACCGGATGCGCGAGTCATTATTCAGTATCCTCGGCCCCATTGCTGGCATGAGTTTTCTCGATGTTTTTTCCGGCTCCGGTATTATGTCGCTCGAGGCCGCAAGCCGGGGTGCAAGCCGCATTCATCTGGTAGAAAAAGACAAGGGCAAGCGAAATGTCCTGCTCAAAAACCTTGAAATCGCCCAGGAAAACATCTCCTGCAGTTTTTTACCGGCTGAACGATTTATTCGCTCATGGAAAGAAGCATTTGACATTATCTATTTAGATCCTCCCTTCGATTACCCCCAAAAAGAACGCCTGCTAAAAATGATATCGTCCTCCAGTATTCTTAAAGATGACAGCCGGGTACTTATTCACTTTCCAAAGGAAGACAAAATTCCTTCAGAAATCCAAAGATTGATATGTACTGATGAACGTTCGTATGGCCGTTCTCAATTACGTTTTTACACTATCGCATAAAAAAAGCCGGACACAAGTCCGGCTTTCCAGGTTCACATATTTTTGCAAATATGTTCTTAGTCTTGCAGATTCAAAACGATCTGCTGATCCCCTTCACCAATTGTCAGGGTTTCGCCATCAAAGCTTACCGCTTCTGCAGGATACTCTTCATCTACATCCTGCCATGCATCCTCAACCCACACTTTTGTTACGGTAAAAGTGTCGCCATCAGCACTCAGATTTCCTGCCAGAAGGCCTTCAATTTCAATATAGTTATCTGAAACTACTGCTCGGCCGATTTCCCCTTCATATACACCGGCAGGAGTGACCTGTCCGAAACTACAGGCTGCGATTGCCAAAACTGCCACTGCTACTACAAGAATAGTAATTTTTCTCATATGTCATTACCTCCTAATGAACTGCTTTATATTGCTTATTTTACGTCCGTTTCGGCCAGCTGTCAAATAAAAAATGAGGTGAATCATCTCTTACAAAAATCGTTGACAGATCTGAAAAACCGCCCTTACAATGAAATTGTAGCCAAGAATTGGTTGCAGTAAAAAATTAGTGGAGGTTGATATGAAATCAATGAAAAAAATAGTCCAGATTTTGCTCGTAATCGCATTGGTTGTAGGCGCAGCTCAGAGCGTAAGCGCTACCAGCTATGCAGAAAGCATGTACTATCCCCTTTGGAAACTCAGCACCTATGAATATTGGAGCGCTAGTTATCTCTCACCCGGTACTGTTATTGTTGTAAGACCAGGATATTCATGGAGTGTTACCAAGTACTCATCTGCTGAACGCATGGTTACATCAAACAGCGTACGGACCATCGTTCTTCCTGGTGTAGGAAGCAGTTCACGCGGTGCTGCGGCAATGGCAAAACTTGTTGCCAATGAACTCGGCCAATCAGTTGCAGCAGTTGTTACCGGCCGTGGCGACTGGACAACCATGACAGAAGGCCTGGAAGGCTACTGGATAGGACGATCTAGCAATCTGCTACAAACCTATTACTCAAACTCCGCTTCATATAAACTCTACAGCATGTACCGCAATGGTGCCCGCCCCTATCGTCTAATTGGACACAGTAAAGGTTCATTCGATGCAATCAATGCTCTCTTCCGCCTAAAAAATGAAGGACGAAGTAGCTATTTTAGTCAAACAACATTTATTTCTTTTGGTTTAGGTCTGTTTGTTCCGGCCGGTCTCCATGGAAACCGGCAGTACGAAGGAACTTTGGATACACTTGGAGCAACCAACAACACTACCATTCGCTACATAACCCCGGTAATTGGCAGTGGTCATTCCTTGAATACCCTCATGCCGATTGCAATGTCTGTAAGAAACCGCCTGTACTACTAAAATTGGTTCTTTACAAGTCGAAAAGAAAACGCCCGCGTATGCCGGGCGTTTTCTTTTTTTTTGCTATCTGATACTATCGAAGCAAAAAAGGAGTGCATGTGGCAGATCCAATTTTTCAAGCAATCAACCCGCCAACAGCTGGCCCCCTTATTACCGAAGGGATGCATCTGGAAAGCGTACAACGCCACCGGCATATTCAGCGCTTTATTGAAGACAGCATGTTCTCCTGGGGATACCGTGGAG
>CAYNNU010000083.1:0-9505 GCA_964398645.1 uncultured Spirochaeta sp.
AGTCAATATCAGACTGTCTGCGATCCTTTGACCAGATCGCGATTCAAGTGGCCAGGCAGTATAATGCCATAGTTGTGGCGAAATCACATGTCAGCTGCATTGCAAGGCCGGACGGCTACACCTATTTTGTTGATGGGCAAGCACCGGCGCTTGGCACCGCCGGGAGCGGTGATATTTTGGCCGGCTTGATTGCTGGTGAATTAGCCGCCGATCAGAATCCTGAGCGCGCGGCCATATGTGCTGTGCTTCGTCATCTTCAGGCGGGCAGGTCAATGGTTCGAGGTACTGCCGATCAATTATTGCGTCATATTGAGCAGGAGTAATTCTAAACATGGAAAAAACTACGAATTATCAACAGCGACACGGGATGGGGGAGGTTTCCAACGGCGAAGCCCACTTTCATTACTCTCGCGATGAGAGGCTTAAGCATCCAAGTCATTTTGGTATGCATGATGATGCCGACCGGCGGCGCCAAATGAGGCGGCGTTTATACATTATCATTCTAGATATTGTTCTGATTATCGCTGTCTATTTGATATATGTCTTTTTTTTACGTCCCGATCCATCTTCAGCGGAATTACAGGGCGTGAGGGTGCATGTGCAGGCCGGCTATTTTGATCAGAATGTTCTGGTTCGGGTAGATGCTGAGCGCACACAATTAGCAGGCGAAACCACATCCCTTACAGCTCCGGATTTAATGAAAGTACAGATTAAGGATATTACAAGCGGGGATTTGCTGGCAGAAACAGTAGATACGATAGATGCCCAAGCTGGCGCAGAACGCAAAATCTATGTTGAGCTTGATGTGACTGCCTTCGAGGGGGAAGCGTTTCCAGAAAGCGTACTCATAATTGTATCCTGCGGCGAGGAGAGCCATATTTTCGAGCAGAAACTAGAAGAGTATTGAACAGCTTAATTGACCGCGAAGTGGTTCATAAGCTAATATATAGCTATGGTACAATTATATGTTGTTTCGGTAGTTAGCTTGGCTTTTTCTGGGACCGCCTTGGCGTCATCTTTACTTGATGAAAAGATATCTTGGCCGCCTTTGCTAAACCGTGATGTGTTGAATGGATCCGTTTTTTCGCTCTTGCTGGGGCTGGTAACCTTTATCGCCGGCTTTTTGCAGTTCCTTCTTGTACCCTTCGGTGATATCGCCGTAATCGGGAATCTGTTCCCAGCCCTTGGTGGAATCATTGCCGGCTTTACCCTTGGTTTGTTGTATTACCGCCGCAATTCAACGGTAGATTCCGAAGATACGGAGCATGTCACGGCAGTTTTTATTGCCAATAGGGATGTGATTGGTGTACTTGCTTTACTGATTGCAACGCTGCACTTCCTCTTTCCAAGCTTTATTCTTCTGTAGATTGAGTATGGAAATCTCGGTCGCGGCCGTGGTGTACCGCGATGGCCGCTTGCTTTTGGGAAAACGAAAAGCCGGCGGTAGCATGGGGGGGCGCTGGGAATTACCCGGCGGTAAGGTAGAAGGCGAAGAAAGCCCGCAGCAAGCCCTGGTGCGGGAATTTGAAGAAGAACTAGGGGCTTCGATTCGGGTTGGCGAATTGCTGGCTGTTGGCGGTTTTGAGCATAAAGGTATTCAGCGCCGGCTCGAAGCATATCTCGCTTTTCTTGTAGCAAAAAATAATCACACAGAAATTGAGTTTTCCCGGCGTGAGCATGACGATTTTTGCTGGGTAGAGCCGGAAAATGTTTTACAGTATCACTTAGTTGATTCCGACCGCGCAATTTTACCGGACATTCTGACAGCCTTGGCTGAAATTTAGATTACTGTGCCAGCGGGCAAAACAGAGTTTTTGGGGATAATAATAATCCCATCGTTCACATGATAGTGCCCGTGATCGCCGTCATGGTAGGCATCTGTGGCATGTCCAATGGAGCAGCCTCCGCCAATACGGGCATTTTTATCGATTATTGCGCCGCGAATGCGGCAGCCTGTTCCAATTCCTATGTCTGGCAGGCCCTTTTTTCGGTTTTCTTTCCGTTCGTTTGGGGTTTCATAAAAGTCGGCTCCCATGCATACAACACCATCCAATTCCGTACCGCTTTCAATTAGCATGCGCACACCAATTACAGAGTTGCGGATAGTAGAGTTGGTAATGATGCAGCCATCGGCTACCAATGCTTCATGCAAAAAACTGCTGTTGAATTTGCTCGATGGTAAATCCCGCCGGTGGGTATAGATTGGCATCCGCTCATCGTAAAAATTGAAGGCCGGTTTAATTGAGGCCAAGTTCAGGCTGGTATCATAAAATGATCGAATGGTTCCAATATCCACCCAAAAACCATCGAAAATATGGCTTTGTACATGGCAGGATTGAATGAGCAGAGGGATTATTTCTTTGCCGAAATCGGTGAGCTCGTTATCCAGCGCCCGCTCCATTGTTTCCGAATTGAAAAAATAAATACCCATGGATGCCAAGTAGACATAGCCCTGGTCGCGCAGTTTTTTAGATGGATGCAGGCTTTCTGGAATGATTAAATCACTGATGTCCTGCGAAAGGGGCGGTTTTTCAATGAAGTCAAGAATGCGGCCCGTTTCATCGGTTCGAATTACTCCCAAACTGGCAGCCTCTTCCCGGTTTACCAAGGTGCAGGCAATAGTCAGACCGTGATTGCCCTCAACGTGCTGCTGAAACATATCATCGAGGTCCATGCGGTAGAGCTGGTCACCGGATAGGATGAGGTAATGACTGGGATTTTGCGGCCGAAAGTGGTCAAGGTTTTTCCGCACGGCATCGGCATTGCCCTCATACCAGCCAGAGTGGTCGAAGGTTTGCTCGGCTGCTAATATCTCGACAAAGCCTTGGCTAAAGCTGTCGAATTGATAGGTACTTGCCAGGTGCAGGTGCAAGGAAGCGGTGTTAAACTGAGTGAGAATGTAAATCTTTTTGAACCCGCTGTTTATGCTATTTGACAGGGGGATATCAACAAGTCGGTACTTCCCAAAGGGCACAGCCGGTTTTGCCCTGTCTTTGGTTAAGGGGAACAGGCGTGAGCCCTTTCCGCCGCCAAGGACGATGGAGAGTACGGAGTTCTTGTTGGATTTGGTTCTCCTGCGCATATATCAATAGTAGGTTCACAAAATCCAGCCGTCAAGTCGAAGCATTGCATATTTTTGTATCTGCGATACACTGGAGGGGGGAGTTGGTATGAAATTTCGATTAGGTATACTATTAGCGCTGTTTTTGCTTGCTGGAGCCACCGGCCATGTATTCGCTCAAGAATCATCTTTTTTAGATTTGGCTTTGGTGGATTATGGCGGGAACATTTTTCGCGCCTCATCGAGTCTGGAGGATAGCAGTCCGTTTGAGTTGGGAGAATACGGAATGCAGGCTATGTTTGATCATAATCGATCTACCGGCTGGTCGGAGGGAGAAAACGGTAGCGGTATCGGGGTGGTGCTGTGGCTACGGCTTGATGCTGGCGACGATATTCTGGCACTGGTGAATGGCTTTGCCCGTAACGAGCGTTTTTTTGCCTGGAATAACAGGATACAAAGCATGGATGTAAGCTTTTGGCAGGGATTTCAGCCAGAGGGAATGGTTTCTGAAATGGGGCCGGTATACATTGCTCGGCGGATATCTGATCCACAGAGAATTGAGATCGCAGATTGCATGGAGGTTCAGTATATTCCGCTTAGCGGGGCGTCTGAAGCCGCTGCATTTACCGAGGATACATACAAGAATGATCCTGTCTTTCTGCAGTATTCCCGCGAAAAGGGTATTCCTTCCCGTGTTGCCCGCGTGGATCTGCTATTACGAATGGAAATAACCGAAGTGTATCCCGGTAGCCGTTGGGATGACACCTGCATTACTGAATTACGCTGCGGCAGAAATTCCGAAGATATGGAGATTGAATAGATGGAAGAACAAACAAAGAACGACAATGGGTTTCGTTTCAGCCTCCCGATCAGGGTTGGAATTCGTGATATAAATTACGGCGGGCATGTGGGAAACGATGTGTATCTATCTTACTGCCAAGAAGTGCGCATTGCCTATTTGCGTCATTTTGATTGCAGCGAATTAGATATCGGCGGCTGCGGGATCATCCTGGTCAGATCCGAACTGGATTACAAGCAGGAGTTGTTTCACGGCGATGAAGTCGATTTGTTTTGCCGTATTTCAAGCATGAAAAACACCAGCTTTGTCATGGAATATCTGATTGAAAAAGACGGCAAGGCAGCCATGACAGCAAATACAGTTCTTCTTGCTTTTGATTATGCTGCGCGAAAAATTACCAAGGTGCCGGAGGCCTTCCGTTCGGCTGTAACAGCCTACGAATCTTTGTAATTCAGCTTTACGTCTCTTGCTTTGTTATTTCTCTGTTATTCAAATAAAAGTTGACTAAATTTCTTTGACTTAGGCTCAAAAGGGGTTTAGAATAACTAAATATCGATATATTTTTATTGTATTGGTTTGGCTTCGCGGTAAGACCGCAAGGGGGGAGTATGGCAGGAATAAAGGATGCCGTTCAGGATGCAATCCAGAATTACGGCAGTTCGCGGGAAAATTTGCTTCCAGTGTTGCAGGATATTTCACGTGAGCAAGGGTATCTTTCTGAAGATGCGATGGTGCTTGTTGCCAAGGCAATGGACATTTCGCCGGCAGACGTATACGGGGTTGCAACCTTCTATTCGTTTATTGATACCAAGCCCAGAGGCAAGCATGTTATTCGGGTATGTAAAACCATATCCTGTTATATTCATGGGCGCGATTCTATTGTTTCGGCAATAGAAAAAAAATTACGGATAAAAGTTGGCGAAACAACGCCGGACGGAAGATACACACTGGTTTCTACAAACTGTATTGGTCAGTGCCACGAAGGCCCGGCCATGCTGGTGAATGATGATGTTTATACACATCTGACCCCGGAAGAAGCTGTACGCATTATCGAAAAGTACGTGTAGCGAGGAGTAGAAAATGGGAACAAATACAAAAGCATTAAAAAAGGTTGATTTGATATTTCCCGAATGGGATATCGAACCAGTACTGGATACAATAAAAAAGATGAACCCTGCGGATATTATTGCAGAGATTCAGGAGTCAGGCCTGCGAGGAAGAGGCGGTGCCGGCTTTCCGACCGGATTAAAGTGGGACGGGGCTGCAAAGGCAGATGGAGCGCAGAAATACGTTATTTGTAACGCCGACGAAGGTGAGCCTGGTACATTCAAAGACCGGCAGATTCTGCAGGACCGGCCGGAAAAAATTCTTTTGGGAATGACAGCATGTGCACGGGCTATCGGCGCAAGCAAGGCATTTATCTATTTGCGGGGTGAATATAATTACCTCTTGCCGGAATTGAAAAAGCGGATTGCCTCTTTTCAGGACTTGCTGAAAAAGCGTTCTATCGATTTAGACATTGAAATCCGTTCCGGTAGTGGCGCCTATGTCTGTGGAGAAGAAACATCACTAATAGAGTCGATGGAAGGAAAGCGTGGGGAACCGAGGAATAAACCCCCATTCCCGGCTCGACACGGTTATTTGAATATGCCGACTGTTGTAAACAATGTAGAAACCCTTGTGTATGCGGCGGTCATTCTGAAAGACGGGGCGAAGGCATTTCGCAGCATAGGTACTGAAGATTCGCGCGGGGCAAAGGTTTTCAGTGTATCCGGTGATGCATCGCAGCAGGGTATTTTTGAGCTTGAATTGGGAATGCTGCTGGAAGATTTTGTTGAGCAGTATGGTGACGGACATACCAAGGCAGTGCAAGTTGGTGGTTCATCCGGTCACTGTGTGCCGCGAAAAGACTTTGGCAACACCGTTATCGGCTTTGAGGGGATTCCTACCGGTGGATCGATGATGCTGTTTAATAGTTCTCGCTCAATGTATCACATTCTGCATAATTATCTTGATTTTTTTGAGGAAGAATCGTGTGGGCAATGTGTTCCCTGCCGTGTTGGTACCCAGCAGCTGCTAAAGGGAATTGAGGCGGTGAAGAAGGGAGAAAAGCCGGCTGAGTATTTGGATGAACTTATCAAACTGGCTAAGAGCATGGGCATTTCGGCTAAATGTGGTTTGGGACAGTCGGTCGCAAATCCGTTTATTTCAATAGTAGAAAATTTTCGCGAAGAGATACTCTTCTAGTTCGGAGGAAAGATGAAAGAAAATATGGTTACATGTACAATAAATGGCAGTTCTGTGTCTGTTCCGGAAAATACTACTATTCTGGAGGCTGCAGGCACACTGAATCTTGATATTCCTACCCTGTGCCGGCATCCGGATTTACTTCTTGCCGGAAACTGCCGGGTATGTGTTGTTGAAGTGGTCGGGGCGCGAACATTGCAGGCTGCCTGCTGTACCCCGGTTGCTCCAGGTATGGAGATTGTTACCAACTCGGCAAAGGTTCGCCGGGCTCGCCGGCATGCTTTGGCACTGCTGCTTTCTGAGCACAATAACGATTGCCCGCGTTGTTACAAAAACGGCAACTGTGAGCTACAGTCATTGGCTAGCGAATACGCAATTGAGGGCGAAACCTTCATTGACATCAGTCTGGATACGGCTATCGACATGTCATCACCCTCTATTATGAAAGATGACAGTAAGTGTATACGCTGTCAGCGCTGTGTGCGGACCTGTCAGCAGCTTCAGCAGGTGAGTGCTCTGGCCGTTGCCAATAAGGGCCGTGATTTGAAGGTTTCTACCTTTATGGAAAAACCGATGCATTATGTTGTGTGTACAAACTGCGGACAGTGCGTAAACCGCTGTCCTACCGGAGCACTGACAGAGCGCACCTACATTGATGATGTTTGGGAAGCTTTGGAAAATCCGGCAAAGCATGTTGTTGTGCAAACAGCGCCGGCGGTTCGTATTGCCCTGGGTGAAGAGCTCGGCTATGATCCCGGCGAGCGGGTTACCGGAAAAATGGTTACCGCATTGCGGCAACTTGGCTTTGATGCTGTTTTTGATACGAACTTCACCGCGGATTTGACCATCATGGAGGAAGGCACAGAGCTGCTTAGCCGCTTAAAGGCTGCTTTGCAGGATAATAAACCGGCAGTATTGCCGCAGCTAACTTCCTGTTCGCCGGGCTGGATAAAATACATCGAGCATGAGTTTTCCGATCACCTGGAGAATCTTTCCACCTGTAAGTCACCGCAGCAGATGTTTGGAACCTTGGCAAAAACCTATTATGCCGAAAAGGCCGGCGTTGATCCCAAAGACATGATCGTCGTTTCGGTTATGCCTTGTACCGCCAAAAAGTTTGAAGCTGAGCGGCCTGAAATGAATGACAGCGGATATCAGGATGTTGATTATGTGCTAACCACCCGCGAATTGGGGCGGATGATTAAAGAAGCAGGTTTGAACTTTAGCCAGCTTGAGGTGCAGGAATGCGATAGCCTGTTGGGAGCCCATACCGGTGCCGGGGTGATTTTTGGTGCAACCGGCGGGGTAATGGAAGCTGCATTGCGTACAGCCTATGAAATTATTACCGGCCGAGAGATTCCTTTCCCGCATTTGGATGTGCATCCGGTGCGTGGTATGGAAGGTATAAAAGAGGCATCGGTTGTGCTGGAAGGCTGTACTGCGGACTGGAGTTTCTTAGAAGGTGTTGAGCTGAAAGTGGCCATTGCTCATGGTTTGACCAATGCCCGGATTCTTGCCAGCCAGATTGCCGATGGCACATCGCCGTATCATTTTATTGAGATCATGGCTTGTCCCGGTGGTTGTTTGGGTGGCGGTGGTCAGCCGATACCAACCAGCATGGATATTCGCAAGCTGCGGATGGATGCGGTATACGCCGAGGACAAGAGCCTGCCGCTTCGCAAGTCGCATGAAAACCCGGAAATCCAGCGCATTTACAAGGATTTTCTGGGGCAGCCCTTGAGCCACAAGTCGCATGAATTGCTGCATACGCATTATACCAAGCGTATTTGGCAACCCCTTGGAGCAAGTTGCGGCTGCTGATATAATGAATTAATTGGGGATTATGTAGGAGAGAGGGGTACGGGAACAGCTTTGGCTGTTCCCGTTTTTTTATTCGCAGTACTGCAGCTGCTCGCGCAGATCTTCCACTTCTTTTATCCAGAAGGCGCGGCTGCCCCAGTCGGGGTAGTCGGATTGGAACTTGCGGTCGTGGCGCTGGCGTGCCTGCCAGGCCAGATAATAGAGCATGCGCATTGCCCGCAGGGGCTCGATAAGGCGTTTCCAGCTGTAGTCAAAGGGCAAAAATTGTTCATAGCCTTCAGCAATCAGGTTGAGTTCGTGGTTGCATTGATCGGCCCGCTCAGGCAGTAAAAGCCAGATATCCTGTATAGCAGGGCCTATCATCATGTCGTCAAAATCAATTAACAAAAGACCTTCGCCAGGGCGTTCCAAAATATTGCCGCGATGGCAGTCACCATGGACCCGCTGCAGGGGGACATCGGAAAATAGCGGTTCGATGCGCTTCAAAATTGTATCGGCAAGATTGATGAATTCGCTACTGACATCCGGGTGCAGGGCCCGGGCCTGATCCAGTTCCTGCAGGCAGGTGGTAATAATTGGCCGGGGTAGGCAGACTGGGCGGCATGAGGCGGAAAGCGGGGTGGGGTTGCTGGAGCGGGCTGCAAGGTGCATGCGCCCAACCAGTGAGCCTAAGCGCAGCCAGTCCTGGTCGCTTTCCGCGTCGAAGTTGCGGCCTGCTCGCTTGGGGAAAAGGGCGAAGAGGTAGCTTTGTTCGGTTTCGCCGGCGGATTGTACTTCGAGCAGGGTGTCGCCGTCCGGGTCGGGAAGGGGTTCGACCACGGGAATATCGTTTTGGGCACAGTCGTGCAGAAAGGCGTGTTCTTCCTGTATTGCCTGGAAGCTCCAGCGTCCCGGCCGGTAGAATTTTGCCATGTAGGACTTGCCGTCTTCGCTTTTGAGTTCGTATACGCGGTTGATGTAGCTGTTGTAGGGGGTCATGCTGCCGTCCAGGCGCAGGCCGAAGCCTGCTTCGGCAGCTGCTAAAACGACTTGTGGTTGGAGTAGATCAAAGTCGCCGGTGACGGCTTGGCCAGAGGGCGTAGGATGATTTACTTCGGGATTATTGACCATGCAGCCTCCTCCGCTATCCTGCCATATTCAACAGTTTGGCGGAAGGGGCTGGTGTGTTAGTGCTTAGAAACGAGATGTACTTTCAAATTCAACGATGTAGTCGTTCAGGGTTGCTTCCGGGGGTAGGCTTTCCCATTGGTTGATGGTCTGTCCTTGGCTTTCGGCAAGCATACTAACACCAAAATTTGCTGGGTTTAATGGATTGGTTAATTCCTGGTTGAAATACCCCCCCCAACTGGTTCCCAAGGCAATGGGAGTGAGTATGTTTGAAAGAAATTGAAAACCGATCCAATAGCGGGTCCCATCAGTTAAAGTGATGTAACCAGTAAAAGAGGCTTGATGGTTTGCATCATCAATAATGGCTAAATAACTTCTACTTCCAGGTACTGCAGCCTGTGCTGCTGCTGTGGCTGCTTGTGGATAAGTTAGAGGTATTGGAGAATGTACGAGGCAGTATATATCTCCAT
>CAYNNU010000084.1:0-9359 GCA_964398645.1 uncultured Spirochaeta sp.
GTATTACGTAGTTGCGATGCATGCGGCATACAAGATATTCATATCATTGAAAATAAAAACAGCCACAGCCTGAGCTCAGGGGTTGAACTGGGCACGGCTCAATGGCTTAGCCGCCACCGATACCGGGAAAATGAAAACAATACCGAAGCCGCGATCTCTGGACTCAAAAAAGCCGGTTACCGCATAGTAGCTACCACACCCCACCGCAATGATACCGACCCGGCTGGATTCAACCTAGAGGCAGGCCCAGTTGCGCTGCTATTTGGCACTGAAATGCAGGGTCTGAGCCAACAGGCAATGGATTTAGCCGATGAGTATATTCGCATACCCATGTTTGGCTTTGTTGAAAGCTTTAATATTTCAGTTTCGGCTGCGATTATTATCAGCCGTTTGGTAGAACGCCTACATGATTCTAACATAGCCTGGCATATCAGTGAAGAAGAACGCCAAATATTAGAGCTAGAGTACCTGCGTAACAGTGTGCAACACCCAGAAGCCTTGGAGCGACATTTCGAGCAAAAAGCTTAGGCTTAGTTTCAGCCCAAAACCCCAACTGTCATATGGCGTTTTCGTCCAAAACCAGGACGGCGTTCAACCTGCCAGCCATTTTCGGCCAGCCCGCGCCGTACCCAGCCGGCTGCGGTAAAACTAGAACAACGTGAACCAGGCTTGGAGAGACGAGTAATATTTTGCAATACTTCTGAGCCCCACATAGCCGGATTCTTGCCTGGACTAAATCCATCTAAATACCAAATGTCAATTTTTTCTTCTTGTATCGCTGTTTTGGCCATTCCAGCAAGAACAGTTAGAACATCTCCACAATACACATCAATCTGACAACCATCGTATGGTGTCGTCCGTTTTGGCCTAGCAGCACACCCGCCGTCTTTCGGCACGCTTGAGGCAAGCCCCTGCCATAATTGTCGCAATTGCGTATCATCATAAGCAAATTGATTGGCAATCATGCTCAGATCATTAGGATGCAAAAAACGCATATCAATTCCGATATAATGCAAAAGTGATCCCGAATAGCGCTTGTGCAGCTGTAATGTACAGGCGCAATTCAAGCCTGTTCCAAAACCAAGCTCAGCAAGTCGAACGACTTTTGGGGCTGCATCCGCAGATGCAGCGGCTGCAGCGGATGCAGCCAACAATTCATCCAAGCCATTTGCTGAACAATAGACATACCTCGATTCTGCCAAACCGTGAGGTACGGAAAAATACCAATCTTGAAAATCGAGGGAAAAAACCCCGTCGGAGGTTATTTCAACAGCCGCATAGGCGACAGAATCAGATGACACAGAGTCTCCCGCCTAGGCATTTACCTTCAAAATCATGAGAGTCTGATCATCATGTTGAAAGGTATCGCCGGCAAAACTGTTTACAGCAGAAATAATCGTATTCACAATTTCTTCCGATGAATCTGTCGCATGGTCGCGCAACAAATCAGTCATCCGCTCTACGCCAAACTGATCACCGGATGCATTCATAGCTTCGCTCACCCCATCTGTATACAAACATAACAGATCTCCAGGCGCTAATTGAACCGAGGTTGTACCGTAATCACTATACTTATCCAAACCGATTGGCAAACCGGTCGTATCAATCATTTCAATTTCCTGTTGTTCCGCGCGATACACGACCATAGGATGGTGGGCTGCATTCGAATAAGTTACTTCAAAGCTCTGGGCATCGAAAACCAAATAGGACATGGTCGCATAACGCTCAATACCAACCTGCGAAGCAATTCCCCGGTTTATCCAACGCAAAACCTTTTCAGGTTGATGTTCTGCTCCTGCAATCAAGCGTAAAATGGTTCGAATAATTGCCATTACCATGGCCGCAGGAATTCCCTTTCCAGCAACATCACAGATCATCACGCCCATTTTTTTACCACGATTCAAGGGAAGCATATCATAATAGTCACCGCTTACCCCCAAGGATGCAGCACTATAGGCGGCGGCTCCAAGCTGTGGTAATTGCGGTAGTTTCCGCGGCAATAAATTCTTTTGAATATCCGCAGCAATACTTACTTCATGCTCTACCTGTTTACTCTCTAACAAACGCAAATAGGTGAACATATTATGCAAGCTAACTGATGTATAACGCCCAAAACTGCACATATGTTCAAAATCAATTTGACTAAACTGTGAAGCAGGATTTGTCTTAACCACAGAAAGAACACCATGCACTTGGTCTCCAAAGGCAATGGGCAAGGCAATAAAAGAATTTACAAACATCGCGTCAGCGCCCTGATTAAAACGCATACGCTCATCCGCTGAGGCATCTGGAATAAAAACGGCCTCCCGGCGTTCAACACACTCGCCAAGTGGGGTTTGCGGCAAGGGAATTTTTGTCATTTCAAACGTCACCTTCACATCTGCCGGATCTGAGGCATCAGCATGCGGTAATTCCATTGGGGGCACATAGGTACCAAATATCGCTTTCGGTACCATCACAGTACGCTCCTGATCATCCTCTTCCAACAATAAGAGAGCACAACCATCCGCACCGGACATTCTACCTGCAGTCAACACAGTCTTTTGCAGGGCAACTTCCAGATTCACATCATCGGAAACAACCTGCCCTATATCACCAAGAAAATCGATAATAGAAGATAGGTGTGAGTCGTCTGTAATCTCTTTTGTTGTCGAAGCAGACGCCCCCCTTGAAAAGGTAATGAGAACAATCACATGAACCAAATACCAAAACGGTAAAATAAAAGCATGTACCAAGGGATCTGCATATCCAAGAAGCAACAACATACTATTGGCTAAGAGGGGGAAAAAGATGATGGGAACACGCACTTTCTTCACAAGCATCGCATTTCCAGTCAATCTTCCAGCAAACAAAACAATGGCAAAATACACATAGTGAGCCAAAACGGCCAGGGCTGCTAAACGTACAAACAATGGGTCTACAAGATTGTATACAGAATTCAAGACATTCAAGGCTACTACGGAAAGAATAAGAACCAGCGAAACAGCAGCAGCCACAACATCCTTACTCAAGGAACCCGAAAATCCACGAAACCAAGCAAGGTACACCCAAAAAACCGCAATATCGCTAACCGCGATTACCGCTGCATAGGGAAAAAACATAAAGGCAATATCACGTGCCAACAATACAGCGAACACCGGCAACAGCAAACGAATAACACTCGGCTTTCCTCGCCCTCCAAGCAGTAAAGCGCTAAACCCTATATACAACAAAACTATAAATTTAGGCAGCATTGGACTGCCAGAAATGGATTGTAACTGCTCAATAAGCATCAAAAACTCCTAGAAAAACATCCGGACAGAAACGTAACCCATTATGCCCCTAAAAAAGGGGAAATTGCAAGGATTTTCCCTGTATCACTTTAGCCGATTATAATTTGTGATTTTCTGATTTCTAGAGCAGATTACGGCAGGGTCCCGTTAGAAAAAGTCCAAAAAAGTAAGGACAGTCCCCCAAAAATGCCCATTCCAAAAAAGCCAGCGATAGCAGGGCCAGGAAGCTTCCAGAAAAAAAGCTGGGCTATTGTCTGCAGGAGCCAAGTTAGCAAAAATACCAAAAGAAGCGGTTCAAATGGAAGGTTCACAGGCTGAACTACAAAAGTGATAAGCGCTGCTACAATAAACCAACCTGCATAATTTAGCCATGGAATACCAAAATACCCTCCCTTTGTATGCCAGCGCCAAAAATCCCAGCTAACCATTTGAGGATCCAAAAACAAATCCCAGCTAGTAAATGCCAATGCGCCCAATACAGCTAAAAGCCAACCCCCTGATGGCAATGAGAAAAGCCCGCTAATTGAGGCCCCTACCGCCCAGGCCGGTGGCATCATCATCATCCAGGCAAGAGGCACCACAACGGGCACGCGGAAAAACTGCGGCTGCAAAACTGCTGTATAGGTATAGGGTCCGTACGGAATCCCTGTACGACTGCCAATAAGCTCACTCAGCCAACCTAAACCTGATACAGCTAGCCAAACAACAAGTGTGCGCGGCACTCCCCAGGCTGGAAGCAAAATTGAGACTACCAGCGAAACTTGTAAAAGAACCCCTGCACTAATAGCTAGTCTCTCGGCCCTTTCACCGAACAGCCATTTCCAGACGGGAACACTGATCATCTCCAACAACCAGAGAAAACCAAGAATTCTGCCAACAATACTGAGTTGATCCCAAGCACTGCCAATAAAACTCATCTTGACCTACCCTTCCCGTGAATCACAATATCCCACATGGCCCGAAAAAAGTATCGCCAACGGGTAGTGGCCATCAACAATAAATTTTCCCGCACTCCCCCCTGCTCATCCAAAAAACGAAACAGTCGGCCAATAGGATTATGCGCAAATAAACGGGTAAATATTGGCTCAGCAAGTTCCCCACGGTACTGCAAAATATCTAGCAAAAGGGTATCAAACAGGCGATAACGAAGCGGAGAACTTTTTAGAGCAAAGGGATGGGAATATCTTTCAAGCGATTCTACGATGGCTGCCGAATCTTTCTGAATACGAAAAAAAGCATAGCCGGTTGAGGCCTTCACCATGCCTCCAGCGGTCCCAATGCGCAACTGGTGTTTTCCAATCTTCCGCTGGAATGGTTGATCGGTCATAGGAATAATGCCATTTTCCTGCTCGATTACCTGATATTCATGCTCAGAAAGATATAACACTTCCCGAACATAGCGTTCTAGCTCCTGTTCATATTCTTCCCGTTTCAGAAGTCGGTTTGAAAAAAGCGTAAACTCCACTATAGCTTTGCGGGCACTTGTAGGAAGAACGTACATAAAACGCATTTCTCCCTGCTGTGGCAGTCGAAAATCAAACAAAGTAAGGGCTTGCGGATCGAACACATCACGCGAACACTCAATCTCCCAACCGAGGAAATGTTGTTTAACATCATGATACTTTTTTCGATCCAGGAAAAATGACTCGGGTACAAATCTACTATCAAAAACATAGCGACCAAAATATTCCTGTCCATCAACTTCCACGCGCGCACCATTTGATTCATCAATAATTTTATCAACACTACCAAACAGCCGTTCAACGTTCGGAAATTGATCTATAAGCCTGTTCACTTCCTGATAGAAATCTATCCCCCGTACCATTTGATAACGATATGGCCGCAACGAAAAACGCTGCTGCCAAGCAGCTCCATCATCAATAGCACCATAAAAATGTAAATAGTCCCAGCGTGAATAAGCTATCGAATCAAAAATATGGGGTTCGTTTGTCCAGTAGCACCAGGTTCGATCATTCTTGCTTTTGCGTTCCCTATCTACCAAAGCAATACTGAAATTTTTCAACGAGCTTTGTAAAAGATGATAGAGCAGGCTTAATCCCGCAAGGCCTCCTCCGGCAATAATGTAATCATATTCACGCATGTGTTAAAAAAATACTGCAGGATGATGTTGGGGTCAATGAAAGCCGTTTGAAAGAAGCATAACTTCCGTGTAGCCGAAACCGCCCGCATTGTAGTACCATGAATGCATGCCGCAGACCATCCTTTGGTACGATTTGGAAACATTCGGACGCAACAGCAAGTACGACCGCATCGCTCAATTTGCCGCCCTCCGCACCGACTACGAACTTAGGCCGGTTGAAGAGCCTATTATGCTCTACTGCCGCCTCAGCCCAGATTACCTGCCAGATCCGCAAGCATGCTTGGTAACCGGCATAACCCCGGAAATTGTGCAACGCAACGGAATGAGCGAGCGCGACTTTGCAGCGGCTGTCCATGTCGAACTTTCACGCCCAGGCACTTGTATTACGGGCTATAACAATATCCGTTTTGATGATGAATTTATCCGCAACCTTTTTTACCGCAATTTTTTCGACCCATATAGCTGGCATTATGCAAACGGCAATTCACGCTGGGACCTAATTAACGTCGTCCGCCTTGCTCATGATTTACGCCCTCAAGGAATCAACTGGCCGCAAAACGATGAGGGCAAGACCATTTTCAAGCTTGACCAACTCACCAGTAGCAACGGCATTGAACACAGCGGTGCTCACGATGCCCTTGCGGACGTATACGCTACAATAGAAATGGCCCGACTCATCCGTAACACCAATCCAAAACTCTATCAATTCGCCTGGGACCACCGCAGCCGTGATCAAGTGCGCCGCCTGCTGAACCTGGAAACCCGACGACCGGTTTTACACACAGAATGGATATACACCCGTGCCGCCGGCTGTACAACGGCTGTGGCTCCGGTTGGGGTTAATCCGGAAAACCCAAAGGCTATCATTGTTGCAGATCTCCGCTACGACCCCACTCCAATACTTGAACTGAGTGCCGATGAAATCCGAAAACGAATTTTCACCAGCAGCGAAATACTGGCGCCAGAGCAACGCATTCACATCAGCGAAATCCACCAAAACCGCTGTCCACTCATAACGCCCATGAATGTTCTAGATGAGGAAAGCGCCCGCAAGCTTGAAATAGACATTGAGCTATGCACCGAACGAGCCAGAATGTTATACCGAAACCCCTTGCTCATCCAGAAATTTCAACAGGTGTATGGCAGCAGACCCGCACGCCCGCTGCCGGAAGACCCCGAATTAATGATCTACGGCGGCGGCCCATTCGGAGGATTCTTTACCGACGAAGACAAACCCATGTTTGAGCAGATTCGCCACTGTCCGACAGAAAAACTTCACACAATAGATATTCAAAGCCATGACCGGAGAATCCCTGATTTGTTCCGCCGTTACCGTTGGCGAAACGCCACAGATTCCCTAACTACACAGGAACGGGACCGCTGGTTCGCATTTTGCGCAAAACGGCTTTTACAACCGCCTGAATCATCTGCATACACCATGGAAACCTACGAGAAAAAAATCAAACAACTGTGGGAAAGCCCGAACATCGATACCAGAACTACGGTTATTCTGAAAGCATTAAAAGATTACGGGGCCTATCTGAATAGCCACATTCTGCACTATCAAGCAAACTAGAGTTTTGCTGTCTGCTGTTCCATGAGCATAAAAATATTGCCAAAAGCATTCGCCCGGGTGGGAGTTACACTTGCTGCAATATTCGTTCGACGGGCAAAAGCCTCAACTATCTGCCGGGCATGGCCAAGAAAATCATCGATTTTCAAACCATCCAAGCCGCTAATTAAAATCGCCAAATAACCGCGAATAACCTGGGCATCAGAATATGCTTGAAAATGCACACAATCATCATGGCGTTCGCTATACACATACACTGTTGACTGACAACCATGCACTTTATTTTCATCACGCATAAGATTTTCAGGAA
Organism: uncultured Spirochaeta sp.; assembly: GCA_964398645.1. Taxonomy (GTDB): domain Bacteria; phylum Spirochaetota; class Spirochaetia; order DSM-27196; family DSM-8902; genus Spirochaeta_B. Next base: position 7,257 of record CAYNNU010000084.1, read on the forward strand.
AGTCCTGCAGGCTACGGCTTCTGTCCAAGATTTCGCGTAGCATTTCAAAGGAATCTAATTCCTGCAAGCTTACTAACTCATCTTCCACTTCTGCAAAGTACTGTTGCGCTTTCGCAACATCATTACATCCACCGCCCATTCAATCCTCCCGGCCTATCCTGCACATCCTGCAGCAACACGTTCAAGTAATTCTTTCAGTACATCATCAGCTTTTTCGTTGTCCACCTGACAGGTGCCGGCATTCGCATGCCCGCCTCCACCGTATTCCAACATCAATTCGCCAATATTTAGCTGGCAGCTGCGATTAAAAATGGATTTCCCTACGGTAAAAACTGTATTTTGTCCTCGAAAACCCCACATCACCTGTATAGAAATACTACAGTCAGGGAACAAGGCATATTTCACAAAACGGTTGCCAGCATAAATTATATCCTGATCACGCAAATCCATGAGCAACACACAACCTTCCTGGCGGCCACAGTTTTTCATTTGATCATTGAATGCTTGTTGATGTTCAAAATACAAATCAGTACGCTCACGCACATCAGGATTTTCCAGAATTTCTTCTATAGTATGATTCCGGCAAAAATCAATCAGCTCCATCATAAGTTGATAATTGCTTATTCGAAACGTCCGAAACCGCCCCAAACCAGTACGGGCATCCATGATAAAATTTAACAGTTCCCAGCCCTGAGGTTGCAAAACATCCTCGCGACAAAACTCAGCTGCATCACCCTTATCCACCGCGGCCATCAAATCCTGCGGGATAGCCGAAAAGGTTTTTTGGCCACCATAATAATTATACACAACCCGTGCTGCTGACTTGGCCTCCGGCTCAATAATATACTTTTCCTGGCTACCCACCCGAAGGGTTTCACTAAAGTGGTGATCAAAAGCAAGGTGTACGCCCTGGACATAGGGTAAGTTGGTCGTAATATCATGATCATCAATAGCAATAAGACCATCTTGCATATCCTTTGGATGCACGAAGGTAATCTCATCAATAATATCCAGTTCCTTCAAAAGCATTCCGCACACAAGGCCGTCAAAGTCACTCCGGGTAACCAAACGATACTTCATGCCATCCTGTTCCATAGGACCCTCCAGCAGTTAGCCTACCCCATTGTTTCATCATGCGCAACATTTTTGCCCATAGACAGAAAAACTTGCGATTTTATGATGCATGTAGTATGAATAGATTGATAATGAAAAAATCGTTAACGATCGCCGTTGGGGACATAGGCGGAACAAATACAACCTTTGCTCTCATGCAACAAAAATCATCCTGCGCCCTTGATGGCTTTCGCCTTATTACAAAAAAGCGATACCCGACTGCCGGAAAGGCTGGACCGGATTCCACTATTCAAGATGCACTTTCGCAGTTTTCGCGCGACTACCCCGATCATTCAATTAGCAAAATATGTCTAAGTGCTGCCGGGCCGATAGTGCAAGAGAGCTGCAAAATGACCAATGCTCCCTGGACAATCGATGCCCCAAAGCTACAAAAACAACTGGCAATTCCGGTGCGACTCATAAACGACTTTTCCGCCATCTGTCTGGGTATTCCATTTTTGGATACAAAAAACGACATAATAACTCTCAACAAGGGTGAGGTCTGCGAAGCAAATCGAAATGGCAATATTTTAGCCGCAGTTGGAGCTGGAACTGGTTTAGGATCAGGCTTTCTGTTACAAACCGCCGAATCCCTCCATGCCTTTCCCTGTGAAGGCGGACATACTGATCTTGTCCCCCTGGATGAAGAAAGCGAACAGTTATTCCATTGGATAGAGCAAAAGACCGGTAAGCGCCCCATTGCAGAAAAGGCAATTTCCGGAATAGGAATAAGCACAATCTATCAATTTATTCGTTCAAATCTTTCTCGTTCAAATCTTTCGCAAAATCCATCAGAAGCTCTGGAAGAAATTGACAGCGCCGAAGCCACAGACCAGCCAGCCTTAATCAGCGCTGCCGCAGCAAAGGGAATACATGAAGCAGTACGCAGTATGCAGATTTTTGTGCGCCTATATGCAAATTTTGCCTCTAATAATGCACTGCAACTATTACCTAAAGCCGGAATTTTCCTTGCCGGCGGGATTGCCGCCA
>CAYNNU010000085.1:0-9316 GCA_964398645.1 uncultured Spirochaeta sp.
CAGTAAAGTAATGCAATAATTATGAAACGTTCAAATTTAATGAAAGAGCGTATCCGTAGGGTTAACCTCTTGTTCTTGGAGCTCGGATATCATATCGAAGAAGAAGATATTGACTCAGATATCTACACAGCTGGTTTTTCCGGTACCGGATCTTTTGGTGGCGTATTATATATAGACCGTGATTGCCGATTCCTTGAAATCGCCTTTTCATTCTTTTTTAGCCCTGAACTGTCAACTTTTATTCAAAGCCAGATCCAAACCATACAAGACATCTGTTATGAATTTGGCAGCTATTATGTAATAAAAGCAGAAGACCCAGATATTGTATTATCAATACATTCTAAACTCTACTATGTCGGACTAAACTACTTTTCGCTGAAAGAAACATTACGCGATCTTTCAGCTACCGTTTCGGCTGTCGAAGAACAAATCGCGATACTATTCGACCCGGACATGGAGGATACATATGATGAATATTCGTAATGTCATGGAAGAAGCAGTGCTGCGCGTTGTGAACGAAGTTGCCCAGGAAGATGGGACACAAAGCCAGCAAAATTACACAACCGGTTCACAATGCTGTACAGATGTCGCCTGTTACGTTCTAAATAGAATAGAGCCCAAATATGTAAGCTCAGCTCGCGGGCAAACCTATGCAGAAATGGATGTGCATCTTAATCCCCAAATTGATGCTGATTTACTTGCTTTGGTCCATGAAGGCTTTCGACGAATCACTTCAATTCAACGCTCATTCTACAATAAACCAAAAGACAAGACAGACAAACAAAGCTTATACAACTTCCACCTCCCAATTATCAAGGGAAGACTTTTACATGGACTAACTTTTGAACCGATTCAGAACATTTCTATACAATTGATGATCGACGATCAGATTGTTGCAATGATAGATAGCAACTGGGAAAACCCGTATCCCTTGGCACAACAAACCAATGGACTTTACGCATTCTGGCCACAGCCGATTTCTGCCAAAACGTCACAGGAAGAAAAAGAGTTTCACTTTGAATTACGAGTTCGATCAGCCGAATATGAGGCCTTACAGCATAGCTTTTTTATTAAAACAATCTCAAAGGAAACAAAACGTGAAGATCTTGTAAATGCGCAGGATTTTCGTTTGCCTGATATGTATTTAGTGCCAATTGAATAGTACTAATTATATATCTCGCTATAAATTTGAAAATCATGCAATCTTCCAGGAGCACAAAACTCTAAAAAGTCTAATGCTTTTCTCATAACGGATTCGCCGACTTCCTTATCATTACTCACATAGGCGCAACCAATTTGAGCAAATTGTAAACTCTGCTGAAGATCGACCTCAGCTGCTGACAAGTGAAATTTTCTTATCAGACGCTGCTTAATAGAATTGAGATCACGGCGTTTATCTTTAATACTCAAAACCCCGGGAAATTCAACAATTACCTGAAGCATAGACACAACCATCACAGCGGCTAATCTATATCCTCTTCCTCAAGAGCCATAGTTATATCACCAATATCAAGCAATCCCTTTCCAACAGCAACATCGGAAGAGGCTTTCATCGCGAGAAAATCCCGGTTATAGGCAGCTGCAAGCTTAAATATTTCATCATTTTTGTACTCTGGTAAAACACGCACCCGCAAATCATACTGCTGTTCAGTCATTCCCCGATACACAACATGAATCGGATCCGTTATTGTATAAGCGAAATGCGATCCATACCAAAAGACAACAAATACAAAAACCAGCAATAAAACTACATATATTCGCAAACTATAAAATGCATCGATTGAATGCACTTGACGCAAATCAAGGAACAATTCGTGATCTCCAATCTGGACATACTGATAATCGTTCAATGAAAACGCATCAGCATAGAACTCTTCAGCGTACTTTGAATACCGTAAAATACCATTATAGCGATATACCAATAATTCAGGCAGTATATCGATCAATACTGATGCATTTTCCTCGACCAGATTACTATCCACCAACATAGCAATCCGCTTTTCAAATTGCCGTTCAGGCGAATCGATATTTACAAAAATTCCAACAGCAGCCATTCCCATTACTGCAACAGTAGCAACAACAATGATCATAGCTGCAATTCGAGTTACATGACGCTGCGTCATGACAGCTTCTTTATTTTTTATTTCCGGAATAATTCGTAAAGCCCGCAATAATCTCAGAACCCGAGCCATACGAACAGCACGAACCAGTTTTAATATGTTAAAGAATCGTCCTCCGCCAGTGAGGGTAACACCCGCGATCATGGCAAGCAAAGCAGGACCCGATGTAAAAACCAACAAGGGTACTGAGGCCAGGAAATCAATCCAGCCCATTCTGGAAAAGAAATAGCGTTTTGCATCACGGCGAACAAAAGAAGTAAACAAACGGATTAAAAATTCAATGGTAAAAAACAAATCAAATACAAAACCACTGACCGTCAGTGCATTTTTAATATTTGCTGACCAATAAAATGCTGTTGCAACTGCTTCCAAAAACATTTGCACAATAACCAGCAAAATAATCAACGAAAGAAGCGAGCCACCTACAGATCTACCCTTTTTCTGCGCACGAATATTTGCTTCACGATTCATTGCTCACCACCCGTTCTCTGCTGCAATCCGATATAATTCATCGACCATTCGGCCGTCAAATCCAAAAACCTTTGCATTCCGCTGGGCTGTTTTGAACCAGCTTTTATCCGGAGTATCTGCGCCGCGATCAGCCTTAATAAGAGGATTATAATAACGAGCTCTCTCTGCAAGAATGGCAGCCAGTCGTGCCGTTGCCTCAATATACCTATTATCCAAAAAAGACAGGTTTGCATTCACGGCAGCTTGAACAACTGCTTGCGGTAATGCGGGTAATTGTTTTTGCAGTGCTTTGGCGCCCCGCTCTGCAAATCCCTGCTGAACAACACCGACAGAGCGCGATGATCCGGTTTCAGTATCTGAAACAAACTGATGAACTGCGGGTTTGAGCAGGGCGGTTACAAGCAAAAGATTCTTCAACTCTTCAGCACCAATTCTCAATCGTTGGACCTTTGTAATTTCAAAATGAATATATTCCTGCCGTTCAAAGGCATCATACAAATACCGCTCTAACATGCGAAAAAATACAGCCGCATGGCAACCGGTCATACTGCTGCGTGCATTTGGTTTTTTCATGGCAGAGCGAATTTGAGCGTTCATCTGACGCACGACAGTTTCACCAGAAACAGTTTTTTGACCCATTAAACCTAAAAATGAAAAGGTGATTTTTCTTCCCAAAAATTGTTCCAACATAGGGAAAAAATCATCATCGACTAGTTTTCGTAAAGTTGAAGACAATAAGGGCAGGATTTCCTGCCAAGAGCTACCGGGAAAAAAACCTGGTCTTGTTAAGGTCGCAGCAAGCGTTCGCTCGTTTGCCGCAAAAAACTGATGGATTTGCTCTTCACGCTGTAAAGGAGTTAGCGCAGAAAGAGCCGGATTGCTTAATAAGCGTTTAACAAATGACTCGGCAACTGTTTGTTGATCACTCACTTGGTTACATGCTCCCCTTTATCTACTATACTAATCAGTAATGAAACATAGTACAAGGGGCGACATCCGAACAGTAGCGGGTTTTTTTCTGCTTCTATTCCTATCCGGGATATCCTATTCACAGGAAATACCAGAAATCCCTTGGTCTCGTTTATTAATTCCGGGAATTCTTTTGCCAGAAGATCCTGCTACGCTCTTTGATTATACAACTGAAGATGCAGAAGTTGACTTTCTCATTTCCGGTAGCTGGAAAACCACAGTAGCACTGGGAGGAGGCTTCCGCTTACAGCCCGTGTCTTTAGGCCCATCACTTGTTTGGGGAAGCAAACAAAGCCAATTTTCACCATCCCCTTTTGAAAACAACGCTCACCTACTTTCCAGTATTTGGATCGAACAGCAATATTTCATATCAACAGAAATCATTGATGCAGCGGAAGCCCGTAGTCTTCTTGTTGGGTACCGTGGATCTGAAAATGACATCTTACAATCAGCAGTAATTGGATATGGACCGTTTCTGTTTCCAGCATATACCGGCATCAGTGCTGATACAGGATTTGAATCAATTCCAGCTGTAATGGTTCACCTTCAAGGTGATGAATGGGAAAACCACAGCCGTATTTCAGTCCATCAAGGTGAATGGGAAGACCGCTACTATTCTCAAGCAGGTGAAATTCAAGCTGAAATTTTTTCTATTTCTGATCCTTTAGAACCATTTGAGTTTGTATTACCGGATTCTGGAATAGACGCTGTAAATTTGGAAATTTGGATTGAAGATTCCAATGGCAGCATTCAGGCCAGACCGGAAGATGCCAACTATTCCGGTGACAGCCTGCAATTACGCCCCGCAGTTTCTGGAGTTGATTACACCTATCAATCCAGTAGCGGAAAGCTTGAATTCTTCTCCAACGAACAGGCTATCTTAGTACGATACAACTCGGGAGCATCGAGCACCGGGGACGCCGGCCTCGGAATAGACAGTATTTTTGATATTTTTTCTCAAGGCTGGCCGGAAAATGATTCGACTACAGCTCCAGTAGCTTTTGATTTTACTTGGGGAGGAGCTGATTGGCTTTCTTATTTAAGCACACTAGGTTTACGCGAAGCACAATTCCGTTTTGAAGTTGATACAGGCGGCGGTTGGGAAGCTGAACATGCCCTCTTACTCCACCGGCCTGGCAGATTCAGCCCCTTTGGCCGATATAACCGCTTCGTTTTACCAGGAAGAGTACCTGATGAACAAGAATACCTGCTATCAATCTCGCCTGGTAGCACACCCTTACAACTTGAAGCCCAAGGCATCGAAGATACACTCGTTTTGCAATGGCATGGTCAGGATGCAAGATCAGTGTATTGGCGTTACCCCTTGTTCTGGTTTCCAGATAGCCTACATGGCCGTTCACATCCCATCCTACCCCAGGTACAACTCTTCCCGCTGGAAAACTCTGGAGAAATCCAAAACATGTCTGAATTTACTCTTCCAGCAGACACCAGCGAAAACTCACTTCAGGTTTCACGGAATGGCACAACAACCTCCTGGGACTATGATGCAAGCAGTAATACACTACGAGTATTTCCGCCCCTTCTTCCCGGTGAAACCCTCCATATTCGTTATTTTCGACTAAATGGAGAAAATGACCCTGTTTTACATGCCCGTTCTGGAACCAGAGGAACTATCGGAAATTCAATAGACTGGAACATTTCCCAACAGGGAATGTGGGGCTTTTCCCTGCCAAATCAAAGTGAAATTACAAGTTCAGCATCTCTCCCAAGATCCGCCCGTGTATCCGCTTCTATAGGACAAGAAACCCAATCAATGAGTTGGAATGTCCAAACAAACCTGCGGGTACAATCGATCCAACCAAATGAAAATAACGATTTCTTAAGCTGGAATGGTGAATACAGCCTTTCCCCCCCAGCTCAAGGTGTACGAATTTCAGCACCGCCTGAACGGATATACACTCGCGATAGCGTACTAACGCCAATCACTATTTCCGACCTTGGGCATGATACACGAGGTGAATTGCACTACCGTTTAAGCCCCCAACTAAACGGCACAAGCATTAGCTATCAGGACTTTAATCAGGAAATTGCACAGATAATAGATCAGGCGTATTCTAGCTCAACCAACGGAAAAGCCGGACCCTATTTGGCATATCCACGCATCAATGGAAGCCCAGCAAACTCACCCCACATCATCATGGAATACGCCCTACAGCAATCCAGCCATTGGGTCGGATCCGAAGTCCGATCAGCAAGAATAAGTGATTTTAGAGATGCTGACAGCTTGAACATTCCGATTTACTGGCGTTCATTAGAAACCGGAAGCCCGGATGTGCAGATTATCATACAACTAGGGTCCTTCTCTGAAGATGCCGACGACGACAACGCTATTGATTCAAGCCCCAACGGCATCCCCTTCACAACAGATGATGGACGCCAATTATTCACCTCCTACCACGGCGCATTAGCAAATATTGCAGCCGGCTATTTTGATATCTCAGAAGATTGGGATAACAACGGAGAACTCTCTACAGGTTCAAGACCGGAAGATGTATACCGCGATTTAAGCATAAACATCACTGATCAATTAAGCGATGGAAACTGGACTGATGTGAATATAGATTTTTCTGAACTACCGGTTAGCGCCCGCCAGCAACTTGATCAAGCTGATACAATGCGGGTATTTGTGCTCATGGCACAGCCAAGCGGTAACACAAGCCAGGGCATCCTATGTGTTGGAGATATCTCTTGGCACGAGAATTCAATTACCAGTTTAGAAAGCACAAACAATGACGCTAGTCTTTCCTACAATTCTACTTCAATTGAACTGACAGCAAGCGAAACGGTGGACATCAGTGGACCTATACGCGCTACGGGCAGCGAATACGCCGCCCAAGTAGTATTTCCCCTACGGGGAGACAGTGAGATTGGCGCAGCAACAGTAAATGGAACAATTTTTTTGTATTCAGAAAGTGGACAGGAAATCTATGAAACATTTAGCTTGCTACCGAATCAGGAAAAGAACATACATATTTCTCTAGATCAATTGGATTCTGCACTTGTTTCCTATCATATTCAATGTACCGGACCAGCAGCACCCGATTACAGCATATTAATCGGTCAGCCGTATCTGAGTGGGGCAAACAGTTTCGCATCTTCTGTAACAAAAGCCGAATTTTCTTTGCATTTGCCAGATCGCACAATTGCCGGTCCATTACATTCCCCTAGAGTACAAGGACAGGTACAACTATATCTGCAAAATGCCATGGCGGGCGGCTCTGGGAACAGCTTATCTCACACAGTCGAAGCACAGGCAGAAGGAAGCACCGGCATTGGACCGGTATTTTTGAATTCTGCAATTGCTGCCCGCCAGACCGGAGAACAACAATCGAGCCTTCTGCAACTTAGTCATGCACTAGCGTTTCCATATTCCAATACAGCAGTTGGGGAATTACAGATTCCTACCTTGGAAACAACTGCTGCCCGATCTCCTGCATCGACAGCAATTATGAGCCAAAACGCAGGATTACACCTTTTAGACTATTATCAAAATGCCGAAGAAAGCTTGGGAAAAAGACGGCGGTTTTTGGGAATATGGGGGCAACTTTCAAGTGAAGTCTTTGCTCCTTCTTTCTTTTTTGGTTCCGACTCCATTATTTCCAGGCAGGATACTGACTATATAGCAGAACAGTCACTCCAGCTATATGCGGGATTTGGTCCTTCAGAAAACCCAATATTTGGAATCAGTTCATTTTTTGAGCAGGAAACTGATACAATTGAATCACTATTTGCTCAAACCGCTAGCGGATACAACTATCCAACTGACACCCTCCTATTATTCCCCCGGGAAGACATCAACCCACGGCAGCGCAGAAGCATCATCAATCTAGAATCATCACTTGGTGAACAAGGCCACTGGCGCTATTCTTTCGAGCTAGAAGCAGAACAAGAGACAGAAAAAGGTATTGGCGCAATTGAATCGTTATTTTCCGAAACGAGCTCAACAAATGGCACCGCAAGCGTGTACAGCCCGACAATTGGGGATGCGGAAATTGAAATTAGCTACTCAATCAGTAGAAATCTTACTATTCAAAATGATTTACAAGCTTCACCGCAGGAATTTGGCTGGCGGGCATGGACAGAAGATATGACCTCATTCTTTTCACAAGCAAATGAGTACACAGAATATCTGACCGCAATCCCCTTTGCCGCCCTATTTCCAAGCTATTCCAGCCCAATCAGTAGAAACCAGCAGGAAAGCCTTGCAAGAATAAGCTATGGACACCGTTTGCAACTAGAGCGAAGACCTTCAGCAGGATTGGTTGACCTTTTTGTTCCCCAACTTATTCAAATTGATGTTGAGCGTGATTCAGTAGATATTCCAGGTGAACAAGACGACTCGATCGCCCTTCAAACAGTATTACGCAGCCGGGCGGTAAACCTTTTTGGAAGGTTTGGGAACCATACTCTTTTTCAATGGTACGATATTGATAGCATGCTAGCCGCAAGTATATTCCGCTTTGAATATCCGACAAAAGTACTGACCATACAACCTTCATGCTTTATTCACCTTGAACAGAACAATATCCTGTCCGTAGATCTCAATGCCCAAATTCAATCCGAATGGGATATGGAAGAATATCAGCATAATTGGCGCATCCAAATCAATAACTCGATAAAAAAAGAACGCTATATCGAAACAGGTTGGAACTTTCTTTCTGAAGGACAGCTAAGCCACGGACCAGGTATAGGGATTGATGTTTCATCAGCTGAGTACAGTTCTGTTAACATATATACAGCACATTATGGCATAGAAATATTTCAAGAAGATAAAGCCTTGCTCGGAATTGAAATACAAGCCGGAATTCAGCAGGAAAGCGCCGAAGGCTACAACAGTTCACTATATGATATTGGTGCAGCTATCAAAATCTACGGAGAAATGTATTGGTAAAATACTGTCTTTATGGAAAAATTATTAGTATGATTTTGGCTGAAAGTAGTTTTTTCCGTAAAAATGTTCTATATTTGACAGAAGGATAGGAGGGTTTTATGCATTACAGTAAAAAGACTGTATGTGCGGCAATTTTCACCATAGCAATGTTGGTTTTTGCTTCAGCCGCATACGGTGACACCAATGAGGGAGAAGACAGCGGATCTTCCACATCTTTTGATTTTGGCATTGCATTTGGTGTTCAGACATTTGCAAATCCAAATTACTCCGGCGGTTCTGATCCGGAAACCTATACATATCAAAGCGCAAGTCTTTCACCAGAAATACATTTCGGAAAAATTGGTGTCGGCTTGGATCTTACCGTTAACTATACGTTCTCTGGGGATCATAATAATCCTAGTGGATTTACCATCCGCCAGGAAGATTGGATTCCACATGAAGATGGTGAAGGATGGTTGGCATTATATTTGTCAAAAATCCGCTATCTTAGCTGGGGAATGCCCAATGATCCACTCTACGCCATGTTCGGTAGTATTCCGGATGCCACACTTGGTAACGGTTTTATTCTTGGACATTATACAAACTCAGTCTTTTTTCCTGAGCGGCGTTTTCTGGGACTTCAGCTAGCAGTAGATGGAACTCTGTTTGATTTTCCTTTGATCGGTGTACAAACCTTCGTAGCAAATATGGCACAATTTGATGTATTCGGCGGTAGATTTTACACTCGGCCATTACTCTTTACCGAAAACGATTTGTTCAAAAACACTCAGGTTGGTTTTACAGTGATGTTTGACCGTGATCCCTATTATATTGCCAGAACAACTCCACTTAGTCCGTATGCGGG
>CAYNNU010000086.1:0-9140 GCA_964398645.1 uncultured Spirochaeta sp.
GATGGTGTGTTGGTGGCTACTCCGACCGGCTCGACGGCTTACTCGGTTGCCGCTGGTGGGCCAATATTGTATCCGGAAATGCAGGCTATCATTTTGAATCCAATTAGTCCGTTTTCTTTGTCGCATCGACCCATTGTCTTGCCGCCGGATGAGACTGTGTACATGACAATAGATGAGCCCCAGCGAACTAACTTGATGCTAACAATAGATGGGCAAACATCGGTTGAACTTGAATTTCAAGATAGAATCGAGGTTTCCCGGGCGTCATGCAGTATAGGTATTCTGCGTAGTTCGACCCGGTCTTTTTATGACGTTTTGCGGGCAAAGTTAAACTGGTCTGGAGGATCAGATGATTGAGGAAATTGCAATCCAAAATTACGCATTGATTGATCGTCTGACGGTTCGTTTTTCTGGAGGAATGACTGTTCTTTCTGGGGAAACTGGGGCCGGGAAGTCAATATTGGCTGGGGCTCTTGGCCTGTTGCATGGTGAACGGGGTGATATTAGTTCGATTAGGACAGGCTGCCAAGAAGCGATGGTTTCTGGTGTTTTTAGCATTGCGGCGGATAGTCCTGTGTTTCATTGGCTGGCAGAGCGGGATATTTCCCTGGATGAAGGCCGCTTGTATGTACGGCGAACCTTAAAACGGGCAGGTAGAGGCTCGATTTATCTGCAGTCTGTTCCGGTTCCTTTGAAGGATTTAGCGCAGCTTGGCGCGATGCTTTTTGATATGCATGGCCAGCATGAGCATCAGAGTCTTTTTGCCGAGGAGAATCACCGTCGCATACTCGATGCCTATGGCCAGCTGGAAGATGAAATTGGGCGTTACGGGCAGGACTTTGCTGAATTATCGCGTTTGCGGCGGCGGCGCAATGCCATTGTTTCCGATGAACAGCAGCGTTTACGGGAAATCGATTTGCTTACCTATGCGGTGCAAGAGATTCATGCCGCCCAGTTGCGTCCCTCGGAAGAGGATGAATTGCTAGCTGAACGTAGCACGCTTACGCAATATGAAAAACTGCATGCAAGTTTAGAGACGGTTGTTGCTGCTTTGACTGAATCTCGCGGAGGTGCTTTGCAGCAACTGCGGCAGGCGCGGGCGTCGCTTGATGCCGCGGCTGGTATTGATCAGCAATTAGCGGATTTTTCCAAGCGGTTGGAGGAATCCTTTTTTGAGTGCGAGGATATTACCTCAAGTGTGGCTGATTATCACCGGAATATGCTGTTTGATCCTAAGCGCTTGGAGGATTTGGAACAGAGACTTGTGGAAATTAGGCGCTTGCAAAAAAAATATGGCGCAACAATCGAGGAGGTTCTTGCGTACGCCGCAGAAGCCGAAGATACCTTGGTGGCCTTGGAGAATTATGAGCAAGAGCAGGAATCTTTGGGCGAGCAGATACGGGAAAAGGAACAGGCTGTTCTTTCGGCTGCGAAAATAATCAGTGAGAAACGGCGGCAAAAGGCGGATCAGCTGAGCCAGGAAATACAGCAGGTTTTATCTTCTTTGGGCATGCCGAAGGTTCGTTTTGAGATTCTGGTCGAGCAGAAGCTTTCAGCACAATCTAAGCCCGTTTGCGGCCCTCATGGCCAGGATTCAGTGGTATTTCGTATTTCTGCTAATCCCGGGGAGCCGACAATGCCTCTTGCATCGGTTGCTTCCGGTGGTGAAGTGTCTCGCATTATGCTGGCAATCAAGAGTGTATTGTCGCAGTCTGATCCGATAGCGACATTGATTTTTGATGAAGTAGATACTGGGATTGGCGGTGAGGTTGCGCTTTCTGTTGGCGAACACTTGCATACACTTGCACAAAGCAAACAAATTTTTTGTATAACACACCTTGCTTCCGTGGCTGTTCGTGCCGATAATCATGTAATAGTAAGAAAAGAAGAGCGGGATGATAGAACCGTTACCCGGGTGGAAGAGATTAGCTATGAGCAGCGGATAGAAGAAGTCGCTCGAATGCTAGCGGGGGATGGGTCGGAGCATGTTTCGCGTGAGCACGCGCGGCAACTGCTGGAGCGGTACCGGTCGTAAGGCCGCCGAATAAGGGGAAGAGCATGGCAAAAGTCAGTGCAGAGGCAAAAAAGGAGTTTTTCGAGGTTGTTAAGATTTATAAACAATATATAGATCAAATCGAAAAACGGGAAAAAAACTTGCTGAAGGTAGTCAATGCTGACGAAACGGGCAGCCAGTATAAGCGGATAACCCTTGCGGAAGAACGTTTGAATCTTGCCTCCTATTATTTGCTCCTGAATCAAATTAGTCGCTCCATGCTTTCCATAAAAAACGAATCATACTTGAATGATGCTCGGAAATCCTGCTATCAAAGCATTATCTATCTTGAAGATGTTGTGAGTGATTGGGTTGATGCGCCTTTTAGTGATTATTCTGAATTGCAGGAAAAAATTGATGGGCTGGAAGATACCTCGCGCTATGAGTTGGTAGTCAAGATGGGCTTTGCCATTGAGAGTGTACAAAAAGATTTTGGTGATAATTCAAAATGGAAATGGTCTTTTGTTGAGTTGGATGGTCGTTTTGCAGCCATTGCGAAGAATCTATTAAATTTGAAAACGCTAGTTGCAGGGATGGACCCCAGGGTTGAAGGCTATGAAATTCGTATGAAGCATCTGCGGATTGCAAAAGAGCGGCTCTTACATGCCGCCGATAGATATCGGGAAAAATACGAGCTTTCGACAAATCGTATTGATGATTTTAAGCTTGCTATTCAATATTTGTCTGCTATTCGGCGTTTGCATATGCAGTTGGGTGAGGCAGAAGACGCGGAAAAGGTGAAAAAGAAGATTGATGTTTGGAAGAACAAAATGGAATCGGACGAAAAGGCTTCGGAGTCACGCCGATAGGCATCATACCCGGGGAAAGCATCTTGTAAAAAGAAGCGGCTTTTTCCTGTTATTAGTAAGTATTGGGTTTTTATTAGCAGTTCTTGTACCTCGGCCACTTGAAGAACCTGTTTTGCTGGAAAAGGTGTGGGACGTTCAGTTGAAGGGGCAAGCCGGGCAAGATGCCTGGGGCACAGAGGCAGAAGAATCTACGGTTGTTTCGCTGTGGACTGATGATCGCTTGTATTTTGTGGATGTTCAAACCGGCGAGCTGCTGTCTTCCTATTCTGCTGCTGACGTAGTGGCATATTCCGAGTCTTTGTTTATTCCCTCGCAGGATTCCAGTGTTGGCTTGGTAGTGTATCGCTACGATGGTATTCCGGCATTTCGCCTTTCAGCTGATGGCAACGCACTGTTTTATTCACAAAGACTTTTTTTGGTGAGTCCTTTTCTTGATGCTGTTCAGGCATATTCTTTGGATGGAGAGATGTTATGGCAGCAGGATTTAGAGGGAATGATTACTGCTTTGGCTGCAGGATCACAGGGCAGTCTTATTGGCATGTCCAACGGTTCGCTGATTTCTATCCAAGATGATGGACAAGTGGAAATCGTGCGCGAAGCCGATGGATTCCCTATTGCCGGTATTGGAATAGCGCAAGATGCTATCTGGTTGGCAATTGCTGGTGAGCAGCCCTGCTTGGAATACATCTCTCATAAAGGGCAGCGGAAAATTCTGCATAGTTTGCCCCTGGGTGGGCCGTTGCGGACGGTTATGCCGGTGAAGGCCTTTGAAAATCGGGTATTTCTTTCTGAGCTTAGCTTGTTGGCGGATATTCATGGAGATTATTCCCGCTGTGGCAGTTGCGATTATTTTGAAATTGATCAGGACGAATATTCGATGATGCTCTTTTTGCAGGAGGATACAGAAAACCGCCTAGAATTGCGTCCAATTGGGAGTGAATCACCCTTGCTGGAACTAGAAGGTGATTTTTCTGCATTGCGTCTTTTTCAGGATGATGGTTTTATCGTGTATTCATCCGATCGGGCTAGACGATATCGTATTATCAGGAGTATGCAGTGAGGCTTTTCTATCTTGGTTTTATCTGTTTGATTGGTATTCTTTTTTGTTCTTTTTCTTTACCTGATAAAACGAGTGTGACAGTTGGGTTTGGGCAGAACGCGTCTTTTGAAATGTATTCCGGGAAAGTGCGTGGAATGATTTTCCCAGCAGATACAGACTTTTTTCTGCAGAATGAGGGTGACCTTGTTTTTTTTGTTGAACCGGAAGCGGGTGCCAACCGGCTGTTCACGGATTCTCTGCAGATTCGCCAGCATAATCGTGATTTTCGCAGTCTTGAGGTGCTTTTTTCTGAGGGGCATTATCTTGCTATTATTGATCAGCGGGTGTTTGGCTGGTTAAATCCGGCTGTCTTGTTGCGGCAAGATTGATGCGCCCAAGCTTGGGATAATTTTAATACTTTTTAAAGCTCTTGACATCGATCAGTAAAAAACCTACGATCTCCACGTCATGGAGAACGTGAATGACCCTTGAGCGACTAAAAAGCCTTTCTGATGATACTTTGATTTCTTTAGCAGATGAGTTGGAAGTTGATTGGTCTGATGATGATGGCAGAGATGTTCTGATAGGACTTCTGCTGGATGCATACAGAGATCTTCGAACTGAGCGGGAAGCAATCAATAATAATCCAGTAAATGTTCAGGAAAAAAAATACGACATTCAGGAAGAGTTGGTGCAAGCATCCGGCTACGGCGAGGGAATTGCTGATATGCCGCTTCGATATAATGAATCCCGTATCACGCTGCTGCTTCGTGATCCTGCATGGGCATATTGCTATTGGGATATCAATGATGAGCATTTGGCAGAGTTAGCTTCTGAACAAAATCAAGCAGTAACTGGTTTAGTTTTGCATGTTATTGAGGTCGCTTGTTGTTCAAAACATCAGGATACAATTATTGATTCTTTTGAAGTGCCAGTCGCAATTGATGACACTAACTGGTACATAAATCTACCGAATAGAGATACATTTTACCGCGTGCGCTTGATGTTGCAGTTGGAGGAAACCGAAGCAATGGTTGCCGAATCGAACGCAATACAGGTTCCGCTGGGGGTTTTAGCTTCTAAGGGAGATGAGAGCCCGGGTACCGATGCTCTAATTGCCTTATCGGGAATTGAGAACCTGGGTGTTTCGTCCTTTGGCTCTGGTGTGCCTCATCGTGTGCGTTCGTTTTCCGATCGCTCGTTTCAGGAGTAGTTAATGGCTTTTTCTGGTAAAATTGTTTTTGTTCTGCATGCGCACCTGCCTTTTGTGCGCCATCCTGCTTACTCCCGATTTTTGGAGGAGGACTGGCTGTTCGAGGCTATTACTGAAACATATTTGCCCTTACTGCGAGTATTACGCAATTTGCATGATGATGGGATTCCGGTGCGGATAGGGATTTCTGTTTCCCCAACCCTTGTGGCAATGCTCGAGGACAGTCTTTTACAAGAGCGCTACTTGGTGCATCTGGACCGCTTGCTTGAGTTATCTGCAAAAGAATGTGAACGAACTCGCGGCGATGTTGAGTTTGAGCATCTAGCAAAAATGTATGATGGGCTGTTTCGCAAAAACCGGGAAGACTTTGTAGAATTATACGAAAAAAATATATTGAAGGGCTTTGAGACTTTGGCACGCCAGGGCTGTATTGAGTTGTTCACAACAGCAGCTACGCATAGTTACCTTCCCTTGTACCAGCAATATCCGGAAACCGTAGATGCGCAAATTGCATTGGCTGTATCCAGTCACCGGCGTGCTTTTGGTATGGAGCCGCATGGAATGTGGCTGCCGGAATGCGGATATTATGAAGGCCTTGAAAGGCGCCTGGCAAAGCATGGTATTTCCTATTTTTTTACTGCTGCTCACGGGGTGCTGTTTGGTTCCGAGCCACCCAAATATGGAGTGTATTCTCCGGTACGAACCCCGGCTGGTCCGGTTGTGTTCCCGCGTGATCTTGCTTCTGCAAATGCAGTGTGGTCTTCGGATGTCGGATACCCTGGGGATCCGGTTTATCGTGAGTATTATCGGGATATTGGTTTTGATTTGCCAATGGATTATATTGGACCGTACATTCATCCGGATGGAATTCGTATCAATACTGGAATGAAGTATTACAGGATAACCGATCGGAATAGCAATAAAAAAGAGCCCTATAATCCTGAACGAGCAATGCAGCGGGTTCGGGAGCATGCCCATGCCTTTGTGAATAAGCAGCAGCAGCAGGTGCAGCTCGTAGCTCGCTTTATGGATCGGGAGCCGGTGATAACCTGCCCGTATGATGCGGAGCTGTTCGGTCACTGGTGGTTTGAAGGGCCGGCTTGGCTGGATCAGGTTGCACGCTTGATGGCTTCCGACTCCATTCCGCTTTCCTTGGCTGCGCCTAGTGATCTGCTCGAGGATGCGGAAAAATATCAGGAATTACAGCCGGCCTTTTCCTCTTGGGGAAACAAGGGTTATAGCGAAGTTTGGCTGGATGGTTCTAATGATTGGATTTACCGCCACATTCATAAGGCAATTGAGCGAATGCATGAGCTGGCTCAGCGTTTTCCGGATGAGGATGGTATGCGGGAGCGTGCCCTAAATCAGGCGGCGCGGGAGCTCTTGCTGGTGCAGGCATCCGACTGGCCGTTTATTATGCGGGCGGGCACAACTGTGCATTATGCTATGAACCGGGTAAAAGAGCATTTACAGAATTTTACCCGGATATATGATGAATTGGGTGGCGGAAAGGTGAGTACCGATTGGCTTACCCAACTTGAAGCGGAACACTGTGTTTTCCCGGATATTGATTATCGGGTGTTTGCTGGAAAGTATCATTACATTGAGTTTTCAGAGCGGGAAATGTCAAAGATAAAACCATATTAACTCTTTTTCCTGACAAATTGTAATCAAAACCGATTGTATGCCCCGTAGACGTGAAAAACGTGTATGGGGCTGTGCTTTTTTTACAGCTCCTCCTGTATCTAGTGTACTTCTAAACAAATGTTTACCCCATTATATAGCCCATGATAATTTCTTGTTTGTATATTCTGTCGCCTAGCTTGACAATACGGCAGATTGTAATAGTATGAGAATACAAAAGTGGGAGAAAGTGGTAATAGCTGGGGTTTAGTGGTGGATAAGTGATGTTAACTGGAGATTACAGGAATACATTGGATGAGAAGGGGCGCCTTCTTGTTCCGTCGCGTATCCGCACTGAACTTTCCGGCGGTTGTTTGGTTTTAACCCAAGGGATTGAGCGATGTATTTGGATGCTGCCGCCTGAGAACTGGCAGCGCCTTTCGCAATCCATAATGGGCTCTACCTCTCCGTTTAGCGCTCAGGCGCGATTGATCCAGCGCAGGATCATTGCACCGGCTCAAGAAGTCGAAATCGACAAGGCCGGGCGGATTACCATACCTCCTTCCTTGCGGGAATATGCCCGCTTGAAAAAGGATTCCGTGATATTGGGTATCGCTCAATATCTCGAGATCTGGGATGCGGACGAGTATCGTACGTACCTAGAGGATAAGGAAGCAGAATTTAAAAGTGCAGCTGAAGAACTGGGAGAGCTCCTCCCGTTTTCGTAAGCAAATGAATGAGGGGATTCATGCAGCCGTATATTCATCGACCGGTAATGGCAGTCCGGGTGCTGGAAGAATTGGCACCGGATGGTCAATCACAACTGTTGATAGACGGCACGCTTGGCGAGGGGGGGCATTCAGCTGCATTTTTACAACAGTATCCGGACCTGAATGTTGTTGGTTTGGATACGGATTGGAACATAATGGAACGGGCAAAGGCCCGTCTTGCTTCATTCGGTGACAGGGCGCGGGTATACAATACCTGGTTTGATGATTTTTTTGGGTCCTATCCATTGGATACCCGCCCTGACCGTATTCTTCTGGATTTGGGCATCAGTGTGTTTCACTATCAGGAAGGCGGACGAGGATTTAGTTTTCGTTCGGACGAACCGCTGGATATGCGTCTGCGGCCTGATAGTGAGCGTTCCGCTCGCGATGTGGTAATGCTGTCTACGGAGAAGGAATTGGCCGATATCTTGTTTCATTTTGGCGAAGAACGGTACAGCAGAAGAATTGCCCGCGCAATAGTTGCGCGGCGAGCACAAAAAGACGTCGATACTGCTGCCGATTTGGCAGATATCATTTTTTATTCCGTTCCAAAACCGTATCGGCATGGGCGGATTCATCCAGCTACCCGGAGTTTTCAGGCTTTGCGTATTGTGGTGAACGATGAACTTGGCCGGCTTGAGCGAGCCCTTGAGGCTGCGATCGGTGTTTTAAAGCAGGGGGGGAAAATAGGGGTGATAACTTTTCATAGTCTTGAGGACAGAATTGTGAAACACTTTTTCCGTGACGCCGCGCGTAGCAGTATTCCTGATCCGCAATCAGTAAAGGGCGCTCGCGAAGTGCAGCCATTTTTGCAATTAGTCAATAAGCGTCCTTTTGTTGCCGATGAATTGGAGGTAAAGGAAAATCCTCCTTCGCGGAGCGCAAAGTTTCGAGTGGCGGAGAAAATTGCCGATATCCCGAGGTCTGTATGAAGAAGAAAAGTATTGTTTTGTTATTGCTTATTATCCCTCTGGTTTTGTTTGCAAATGCCTATCAGGCATTTCGTTTTGTTTCCCAGGAAAATAGGATAGTGCAGCTTGATCGCCAGCAAAGAAGGTTGGTAGAACAGAATAAACGTCATATTACAGAGCTTTCAATGTTGCGAAGCCCCGAGCGGATTCGAAGTGTTGCCAGTCAGGATTCCCGATATAGTGAGGGATTTCCCGATTCGGTTCTTTATATCTTGGAGGGGAATAGTGATTAGTGCTGTTGGGCATCCCTTTTCGCTCGCCCTTGCTGCCCCTGTTTTGGGAGGAACCCTGCATCCGGAGACGGACAGGGCCGATACAGTTCGTTCAATCACAATCGATTCGCGCTCTGTGCGCGAAGGTTCTTTATTCGTGCCCTTGTCTGGGCGCTTTTCTGATGGGCATGATTTTATTGCTCAGGCTGTAAAAGCCGGTGCTTGTCTTGTTCTGGTAAATGAATCGCGGGCTGAATCCGTTTTTCCAACTGTGCCGGCCAAATATCATGCCCGCTTGCTGATCGTTGATGATTCTTTGATGGCTTTGCATCGTTTGTCATCGTGGTATATGCAACAGTATTCACGTGCTTTGAGAATAGCAGTGACAGGTAGTAACGGAAAGACAACAACAAAAGAATGTATTGCTGCAGTTCTTGGGCAGGAGTATGC
>CAYNNU010000087.1:0-9134 GCA_964398645.1 uncultured Spirochaeta sp.
TTTCCTTTGTATATAGCCCAGGTCAGGTACTTGGTGGTCCTTTGACTTTGTTGGGTCTGTGGGATCTCCGTGGTGGTGGTAATGCTACTCCTACTCCTGCCACTACTGAGTACAACCAGAACATGTTTGCTGCTGCAGTTATCGGTTATCACTTGGGTTCAAAAACCCTGTGGGGACTGCTTGGTGGTTACTTTGTAGGTAGCGATGATACAGCAGCTGGATATATCCTGAAAGATTGTTTGTTGATTTCACCAATTGTTGAAACAAAACTGGGTCCTTTGGGAGTCAAGTTCGGTGCACACACCATTTTGGCTGTTAGCGATGCACGTCCTACGTTTTTAGATGTATATGGTGTTGGTTTAGATGAACAAGTTTTCAATGAATTCAATGCAGCTGCATTTGTACAGTTGGCTGTAGATATGGCTGATGTAGCTGGTTTGCAGCCCAAGCAGGTTGTAATCGAAGCACAGGTTCTGTACTCAATGGGTGGTGCTTTGATTGATGGGTACAAATCATGGTCTAGTGTTATCGGCGATGTAGCTGGTAGCCTTGGATATGTTGATTCAGGTAATCTTTTGGTAGCTGTTCGTCCTACTGTTGAACTCATGCCTGGCTTAACTGCAGAAGTTGCTGCTGGTATGTTGATGTACATGGGTTCTGAAAGCTCAGAAACACAGGACATCTTTGTTGACCTTGGTTCAACCTATGAAATCACACAGCAGGCTGAAGTATATGTAGAATTCGGTATGGTACTTGCTAATGCTGATAGCGCTTACACCGATGGTGCAACTCACGTAGCTGTTGGTGCAGAGGTATCTTTCTAAGAGAATCTGTACATTAAGCTAAAAGCTTAAACCACAACCCCCTCTCCGGAGGGGGTTTTTTTATGCCATTTTTTGGGGACAGTCTGTTATAGTTTTGGAGATTCTTGCAGACTGAGGGCAATTTACTCATAACCATCCATGTAGTTGGGATTTCTTTCTGGACGATTTGTTCAAGTTCGTATAAAGTAATAGCGAGGGTACTGGTGAATGTTTGGAATACATGGAAAGCATAAAACAAAGGCGCGCGGCGATGCCTCGTCTGTAGCTGTGGAAGCCGAAGAAACGGTGGCGCCGGTCGAGGCTGCGCCAGAATCAAGTGTGGGGCAGGCGGCGGAGGCACATATTGAGCCTCAGGCTCCTTCAAATGATGTAGCATCGCTTGGAACAGGATCATCTGCGGCAAGCGGATCAGTCGTCCAAGCCGATTCGCAGCAGCAAGCTGAGCTGGCCCGTTTGCAGGCTGAAAATGAACAGCTGCGCCGTGAACTTGAAGATTTGCGCAAACAGGCCGAACGATATGATAAAGAGCAGGATAATGGGTGGCAGCTTCTGCTAGGCTTTAAGCGGGTTACCCCCTATCTTCGGTCAATAATCGGTCGTGGTTTTGTAATGGCAATCAGCTACCGCTTTGATTATCGAAATGATTCAGATATCGATCAGTTAAATGAAACTCGAGATCGTGCTGCACAGAATATCCCTGATTATCATAACTTCCGCGATACATATAAGGAAGGCTATGGATTTCGCCTTTTGTATGCTCTCTACAATACAAAAAAGACTTTTTATCAAACATTGCCGGATGGAAGCAAAATTTTATCGCAGGATTATATGATGCCTGCTACCATGCAAAATGGTGGGCTTGAAATTGGCAGTGATCATAAAACTGCCATGTATCAAGTAATCCGTACAGCAAAACCACAAAATGTTGCTGTGCCCGAACATGTGCTTGGAATACCCTTATATTCGCAGGCTTTCCCGGTTTTTGACGACCAGGGAGAATTGATTGGTGGTATTTCCTTCGCGGTGGAAATCGATGCGATTCTGGGAATGGCTTCGGAGCTTCAAAACATAGAGAGTCGGGATGAAGATGCCCGCTTGAACTCCCTTGCAGAGGTTCTTCGTAAGGAATTGGAAGCATCTGGAATGGTTGCCGCCGATGTTAAGCAGGAATCAATTCTTTCACAAAAGACGGCTCAGAAAATCCGTGAAAAAGGTATGCGGGTTATCGACATTGCTGAACAGCTGAACGTTTTGGCTATCAATACCGCAATAGAAGCTAGCAAGGTTGGTGAATCCGGTCGCGGAGTTGGTGTAATTGCCGGTAAAATGAAGGAAATTTCAAACTTTACTCAGCATGCCCTCAAAGAAATCTATGATGAAAGCACCGTGCTTGATTCTGCCGCTCAAAAAGTTATCAATCATTCAGATGGTCTGGTTGCCGGTTCTGGCCGACTAAAGGATGAGCTTTCGGTTTTGTCGGAAGTTTCCGGCGCAATAACCACACAGAAAGACGAATTGGCTCAGTTAGTGCGCTCATCCATTGAAGGCTTAACCAGCAGTAAAGAAGATTTGAACGCCATTTATGGATTGTTAGATAAAGACTAATTTTTTCTGCTTTTAGCCGAACACGGTCTTACTTTTGGCTTGACTTATATCCTAGGTGTGGTAGTCTTTTGGCAAAGCAAAATTTGTACGGCGAACCTATTCGGGGTCGCCAAACAAAATAAGGAGAAAACTGTATGAGTAATGTTTCAATTATTGGAGCGTATAACACCAAGTTTGGTGTGTTCGCAAAAAAGAACAAAGAGACCAAGGAAGTAACTGATCTCAAGTCTTACTATGAGCTTCTTCAGGAAGCAGCTCAGGGAGCTATTGATCACGCTGGTCTTACTGCTGATGATATCGACGCAGTATGGGTTGGTAGTTGTTCACCTTCTTTGTTTGCAAATCAAGAGCATATCGGTCCGTTGGCACTGGAAGCTGCTCCTGAGGGTTTGCGGTTCAAGCCTGCTACAAGAACTGAAGGCGCATGTGCATCTAGTTCTTTGGCAGTGTACGATGCTGTATACAGCATTGAAGCTGGTCGGAATAAGACTGTTTTGGTTATCGGTGCTGAAAAAATGTCTCTGTTGAGCACCAAGGGTGTTACCCATGCTTTGGCATGTAGTAGTTATTTCCCGGAAGAAGGCGGCCAGGGCATGACTTTCCCAGGTCTGTTTGCAGAGTATGCAAAAGGCTACCAGAAACAGTACGGTTTTTCTGATGAAGAAATCCAGAGCCAGCTGGCATCTGTAGCGGCTTTGATGTACAAAAACGGTCTTGAAAACCCATTGGCTCAGATGACCAAAGGTGGACCGACTGACAAACTTGGTTTGACAACAAAAGAAGCTATCATGGCTCTTCCTGAAGAAAAGAACATGATGATTGCTCCTCCATTGCGTCTGCACGATTGTAGTCTCGTTTCTGACGGTGCTGCTGCTATTGTTTTGGCTGCTCCGGAAGTTGCTGAAAAGCACAAAGACAAAGCTGTTCGCATTGCTGGTATCGGACATACAACAGAGCGCATGCCTATCAGTGTTCGCCCGAATATGTACGAACTGATGGCTGGTAAAGAAGCCGCCAAGAAAGCATATGCAGAAGCAGGTATTACTGCAGATGATGTAGATTTTGCTGAAGTTCATGACTGTTTCACAATTAACCAGATCCTTTGTACAGAAGCTCTTGGCTTTAGCGCAGATGGTCAGGCTGGTAAAGAATATGAAGCCGGCCGGTTTGGACCAGACGATGAAAAAGTATCTGTTAACCTTTCTGGTGGTTTGAAAGCTAAAGGACACCCGGTTGGAGCAACTGGTGCTTCAATGCATGCACTAAGCTACCTTCAGTTGATTGGTGAGCCGATTGGAAATACTCGTGCACAGCAGCCCAAGGTTGGGGTTATTTTAAATGTTGGTGGTTCTGCAGTAACTAACTGTGTAACTGTTCTGAAGAAAGACTAGGAGGAATCGTGAGCAAAGCCAAGATAATCGGAACCGGGATGTATGCTCCTGGGGACGCAATCGACAATCAAGAGTTGATGAAGCTCGCTAATGTTGAGTTTGATGCAGACAAGATTGCCGGTAAAATTGGTATCAAGGCACGTCATATTGCGCATTTGCGCGGTATTGATGAAACAACGCTCGATTTTTCCACAAAGGCCGCAGAAGCGGCAATAGCTGATGCAGGTATCAAGCCGGAGGATGTAAATCTCTTCGTGCTTGGTACCGACACTCCCGAGTTTGTGACCCCTGCTGGCGCCATTATGGTGCAGGGGCGCATTCAGGGGGGTGAGCGCTTTGGCGGGGCATTTGATGTTTCCGCCAGTTGCGCCAGCTTTACCACTGCCTTAAATGCAGCATCAGCAATGGTTGCTGCGGATGAAAGCGTAAAATATGCTGTTGTTATTGGCTGTTACAACATGCCTCAGTATGTGCGTGAAGGTGACAGTTTCGGCTATTCCATTTTTGCTGATGGCGCCGGAGCGGTTGTGCTGGAACGTACGGATGATGCTGATGAATCAGGCTATATGGCCGGACAGCACGTTGTGGATGGAACTCAGTGGGATTATATCGGTGTGTATGCCGGTGGAACACGTCGTCCGGTAACCAAAGAGGTTTTGGATGAAGGCAAGTTCGGCTTGGAGCTTGTGAAACCACTACCCGGAGACCGGAATGTGAAACTTTGGCCACCTATTGCCCGCATGTTAGCGGAAAAGGCTGGTGTAAAAGTGGATGATATCGATCAGTTTATCTTTACTCAGATTAATTCATCAGTAATTGATGCTGTTATGGATGAACTTGGTCAGCCAAAAGATCAGGCGGTAAAAATAATGGACCGCTATGGCTATACAGGTTCGGGTTGTGTCCCGATGGCCTTGCATGTTGCTCGTGAAGAGGGCACCATCAAAAAAGGAGACCTTGTAATGTGTATTGCGTCCGGTGCCGGATTTGCAGTATGCGGAAATGTCTTCAAAATGTGATTGATTTTTCAGCATTCTGGTTTATGCTGGAAGATATAGCCATGGCAAAAATGCGGTGGCTACAATAAGGGGCAATTGGCGGGTTATCTTTGAGACACTGGGGGTGTTACTTCTGGACTCAAAGCCGCCAAAAAATAAGAGGCGAGAGCCAAAAAATTGTTAGGGAGGAATACATGAGAACAAAACGAATTATACTCATGTCCGTAATTTTTGCTATGGTACTGTTGGTACCTGTTTTCGGCGAAGGTCAGCAGGAAGGTACACCAGGGGTTTCTGCAACTGAAATCACTATCGGAACCACTGCTGCTGTATCTGGACCGGTTGCTGCAATCGGTAAGCCGTATGTTGAAGGTATGCAGGCATTCTTTGCTCATATCAATGCTGAAGGCGGCATTAACGGCCGTCAGATCAATCTGATTGTTCAGGATGACCAGTTCAATCCTGCAAACACTTCAAGTTTGACTCGTCGTTTGGTAGAGCGTGATGGCGTATTCGCTATGGTTGGTAGCTTGGGAACACCTTGTGTTTTGGCTATCATGGATTACTTGAATGGCCGCGGCGTTCCGTTTATTTATCAGGGTGCTGGTGCAACTGCATTGGCAGTACCCCCGAAAAAATACGTATTTCCTTTTCAGCCGAACTACATGCTGGAAGGAAACGTTATGGTTCGTTATTTCGTAGAAGAAATGGGCTATGACAAACTTGCTATCGTTTACCGTAATGCAGACGATGGACAGGATTCAGCTGCTGCTGCTGCTGCTGCTGCAGAGTATTTCGGTGTTGAAATTGTTGAGTCAATTGCTGTTGACCCAACTGCTACTGACTTCTCTAATGCTATCAGCCGCTTGCAGTCTTCTGGTGCACAGGGTGTTATGCTGGTTACTTTCAGCAACCAGACCATCGGTTTCATGACTCAGGCATATGAGTTCGGTTTGACCGATCCTACTTTCTTGGCAACATATGCAAATGCTGATCCTTCAATCATCAATGCTGTTGGTGCAGACAAAATGGTTGGATTCCAGTCAATGGCTTGGGTATTCGCAGATCTTACTGACGAAACCTATGAGCCATGGGTATGGTACTCAGATTATGTTGGAAAGCCCGGCACAATCCCGAATGCATTCGCAGTTGCTGGTATGATCGCAGCTGAATTGTTCACTGAGGCTGTTCGCCGTGTTGGCGATGCAGAGCTGACTCGTGATGCAGTTGTTGCAGCAATGGAAAGCATGGACGGATGGAATGGTTATCTTGCACTTGATGTAGACTACTCTGCATATGATCCTAGCGACGTAACTTGTCGCCTTGGTAAGCAGAGCATGTATGTTCTCGAAGTACAGGAAGATGGAACATTCTTCCCTGCTAGTGAGTTCATCAGCTACCAGGATGTAGACTAATTGTTTTTAAGGCCTTGTCCTTTTGGGCAAGGCTTTTATTCTGTGCGCGGGTACAAGCGCGCACAGTGAATCATTTTTTTGAGAAAATAAAGATAGGGCGAGGAAGGAACCAATGCTTGAAATAGCTAATGTGGGGGTACAGTTCGGCGGCCTTGTTGCGGTTAATGACTTTTCCATGACTGTGGAAAAGGGAACCATTCATTCATTGATTGGACCCAATGGCGCCGGTAAAACGACTCTCTTTAATTCAATCACTCGTATCGGACCGCGAACGTTCGGTACTGTGTCTTTCAAGGGTGAGGATATCACCGAGCTGGCCGATTACCAGATTATTCATAAGGGTATCGCCCGTACATTTCAAAATCTGCAGTTGTTTAATGGAATGACCGTGTATCAGAATTTGTATGCCGGTTATGTATATCATTATCAAAAACCGTTTTTTGGAATTTTTGCAAACATTCATAAGAAGTTTGAAGAAGAAGTGCATGCAAAGATTCTGAAAGTATCTCAGCAGCTTGGGGTGTATGCGAACCTGTATCAGTTTCCGTCACAGTTGTCTTATGGCGTTCTTAAGCGGGTAGAAATGGCCCGTGCAATTATTTCCGAACCGGAAATGCTTATGCTTGATGAGCCAGCAGCTGGTTTGAACCATCAGGAAACTGAAGAGCTGGATAAGGTTTTGAGTAACTTGAGAAATGAAGGTATGACGATTCTTCTTGTTGAGCACGATATGGATATCGTAATGAAGATATCGGATAAAATAACGGTAATCAATTTTGGGAAAAAGATTGCTGAGGGAACTCCAGCAGAGATAGCCAAGAATCCTGAAGTTATCCGTGTGTATTTGGGGGATGAAGATAATGCTTAAAGTAGAAAATCTGGAAGTCTCCTACGGCCCGATACAGGCGGTGCGGGGGATTTCCTTTGAATTGAAGGAAAATGAAATAGTATCAATTCTTGGAGCCAATGGAGCAGGAAAAACATCTACTCTTTTTGGACTACTGGGAATTGTGGCTTCTAAGGGAACAGTTGAGTTCAATGGTGAGGTTTTGGGTCGAAAAAATCCAAAGGATGCAACCAGTCGCGGATTGGTTTTGTGTCCGGAAAACCGGCGAATTTTTCCAGAACTAACTACTGAAGAAAATTTGCGCCTTGGAACAATGGTTCGCGGGCATTTTCAGCAGAATATTGATACCGTGTATGAATTGTTTCCCCGTTTGCAGGAACGGCGGCGGCAGATAGCTGGTTCGATGTCTGGTGGAGAGCAGCAGATGTTGGCAGTCGGTCGTGCGCTGATTGCTGAACCGCAGGTCCTGATGCTGGATGAACCATCACTTGGTTTGGCCCCGGTTATTGTTGATGACATGTTTCGGGTATTGAAAAGCTTGAAGAGTAAGATGTCAGTGCTTTTGGTTGAGCAAAATGCAACGAAAGCACTTTCGATTAGTGACAGAGCATATGTCATGCAGAACGGAAGCATAGTTCATTCAGGAAATGCTGCCGAGATGCTGAAAGACGATACTCTGCGCAAGGCATATCTGGGAATGTAGGAGCGGATTGTGAACGACGTATTACAAGCAATAGTAATCGGCATCCCGCAGGGTGCCTTGTACGGTTTGATGGGTTTCGGAATTGCCATGATTTTCCGGGCAACCCATACCATTAACTTTAGTCATGGTTTTTCGGCAATGTTTGGCGTTCTTATTTCGCTGTCAGTGTATAACGTTTTGATGCCTCTTTTGGGCGGAAGTGCGTTACTCAGTTTGTTGTTAGCCGTTATTGTAGGCTTGGCAGCAAGTGCACTTTTGGGTGTCCTGACAGACAGTGTGTTAATGCGCAAGATTAAGAATATCTCACCTGGTAGTATGCTGATGGTTACATTGGGAATGATGATGGTATATGAAGCATTGGCTCATATGATCTGGCATCCTGACTTTTGGCCATTCCCCAGTTTTGTATCTGCTCCTCCAATTATTCTTGGTTCCCAAGAGTATGTTGAAGGCGCCTTCCGCCTTATTATCAGTGTAAATGATATTGCTGTTGTGCTTATCGCATTGGTATTCGGCTTTGGTGTTGCGGTTTTTATGAAGTACACCAGCATGGGACTGGCGATTCGTGCCCGTGGGCAGGACAGAGTAGGCGCTCAGGTTGTTGGTATTAACACTGATATGGTTGACAGAATCGTTTGGGGTGTTGCGCTTGCATTGGCTACCTTGGTAGGTGTGCTTGTAGCTCCGGAAACAACCGTTCATACGCATATGCTTATGAATCCGCAGTTGTATGGTATTACAGCAGCTGTTATTGGTGGTTTCAGCAGTATGTTTGGCGCCCTCTGGGGTGGTTTGATCATCGGGATTACGGAACGGCTTGTCGGTATTTTTCCTGTTATGGAAGGGTATGAAACAGCGGTTATTTTCTTCCTTGTTATCCTGATGCTGGTATTTAAGCCGGAGGGTCTCTTCGGTACGAGAAAGGGGAGGAAAGCGTGAAAAGGGTTTTAACATTTGGGTTGATACTATTTCTGCTTGCGCTGATAGTTGGTTTTATGCTCGGTTGGTACATGCTACCAGATATTGGGCTGATCCTGATCTGGGGAATAGCCGGAATGGGTATGGTTATTCTGGTAGGTTTTTCCGGTCAGTTATCGCTTGGGCACTCTGCTTTTATGGCTATAGGTGCGTATTCCATGGCGATGATAACCTCCAACTTTGGCGGATCAGTGCTGATGATGATTTTAGGAGCCTTGGTCGGTATAGCAGTTGCAATCTTTTTTGCATTGTTTATTGGTTTGCCGGCATTGCGCTTGAAAGGTTATTATCTTGCAATTGCAACGATTGCCTTCGGGGTAGGTATGGAACAGCTTATTCGCGGTACAGATGCACTTGGTGGTGCTATTGGTAT
>CAYNNU010000088.1:0-9017 GCA_964398645.1 uncultured Spirochaeta sp.
GAAGGCATTACCTGCATGTTCAAAATACCCTCGCGAAGGCGCTGATACACACTGTCTTCCAGACGGTTTTCCGACAATTCACGCAAATAGTCAACTGCACGGTTTACTGTTTCTACCCAAGTCTCCCGGCGGCCAAAATCATAATTAAAACGTGAATACTTATCATAAAACTGAAACTTCTGTAGCTGAGTTGGAAAATAGGAATCAGACTGGGCAAAAGCATCCTGCACTTCCGGGGGTACCGGCCGCTGGCGCCGCAAACGCTCATGCTCTGCCCGGTAAAGGATATACGCCTTGGCTGCTTCATATTCGCCTGCAGCCTGCAAAACCATTTCTACAATATCCTGTATCTGCTCAACCGTAGGCACTGAATATTTTGCCGAAACGACATTTACCACCTGATCGCATAATTCATCTACCGAGTATTTCCCACTTGTCGATGCATGCTGAAAACATTTTTCCAATGCTTCGGTGATTCGCGCAGGATCAAAAGCTACCTTCCGCCCATCACGTTTTACCACCTGGGTGGGCATAAGCCGCTCCCCGCCTTTATCCGCAGATCCAACCTTCAGCTGCAAGGGTGCAACGCTTATTGTAGATTCTTTTTTCTTTTCTGTATTTCCCATATTTGAGCCTCTACATACAATACGTATATAGTCACTCTCCGGCAAGTAATACCTGTGGGTGATTTTCACCTTTTATTAAATGAAGCCGCACCCGCTTAGGGTTCCCCATTTTTTCCAATGCCTTCAGACTCAATTCGACAGTTCCCAAGCGGCATTCATTGCGCTGTTCAACAACACCATGCAACGAATAGTCTGTTTCAACGTTCAGATTTCCCGGATTTGAGCCATAAAAAATTTCAGCAACCGTTTCTGTCATGAGCAAATCCAGATCTAAGCCATCATTCGGATTTATTACGACACGGTTTTCAGGAAAGGAAAAATCACCAAGCACATTCAAAAAACCCGTTTCTCTTACATCAGCCACCGTATGTCTCCTATAACAATATTCTCTAATCTGTTTTCATATACGTCAAGTGCAAGCCTACAAAAAAACAGCAGGCCGAATCTAGCAATAACGGCGCATAATCTCTTTTGCCGAGGCCACGTATGAACCACCAAATAAATTTGCATGATTTAATATGTGATATAGATTATACAGATCACGCCGTTGCGGATACTCTGTACTCATGGGTAATACTTCGGAATAGGCTTGCCAGAAAGATGGTGGGGGGCCACCAAAAAGCTCAAGCATAGCCAAATCGGCTTCATGGTGGCCAGCATACACCGCAGGATCAATAAGATGCATACGACCTTGCGAATCGCACAGGCAGTTCCCGCCCCATAAATCCCCATGTAAAAGTGAAGCATGTTCAGGTTCCGGCAAAAGATCAGGCAGGCGGTCTATCAGCCGCTTAAAATGAACCAGCATAGCATCATCCACTAGCCCATTTTTTTCTGCAAGCCACATTTGAAACCCCAATCGATGCTGAGCAAAAAAATCAGACCAGCTAGAAGAAAGCGAATTTTTTTGCACATTCGAACCAATATAGGTATCAGAAGAAAAGCCGAATCGAGTTTCGCTTCCCACACTTCCAGAAATCACATAGTCTGCAGAATGAAAACACGCTAATTTCCGGCCAAATTCCTGCCAGCTGAATGCCTGCGGGCGGCCCTCATCTATCCAATCAAGTAGCAAAAACTGGCTTTGAGGCGTTTCAATAACTGCACGGGGGCAGGCCACCGGCGGTCCACCAGACTTCTGACTATGACTGGCAAGCGCTGATAACCCCAGAGCCTCTACGCGAAACATTTTTTCAAAACTATTTCGATTTTGCTTACAAAAAAAGCGGCCGGATTGTTTCAAATCCAAACGGAATGCTTCATTGATGCAACCCCCGCCAAGCTGTTTCCGGGCAACGATTGATTCATTTTTTCCACATAGCTGCAGCAATCCATCTTCGAGACTGTCTGCTTCAATTATGGAATACTGCTGATGTCCGCCAGTCATTACTGATTCCGCTGCTTCTCCAGTTCATCAAGCAAAACTGAGCAGCTACGTTCAACAATTTGAAACACATGCTCAAAGCCACCATCCCCACCATAATATGGGTCGGGCACATCATCTTGAGCGGAACCTTCGGGATCATACGATCGAAACATCTGCACCCGCTCAAAATTTTGATGGCCACCGGCAAGATTATTCATATCGCGAAAATTTCGCCCATCCATCGCCAGCACCACATCATACTCATCCAGCATTACCGGCTTAAAGCGCTGAGCAGGATGATGAAAGTGTATTCCATGGTCGGCTAATGTTTTCCGCATACGCGGATCAGCATCCTCACCAACATGATAGGCATGGGTTCCGCTGGATTCCACAATATATTCAGCCTCCAACCCACGTTCTTTCACCTTCTGTTCGAATACTGCATGAGCAGCAGGACTACGACAAATATTTCCCATACATACAAACATAATCTTCTTCATTGTACTTTACAGCTCCCAACCATCGTCCAACGGAATGAGCAGCATCCAGTTTTGCGCAGGATAGCGAATAAGAATTGCATTCTCCAAAAAATCGATCTCGATATCACCAGCCGGATACAAACTATCAGCCACTCCACTACCCGCAAGGCCAGCCTCTGATTCCGAATTGCCTTCCTCAGGCGAACCCTCTGCCAACGCTGCCTGTTCAGCAAAATCCATATCCTGCTGATCCTCAGCTGGATCAATAATCCCGTCTATTTGCTCCACATCCAAGGCTTCTTCCGATTCCGCTGATTCCGCAGGCTGCATGTCCTCGAGCACTAGGGGCAAAGTTCCCCCCGCGCTTCCCAGCCAACGATCAAAATCATGGGGTACTGCGCGGGCAAATGGATGCATATCGATAATCTCAACCGAACCATCTGAGGCATACACGGTATATTGCGAAGTTCGTCGCCGCAGTCGTTCTAATTGATAATTTTCCTGCTCCTGACCGCTATGCTGTATCTGTAAATGAAACATCCCATTAGCAGGACCTTCGGCACGCAGTTCAATCCGTGCCACAGGCCGCATATCCTGGTATAAGAGCATGTGCACCGGGGCTTGAGAAGGCGGAAAAAGCTCAAGCGGAAGCATTAAAAACATAAGAAGAAGCGGATTCATCTGAGGCTATCCTATCAATTTTCTGACAACACTCATCAATTTGTCAGAATCAAATGGTTTCACAATCCAGCCGGTTGCCCCAGCCGCCTTACCTTCCTGCATTTTCCCCGACTCAGCTTCGGTAGTCAGAACAATGATTGGGGTAAACTTGTGATCAGCATTTTCTCGAATTTTACCAGTAAGGGTGATGCCATCCATATTCGGCATATTCACGTCCGTTATCACCAAAGAAAAGGTATCAGTGTCAATTTTTGAAAGCGCATCCAGCCCATCCTCGCATTCAACCACTTCATAGCCGGCCTCTTGCAATACAAAGCCTACACTTTGGCGAATTGCGGCTGAATCATCTACAACTAAAATCTTGCTGGGCATTACAACTCTCCTTACTATTGATGTCTTTTATTATGAGCCATGAAATACTACTTTGCAAGCCAGACAATCAATCGATCGAAATTCCACGCTCACGGGCTGCCTGTATAATCATTTCGACTATTTGCTCAGGTGCATTTTTTTCGGTATCAATAACAATATCCGCAACACCCGAATCATCATTATCAATTTCATATAATTTTAAATAGCGTTCGCGATCTCCGTGATCACGCTGAATTGTCTGCTGCAGAACATCCTGATAATCGCCGCCCTCCCGCTCATGAATACGGCGAGCGCGTTCTTCCACCGAGGCTGTCAAATAAACCTTCAAATCCGCCTGCTTCAGCATCCAAATCGCAAGCCGGGAACCAAGAACAGAATCCCCTTCCATTGCAAGTTCAACCTGACGGGCATCAACATAGCGATCATATTGAGGGTCGGTTTCAGCAATTCGGCAAAGTTCTTGAAATGGTATATCCCTTTCAACCGCAAGATTGCGAAATGTATAATTAACCATCTGAACCCCAAGTCGCTCACTTAATTTGCGGGTTACGGTAGTATTTCCACAACCACTCTTGCCGGAAATTGCAATGCGCATACCTCTCTCCTTTTTTTTGCCTGCAAAACGCTGGCTGCAAGAACCTACTCAACGTTCCGCAGTTGCTCGCGGATATTCTCCAAAGCATCCTTCATGTCTATTACCGCGCGACTCATATCTAGCACACTCGATTTACTGCCGATTGTATTGATTTCCCGATTTATTTCCTGACATAAAAAATCCATGCGCTTTCCCACTGCCTGAACGGATTCCAGCAAGCGTTCGCATTCAACCAAATGAGCCTGTAAACGCGACAACTCCTCGCTCACAGAATACTTCACCAATAGAACCGCCGTTTCTGCATATACCCGCTGTTCATCAATCTGCTGCCCAAGCATTTCCTGAAACCGCTCAAGCAGGGATTCTCGAATACGCTCTTCAAGCTGAGGGGCAAGAAGAGCAACACTTTCATGCCCGGCAACAATACGCGAAAGCTGTGCCCTGATATCGGCGCAAGCTGTTTCACCTTCCCGCTGCCGTGATGCCTGCCACTGTTGCAAAGCTGAATCGAGGGTCTCCATCAGCAGATCCTGCATATCAGAAATATCCCGGTTTTTTTCCACCGAAAATAGATTATCGATCTGCAAGAGAACTTCAGGCCGAATTTTACCAGTCGAAAATCCAGCGGCCCCGTCAGAAAGTGGATGTCTGTCAGCTATTTCTGAAAAGGCTTGCACATATCCATCTAAAAGACCCATATCGACTTCCACCCGAGCGGTTTCTTTCGATCGCTTGAGATATACATAAAGTTCAATTTTGCCACGGCGGGCCGATTGCTGTACCCGACGGCGAATTTCTTCCTCAAGGGGGTTCAGCACCGACGGCATATGCATATACACGTCCAGATAGCGGTTGTTATACGATTTTATCTCAATACTCAAAGTAAGCTTTTCATCACAAAACTCACTTCGCCCATATCCTGTCATACTAATCATACAAAATCTCCACGAGCCTTACTTAATGCGAAAGACGCTCAAGCAGGCTCTGTCCTATCTCATAATTATCACCAGCACCCATGGTCACAAACACATCTCCAGGACGCAGTTCATTTTCTGCAAAATCCACTGCCGATGAAAATGAGGAAAAAAAGCGGACAGATTGATGATGAACCGAATCTGCCAGCATGCGCCCAGCAGCTTCAGGATCGCGCGGCAACTGCATTGCCCAATTCGTTTCTCCCACTCTGCCAACCTTTTCTTGCGATGGGCGTTGTTCACGAGCGCTTGCAAAAACGGGGTGCAACCACAACTCATCTGCAACTGAGAAGCAATCCAAAAAATCGTTCCACAGTGACTCAGTCCGCGTATAGGTATGAGGCATAAAATCAAGGATTAGCCGCCTGTCTGGATACCTTTCCCGAATTCCTTCCAGTGTAACACGAATTTCTGTTGGGTGATGCCCATAATCATCAATTATCAGGATATCATTCACCTGCCCCACCAACTCGCTACGCCGCCTTGTTCCTGTAAAGCTAAGCATTCCCCGTTGTTCCAAAACGACCCACTCATCCGAGCCCGGTTCCGGCAGGACTTGATCGGGGCGAATGGATGAAACTGCAATACGGACAGCTGCAAGAACTGCAGCCGCATTCAGCATATTGTGCCGGCCAGGTACCTTCAATGAATATTTTTCACCGGCAAAACCAGCTCCGCTTAATGTGAAGGTACCTGCCTGCCCTCCCGGCTGGACACGCAGGTCACAATCAGCAGAAAACCCGTATGAAATACTTTGAATATCTGGTCGAGTCTGCCCAAGCTGCTTTGCAAGCCGGCGAGCGCCAGTATCATCTCCACAAAAAATAAGAGAACCACCATTGGGCAGGCGGCTGCAAAATTGAAAAAAGGCTTGCTGCACATCATCTTCATCACGAAAATAATCCAAATGATCAGCCTCAATATTTGTTATTATGATAAAATTCGGATGAAAGCTCAAAAAGTGCCGTCTATACTCACAGGTTTCTGCGGCAAAAAAAGCCCCCAGCCCGCCCTGCTTGCTGCGATACACCGCATGACCGCCCAATGCAGGGACAACACTCCCCAGCAAGGCACTCGCCGATAGCTGCAATTCCTGCATGAGCACCGCCATCATTCCAGTCGTGCTTGTCTTACCATGGGTACCTGCCACAGCCAAGCTGGGAACATGAGCAGACAACTCACCCAATGCCTGAGGATACAAAAGACAATGGATATTCCGCCGCTTTGCTTCAAGCAATTCCGGATTCTCCTGCGGATTATAGGCAGCAGAATAGACAAGCAAATCACAGTCAGCAGGTACATGCTCGGCACAAAAGCCGACGAAAGGCGTAATGCCTGCTGCCTCAAGCAGGGCATCGGTAAAAAAACGCTGCGCAACATCCGACCCGCTGACCAGTGCCCCGGCGGCTTTCAGCATCTCGGCCAAAGCAGCCATGCCGCTGCCCTTAATACCTACACAATGAATCCTACGACCGGCAAAGGATTCAAGATACGAGCCATCAGGAGAATCTTTTTGCTTCATACCAAGCAGAATACGTGAAAGAAGGGGATTTTGCAATTCACCATAAAAGCTATCAGCCAGTCTTGACAACAAAAGACAATTTTTCCATGCTTCTGCAAGGAGCAATCATGAACAGCATTCAAAAAGCCCTGCTGAATGTCATCCAGGGGATGGCCATCGGCATTGCCAATATTATTCCCGGAGTTAGCGGCGGTACTGTTGCCGTTTTGATTGGTATTTACGAAAAATTGATCAATGCAATTTCCAACCTTACTTCCAACACGCAGGAACGCTTAGGAAGCTTCATATATCTGGCCAAAATTGCTGCCGGTGCCGCAATCAGCATCCTGCTGTTCACGCGCGCGATCGAAGCAGCCTTTGCCAATTTTCCCATCCCCACCACTCTTTTTTTTATCGGCCTGGTTCTCGGCTCAATTCCTGTACTTATACTTCTTTCTGGCAAGCGCCTACCCAGCCTTCCCGCTTCTATAGCCTTTGTCTTGGCAGCCGGAACTGTGATCGCTATCTCATTTTTTCAGCCGGAAAACTCTTCAAAGATTATTTCAGATCTAAACCTTTCTACAACTGTCCTGCTTTTTTTCAGCGGCTTCTTTAGTCTAGCAGCAATGTTGATACCAGGTATTTCCGGGGCCTTTATTTTGCTACTAGTCGGTACCTACCGCAGTTTTGCATCAGCAGTAAATACATATAATATTGCCGTACTTGCAGTTTTTGCCCTGGGTGGAATAATTGGTCTGCTTTCTCTTAGCCGCCTCATCCGCTACCTATTGCAGAAACACCACCACACCAGCTACTTTGGCATTCTAGGTCTGGTATTTGGCTCTGCGATTGCATTATGGCCACAAGAAAGCCTGGGAATGGATCCACAAACCGGAATTGGCAGCCTTTTCCTTTTAATTGGGGTGGCAGCTGCAATCCTGCTTGGGAAAACGCAAAAACAAACTCAATGAGCAATACAATCGATATTCTTTCTGCTCACGAAGAAGATCTTCGCGCATTTTTCTTTGAACGAGGCTATCAGGATTTCCGCTTACGTCAATTGTTACAATGGCTATACACCCGTCACGTCTATGCCTTCGACCACATGCACACCCTGCCGGCAAAACTACGTGAAGAGCTCAAAGAATCCTTTCATTTCAACAATCTTCAACAAATCAAGGAGCACCGTAGCCCAGACGGCACCAGAAAGATTCTTTTTGCCACCCATGACAATCATTATGTTGAAGGCGTACTCATTCCCAATACCACAGGCCGCTATACCGCCTGCCTTTCCAGTCAAATTGGCTGCAGTCTGAATTGTGCTTTCTGCGCTACTGCAGGAATCCCCTTTGGGCGTAACCTCACCGCTGGTGAAATACTCCAACAAGCAGTTCTCTTACAACAAGCAGCGCACACCGAAACAAAGCATAATTCGGACATAGCAACAAAAACCCGAACACAGTCAAATCAATCTTCTATTCCATTGATCAGTAATATTGTCTACATGGGAATGGGAGAACCCCTAGCAAACTATGATTCTGTTGTACAATCTATACGGCTTCTTATTGATAAGATGCACTTCCCGGCCCGAAGAATTACACTCTCCACCGCAGGACTTTCCAAGCGTATAATGCAACTTGCCGATGAACAACTTGGTATTCAACTTGCCGTTTCCCTGCATTCGGCCCAGCAGGATACCCGTCTTTCGATTATGAATGTTGCACAATCAAATCCCCTTCCAAGTCTTATACCCGCCATGCAATATTGGCAGCAAAAAACGGGCAACTTACTCACGTTGGAATACCTTCTGTTAGATGGAGTAAACGACAGTCCGCAACATCTAACTTCGCTTTCCCAGCTGGCAGCAAAGCTTCGCTGCAAAATCAATATTATTGAGTTTAACCCTGTTACCGGCATCGAGTTGAAAGGCTCAAACGAATCGGTCATAAACACATTTGCTGCAAAGCTTACTGCGAATGGAATACGGCTCACAGTCCGCCGCAGCGGAGGTGGCGACATAGCTGCTGCCTGCGGACAATTAGCAGCCCGAAACACAGCACAAAAATGACTTGAATGATAAGGTTTAGCCCGCTATAGTAACTGCATGTCTAAATCACGCTTACGAATTGCATCCATGCTTTCCCTCGGGGCCCTAATGAACCTTTGCCTCGGAGCCGTTTACAGTTTCAGCGTTTTTCGCACACCGCTAGCCGAAGCGCTGAATATTTCACAAGCAGCCAGTGGCTACCCCTATATGCTATTTCTGGCTTTTTTCGCATTCACCATGCCCTTTGCCGGTTTTCTTCTGGATCATATTGGTCCCAGGCTGACAGCCTTATTGGGAAGCACACTCGTTGCCACAGGCTGGATTGCCGCTGGATCAGCAAAAAGCCTACTGGCCATAAGCGCTGCCTACGGCATCC
>CAYNNU010000089.1:0-9009 GCA_964398645.1 uncultured Spirochaeta sp.
CTCTCGTGCTTGCTGGGAATTTTCGGAAATTGTGTTTTATAAGGGTGAGTTGGTTCGTTACAGCAGGCAGAGTCAGCGTATGCGGGAGCTTATCAGCTTTCGGGATCAATTTTTAAATAATATGAATCATGAATTGCGGACGCCGATGAATGGGGTAATGGGTTTTGCATCCTTGCTAGCGGATCAACTGCGCGATCGAAAGGATGATCTTTTTGAATATGCGGAATCAATAGTACAATCTTCCCACCGTTTGATGTCCAGCTTTGAGCAAATGATGTATTTTTTGCAGGAAAGTCCGTACGAAGCAGAAGATTTTTTGTCTGGGGCAAAAGGAGTGGAGTTAGCACCCTTGCTTGAGTCATTGTGGAAGAAGTTTCAGTTACCGGCGCGGCGTCGGGGTATTGATGTGCGAAATGATATTCGTGTGCAGTCTGAATTGGTTGTTGGATCGGAAAAACTGGTGAGTTTTTTACTATCAAACGTATTGGAGTTTTGTTTATCTCAAGCTTCAGCAGAGGGTTGGCTGAGTGTAGAGTGCTTTTTAGAAAAAATGCATCAACAAGAAATGGTATGTCTGGATGTAAAATTTAGTAGTATCCCCTTAGACCAGAATATGCTACGGATTTTTAATTCATGGGGCATGATAAGCGGATCCGATTTTTATAATGCAACCGGGGCAATTGGACCGGCCTTGCCTCTTGCTCAGCGGATCACGATGGCTTTAGGCGGAGATTTCCATATTGAGATTGACGAGAAAGCAACTGTTGCTCTTCGCGTTCATTTACCGCTTGCACAGACAGTTCCGAATCTATCCGTGATGACTGAAAGCGAGGTTGACTATTGTGCTGACCTTTCTGGAACTATCAATAAAGATCTGCCTACTGTATTACTGGTGGAGGATGATAGGATAAATCAGCGAATAGTCCGCTACTTTTTGCAAGGTGTAGCGCAAGTTCATGTTGCGGTGAATGCAAGCCAAGGTCGAACCCTGGCGGAGGAAAATGAATATATCATATTACTTATGGATATTCACCTTGGTTCTGGAGCGAATGGTCTGGTATTGCTGGATGATATTCGTGCAGGTGGTGGACAAAATAGCAAGACTCCTGCAGTAGCTATTACCGGTTATACTTTGGAAAACGATATGCATTGGCTGGAGCGACGGGGGTTTGCTGAGGTGTTGCGAAAGCCATTGAACCGTGATGTGCTTATACAAACGATAGTTCGCAATTGTGGTCTGCAACTTGAGCAAATAGCTATGGATGATCAGTCTGAAACTTCAGTCTAAAATTATTACTTCTACCCGTCTATTTAATGCTCTTCCAGACTCGCTGGAATTGTCGGCTACTGCTTGGCGACCTCCCATCCCTTGGTACATGAAGGCAGCGGCAGGCAAACCACGGCGGGTCATTTCGCTTACGATAGCTTGTGCCCGTTCTTCCGATAGCGACTGCTGTTCTTCGGGTAAACCAATGTCGGCGGTATGGCCAGTTACAAGGAAATTTGCCTCAGGATTAATTTCTAGGGCTTGTTGAAGAGCCTGGAATAACTTTTCAAGTCTTGTTTGTTCTTCCGGTAATAGTCGTGCTTGATCAGCTACAAAGCGCAGATTGGGCAGGGAGAGCTGTAAGCCGATTTCAGTTTCTCTCATTTCTATTGTTTGTTCCGGTAGGTTTGAAATGTGGTCATCCGTTGTATTGAAAGCGTCTTGGTCTTCCTCATCTTTTTCTTCAGCAAGATGTGCAGCAGCTAATCGTTCGCGTATAGCATTTGCTCCGGGCTGTTCAATGCTATCAAAAAATGTTAGGTGGAAACCGCTGGAATCAAGCCGTGTCCCGTCTTGGTAGATAAAATGGTCTTCCAAAGTGTCGCGGATAAACAGCACCCTAGTACCGGATTCGTTCATGTATATATTGAGCATGTGTCGCCCCTGTACCGTTTGGAGCTGTATATCGCCTTGTGGATCCTGTCCTTGGCGGTAGCGTAAAGCATATTGGGCATTGATAATAGCCGCACGCTCACCCATATAGGAATCGAAGCCTACGAAGTTGTATTCTATGAGTACAGCTACGAGAGTAGGGGTTCCATCTAAAAATGGATCGATTAGCACTTGTCCATAGGCTTGCCAGGTTTCACCTGGGGAAATATATCTGTCGGGGAAGCTCGGAATGGAACGCACCATAAGAGCCTGACGGCTTGCTGAAACGGCATATTGCCCATTGTGTGCAATGTGAAGCTGTATTGGCACTGTTGCATGTACTGCACGGGACGTTTGACGCATATCCCTGACAGTATTTGATAGAACAATTGCCTGTCCGCTATAGCTTGTTCCTGGGGGAGCAGCTGGAAAACGATCATCCACAATTTCGTTTTCGTTTAATATGATTTGTTCTCCACCGTAGCGGAACCCTCGGTATTCATTGTTCAAATGTAGTCGCACACTGCTTCTAGTTGTTATTTCGATTTTTGTGCTAGGCAGGATGGAAAAAAGAATTTCGGTATTTTCGGTGTCTTGAGCCTGAATAATTATGGGCAACAAGAACAATAAAAGGAAGATTATCGATAGTCGCTGGTTTTGCAGTAATGAGGTTTTTCGCATACAATACTCAGTATATCTTATTTGTAAGGAAAAACGCATGAAATCCACCCGATTTTTTCTACTTTTTTTTATCGTGTTTGTGCTTTTTTTTGCGGCCTCCTGTGCCACAAGTGAGCAGGTAAACGAGCAGATAGTTGAGGATGCCGGGCCTTTGAATTTGTATGTAAATGCTAGATACCGCGAGCTATTGAATAATTCAATGTATGAAATTTCTCAGCCTCGGAGCTTGCGCTTTGATACTCGCTTGAGATCACAGCGTATGCTTTTGGATGGACAAGTGGTTCCAGGTCTGCTGGCCTTTGTTAGAGGAGATGAATTGCCTATACAGCAGATGGCACAACTGCTGGATATTAGTCCGCAAGCCCTGCAATCTGTACTTAACAAAAGGGATGCAAGCTATTATTTGATTTCGGTAGGAGAGGTGCCGGTGGTCGCCATACTTGCTGGAAATATTGACTCAATCTTACTGGCAGTGGAGCGTGATGAAGAGCTTCAACAGCTTATTTTAGATGTATTGGGCAAACATTTTCGCCCAAGCCCTTGATGCGCATTGTCAATACAGCCATCTTTTCGGTAGTATGGGCAATCAGGAACAACACGCAGGAGAACATATATGATGAATGAATATCACGACGAATTTGGCCTTTTTGAACAGCTTGAGACAACATCTGGACCGGTTCGATATATCAGTTTGAAAAAAATGGAAGAGTATACGGCTGTAAAGAATTTGCCGTTTTCTATAAAAATATTGATGGAATCTGTTGTTCGACGGATCAATGGTCAGGAAGTGACCAGACAGCATGCGGAAAGTTTCTTTTCCTACGATCCCAAAAATAATAAGGGTTTGGAGATTCCTTTTACCCCGGCACGTGTGCTTTTACAGGATTTTACCGGTGTGCCATGTGTTGTCGATTTGGCGGCAATGAGAAGTGCCATGAAACGTCTTGGCGGAGATCCCGCACAGATAAACCCACAGCTTCCAGTCAATTTGGTAATTGATCATTCTGTTTCGACTGATGCTTTTAATTCAGCTGATGCATTTGTGCAGAATACAGATCTTGAGTTCAAACGCAATCGGGAACGATATGCCTTTTTGCGCTGGGGGCAAAATTCTTTTGATAATTTTTCAGTTGTGCCGCCTGCCAGTGGTATTTGTCATCAGGTAAACTTGGAATACCTTGCCAAGGTTGTTCAGCTTGATACAAAGGGGGATGTACCTTTCGCATATTTTGATAGCCTAGTTGGTACAGATAGTCATACTCCTATGATAAATGGCCTTGGTGTTGCCGGTTGGGGGGTAGGCGGAATTGAAGCTGAGGCTGCAATGCTTGGCCAGCCAATTTATATGCTGGCACCTTCGGTTGTTGGTGTGCGCTTGATTGGATCGGCTCGTCCAGGAATAACTGCAACTGACATTGTGCTGACCATTACACAGTTGCTACGTACCCATGGGGTAGTTGGCAAGTTTGTTGAGTTTTTTGGTAGTGGCCTAGAAAACATGCCGGTAACTGACAGGGCAACTCTGTCAAACATGGCGCCAGAATATGGCGCAACCATGGGATTTTTTCCTGTTGATCAACAAACATTGGATTATTTGCACTCTACTGGCCGCCCAGCTGAATTGATTGAACTTGTAGAAAAATATACAAAAGCGCAGGGTTTGTTTCGCACTGCAGAAACACCTGACCCAATTTTTGAAGATGTGCTGGAGTTGGATCTTTCTAGCGTAGAGGCCAGCATTGCCGGACCTAAACGGCCTCAAGACAGGATTACCGTGTCTGCGGTTAAACAGGAGTGGCAGCGGGTATTGGCAGCACCGGTGGAAAAGGGTGGTTTTGGGGTTCAGCCCGAGCAAATTGACCGCACAGTTTCAACCCGTCTTGCTGATGGGCAAGAGGTTGAATTGCGGCATGGTGATGTTGCAATTGCATCCATTACCAGCTGTACAAATACTAGCAATCCCTCAGTTCTGCTTGGAGCGGCAATTTTGGCCAAAAAAGCCAGTGAACGCGGCTTGCAAACCAAGCCTTATGTTAAAACAAGCTTTGCCCCTGGTTCTGTAATCGTTACTGAATATTTACAGCGTGCAGGTCTTATGCAGTATCTGGAAAAATTAGGCTATTATCTTGTTGGCTATGGTTGTATGACCTGTATCGGCAATAGTGGTCCTTTACCTTCCGAAGTATCAGCTGCAATTGAAGAAGGCGATTTGGTAGCAGCTGGTGTGCTTTCTGGAAACCGAAACTTCGAAGGGCGGGTAAACCCGCATACCAGAGCGAATTATCTTGCATCTCCTCCTTTGGTTGTTGCCTATGGCCTTGCAGGAACAGTCAATATTGATTTAGAGAACGATCCGATTGGGAATGATTCTGATGGCAAACCCGTGTATCTTCATGAGCTGTGGCCAACTGATGAGGAAATCGCAGCTGTAATCAAACAGGCATTCGATCGAGATGCCTTTATTGCCACCTATGATGGAATTGAAACCAAGAATGAACAGTGGAATGCAATTCCTGCTGCTGATCATGATTTATATCCCTGGGACGTTGAAAGTACATATATTCAAGAGCCTGATTTTTTTGAAGGAATGCAGGCAGAAGCGGGTACAATTGCGCCAATTTCTTCAGCACGAGTTTTGGTAAAGGCTGCTGATAGCATAACTACTGATCACATTAGTCCTGCTGGTGCTATTGCAGAACAATCTCCTGCAGGTGAGTATTTGCAGGAAAAGGGTGTTGCTCCGCAGGATTTTAATTCATATGGAAGCCGGCGCGGAAATGACCGAGTAATGACCCGCGGAACCTTTGCAAATATTCGTTTTCGAAACCAGCTGGTTCCTGGTACCACCGGAAGTGCCAGTGTTCATTTTCCTGCGGGCGAAAAAATGTCAATTTTTGCTGCCGGAATGCGGTATCGTGAAGATAACATTCCTGCGATTGTTCTTGCTGGAAAGGATTACGGGATGGGTTCCAGCCGTGACTGGGCAGCAAAAGGGC
Organism: uncultured Spirochaeta sp.; assembly: GCA_964398645.1. Classification (GTDB taxonomy): domain Bacteria; phylum Spirochaetota; class Spirochaetia; order DSM-27196; family DSM-8902; genus Spirochaeta_B. The sequence goes on from CAYNNU010000089.1 coordinate 5,596, forward strand.
CATATCTTCTGGGGATTCGAGCGGTTATTGCGGAAAGTTATGAGCGTATTCATAGAAGTAATTTGGTGGGCATGGGAATTTTGCCTTTACAATACGCAGCTGGACAGACAGCGGCTTCTTTAGGCCTAGATGGCAGTGAAGAGTTTTTCATTGATATCGATGATTCCCTGCAGCCTGGTCAGGATGTAAGGGTGCGGGCAGTTGCTTCTTCCGGCTCAGAGATTGTTTTTTCTGCTGTTTGCAGAATTGATTCGACAGTAGAGGTTGAATATTATCGGCATGGCGGTATTTTGCAGTATGTTTTACGGAATAAACTGAAAAATGTATAGTAGAGAAATATTGTGAATTGGAAGATTGTTTTCTTGACAAGTTGATTGACCGTTCCTACCATGATTGGTAGCTGTATGGAGTAATTGGCAAGGGAGTTTATATGGCGTATGCAACACGAGAAGATGGAACAAAGATTTATTACGAGGAGCATGGAGAAGGTTTTCCCCTTGTGTTGGTAATCGGTCTGGGTGGAACAAGCAGTGCGTGGAAGTTACAAGTTCCAGAGTTTTCCAAGAAATACCGGGTAATTACTTTGGATAACCGTGGTGCAGGTAAATCGGACAAACCTGATGAACCCTATTCAACAGCAATTTTTGCTGATGACTTGAAGGCGGTATTGGATGATGCCGGCATTCAAAAGGCGGCAGTTCTTGGGCTTTCAATGGGGGGCTTGATTGTTCAGGAGTTTTATCATCGTTATCCGGAATATGTAGTTGCCATGGTGCTTGGCTGTACCGGGGTTGGAACAGGTGATCCTGAACATGTGTATCCAGAACAATATGTACTCGACGTGTTAACTATGCCAAAGGATCATCCGAATCAAGAGGAAATGCACCGGAAAAAGGCTGGGATTTTTTATCATCCTAATTATATTGCCAGTATCCCAAACTTTATGCAGCATTATATTGAAACCATAAAGAAGAACGATCAACCAGCCTATGCATATCAACGTCAACTTGATGCTTGTATTCTGCAAAAGCCCGAATTGTGGAATTCCCCCCGCCTAAAAAAAATTAAGGTTCCTGTGTATGTTGTGCATGGTGATGACGATCAAATTTGGCCGCTGGCTACAGGGCAATATTTGGCAGATAATATTCCAGATGCTGAGTTTCATATAATGCCAGGGGCTGCCCATATGATGTTCATTGAAATGCCGGATGATTTTAATGCGGCCGTATTAAGCTTTCTTGAGCGGCGCCTTCCGGCTAACTTGTAACATCCGACTACGAAAAACCTTGCTATTTTCTTATGAGTTTTCTAAAATGAAATTGGTGTAAAAAATAGGGAGGAAGCATGCATAATATTGCCAGACGAATGAAGGAAATGGCTCAGCAGTATTTTCAGCAACGTGATTTCGGTTCTGAACGTGAAACCAGAATTGCTTTATTCATTCAGGCTGCGAAAAGCTATAATGCATTTATTTTAAGTAAGATTGAGATGCAACCTTTTGCATTTGAACCATATCGGTTTTTGCATCGGCAGCTGTTTCGTGAAATGGAACTAGTAACCCTTTTAAATAAAGCAACATCTTGGTCAACCAATCCCTATGTCTATGCAGAGGCCGCGAATATCAATTTGAAGTTTTGGCAGAATGCAGATATCGATGGCTATGTTCAGGGCTTTTTTATGGCCGATGAACATTTTTATCGTTATTTAGCTCTAAGTCATGCGTTGCTTTCAGAAATTCGCATTTTACCTATTTTACCCCCAACAAGGGAATTGAATACTCCATTTTTAACCACGATTAAAGAGATTGAAGAAGAAAATGGCAGAATGATACAGGCTCAAATACGATTGCTTAAGGGAATGGAATTGCCTATTACCCACGAACGCAAGGAAGAAATAATTCGCGATCAGCGCGTAATAGTGCAGGCAGCCTATTGTGATTTACTAGAAGCGGTATTGCAGGAGGATGAGGAAGAATCATCGGCAGCGGATGAAGCAACGCAGGGGGCGAATGCGTCCCAGGCAAAGGAGAGCTGATATGGCTGTATGTAAATTTAGAAACTATGATGTATATTACCAGTTATTTGGTGATAAGAAGCTTCCCTGCATTTGTTTTGTAAATGGTCTGTCCATGAGAACAGCGCACTGGATTCCGATGGTAGAACATTTATGTTCCAATGGATATAGCGTCTTGTTGTTCGATATGCTGGGGCAGGGTTTTTCCGATAAACCTGTTCTTGATTTTAGCTTTGAAGATAACGTTCATATGCTTGTTGAAATAATGGACGCAGAAGAGATAAAAGATGCATACGTGTCCGGTATTTCCTATGGCGGTGTTGTAGCGTTGAAATTTCCCTTGATGTATCCGGAACGGACCCGGGGTATTATTCCGATCAGTTGTTTTTCAGAGATTGATGGGCACATGTATTGTCATTCTATGAATCTGCATAAGGCCCTATCACAGGTCGGGTTTGAATATTATGTTGATTATCTGCTCCCTCTTAACTTTACCAGCGATTGGTTGGAGCAACATGAAAATATTTTGGATTTCTCTCGTCGCATTGCTGTGGCCGGCATGGAAGTGTATGGTGTTCAGAATATTATGGAGAAGTTGGCGCATTTACCCAGTTACACTGAAGAGATTGCTGAAATTGATTGCCCGACTTTGATAATGAATGGCGAGTATGATTCACTTACCACACGGAAATTGCATGAAATAATTCGCAAGCAAATTAAAACATCTGAGTTGGTTTTGGTACCGAATATTGCCCATGCAATGACTATTGAAAATCCGGATTTGTGTTCTCAGATAATAGTGGATTTTCTTCATTCGGTAGAAAAAGGTGAGTGGAAAGGGGAACAGGCTGTTTCTATTGCAATGGAAGAAATTGGCGCTGATCCGGTAAAAATTCCCTGTACAGGAAATTATCTTCGAATGATTCCTATAGATGAGTCCATGAAGGATTACAAAAATAAGAAAAAGGACGCCAAACCTTCTGCAAAGCCAGCAAGTAAAAAAGCAGCGCAAGTTGAACCTCAGGAATCGAAGAAGCTTGTTGTTGAACAGGAAATTCCAGGCCGCAAGAGTAAAGCTGAGTTGAATCTAACAGCAGCAAATATGCCGAAAAAAACGACTGCGAAAAAATCGCCAAGCACACCAAGTGCTGGTACGCAGTCGAGTTCAAGTGAGCAAACGGAGAATGATGCTACAAAGAATAGCTAAACACGAATTGTTTGTAAAAATACATAGGTAATTGGAGAAATTATGTCTATACCGCCTCCATTGAGAGCTGATCTTTTGGACACTTTTTGTGGCCTAACCCCGGCAGATAACCCTTCTGCTCAGGAAAGCACGGAAAACTGGTTGAGTTCCTTTAACGGCGCTTATCTGAAACAACTATATTCATCGTCCCGCCT
>CAYNNU010000090.1:0-8825 GCA_964398645.1 uncultured Spirochaeta sp.
GGAAACCGCAAATATCGTTGTATATAAATCTTTTGGCAAATTCATGCTGCGATAGACAAGGCCGGAATAAAAGTCAACGTTCGGATATATTCCCTTTTCACCACCCAGAGATTTCACAACCTTATCTTCCAGAACCTTGGCGGTATTATACAAACCAATCAACTCCGGATTTTCTTCCACCAAAAGCTCAGCCAACGGCCCAAGCACACGAGCTCGGGGGTCGTAATTCTTATAGACCCGGTGGCCAAAACCAACCACCTTCTGCTTATTTTGCTGCTTCTGAGCAAACCAGGAATCAACATTGGCGGCAGAACGAATCTCCTCCAGCATTTCCACAACCTCGACGTTCGCCCCGCCATGCAAGGGGCCGCTGAGAGCCGCAACACCGGAACCAATTGCAAAGTAGATATCCGACAAAGTCGATGCAACTACCAGCGAAGCAAAGGTGCTGGCGTTCATACCATGATCAGCATGTAGAATGAGTGAAATATCCATAATCCGCTCTTCCAAACGAGTAGGACGCTTTCCAGTCAACATATACAAATAGTTCCCAGCAAAGCTCAAATCTTCCAAGGGTTCCAAAGGTATATGCCCACAACGAACCCGGCCGATCATTGCAGCCACGGAAGCAACCCCGCCAATCAGTTTGTAACAACTCTCAATTTCTTCACTACTTACCAGGTTTTTTGCCGCTTTTTCCGGCCGCCTCATGGAGTGATGCTCAAATCGATAGCGCGATTCCACATCTCCAAAAGGCTTCGTCTCCATCGCAATGGAGTCTTCGTCACTGGCGATTGAATCGGTTGCGTAGTACTCCTCATCCTGGTCACGATAGGTTTGATTCTGACGCATCAAGTTGATACCAAGACGCAGGGCAGACATCGGCCCCATCTGCTCAACAGGAAAGGACAAGAGCAAGCGATGGGTTTTTGGAATAAACATATTTTCGTACAAAAGCGCCTTAAACGCCGCTAACTCTTCTTCCTTCGGCAAGGCCCCATGCAGGAGCAAAAAGGCGGTTTCTTCAAAGCTTGAATAGGCACATAAATCAAAAATACTGTAGCCTCGGTAGTACAGCATTCCCTGCGCACCGTTCACATACCCGATTTTTGTATTACACGCTATGGCACCTTCCAGACCAGGACCTACAGTACAGGTCATTGGCCATTCAGCAGCATTCGTAAGATCAGTTTCTAAGGGCCCCTCCAAATCTTCGTGGGCTTTTTTCTTGGCTTCCAGAACAAGCTCGGTTACCCGTTCCAGCCGCTCTTCTTCAGTTCTGTCATATTTTAGCGCCATTTTTTTCTCCTAAATCGTTCAATTATACTCAAAATCACTTATGTAAAGCAATTATTAGTTTTTCACTCGCCTTTTTCATTTGCTCCGCCTTCGGGGCGCAGACCCTCGCCAAACAGCCTGCTTTCGGGTACAGTACACGCATGGAATACATGAAACGAAATCTACACTGTGGCGAGGCTCGCCCGAACCACGCAGGAACCTCCGTTGTACTAAACGGGTGGGTCCACCGCACCCGCGACCACGGGGGAATCCATTTTATCAATCTTCGTGATCGCTACGGAATCACCCAGATCGTGGTAGACCAGGATGCCCCAGCCGAAACCCGTTCGATAGCCGAGTCCCTCCACATGGAGTACTGCATCGCTGTGCGCGGGACGGTCCGTACACGTCCGGAAAATATGGTTAATCCTGATATGCCGACCGGAGCAATTGAGCTTGCCGCTGAAGAAATCCAGATTCTCTCACGCAGTGAGGTGCTTCCCTTCATGATAGACGATAACAGCACAGCGCGTGAAGACCTGCGTCTGCAATATCGCTATCTGGATTTACGCAGTTCCGGCATGCAAAACCGCATAGCCCTGCGTAATGCCGTATCATTCAGTGCGCGGGAATATCTGCAGTCACTGGGATTTTTGGAAATTGAAACCCCCACAATGATTAAGTCGACTCCGGAAGGCGCTCGGGACTTTCTTGTTCCGTCGCGACAAAACCCCGGCAAGTTTTACGCCCTGCCGCAAAGCCCGCAATTATACAAGCAGCTGCTTATGGTATCAGGTTTTGACAAGTATTTTCAACTTGCTCACTGTTTTCGGGACGAAGATGCGCGCGGTGATCGCCAACCAGAGCACACCCAGATTGATATGGAGATGAGCTTTGTAGACCGCGAGGATATTTTTGCGGTCGTAGAAGGCCTCATGGGCCATATCTTCCAAAAAACGCTTTCGGTAAAGCTGCCGGCTCAATTCCAGCGCTTAAGCTACCACGATGCCATGAACCGCTACGGCTCGGACAAACCGGACCTGCGCTTTGAACTGGAAATCCAGGACTTCGCTGCCCAGTCCGAGGGCTGCGGCTTTGGGGTTTTTGAAAACGCCATAAAAGACGGCGGCAGCGTCAAGGTTTTATGTGTTCCCGGCGGAGCCAGCTTCAGCCGCAAGCAAATAACTGAACTGGAAGACATCGCAAAAACCTATCATGCCAAGGGGCTGGCCTTCACCAAGGTAACTGAAAATGGCCTGGAAAGCGGCATCGGCAAGTTTTTAGCCGATCGCGCTGCGGATATTACCAGCAGCCTGAATGCCTCGGTTGGCGATTTGCTCCTGTTTGTAGCCGATAGCTGGAAGGTTTCCTGCACCGCTTTGGGCGCGGTACGGTCAAAACTGGGAGAGCAGCTTGAGCTCATCGACACCTCCGCCTTTGCTTTTGCCTGGATTGTGGACTTCCCGCTCTTTGATTGGGATGAGGATAATCAAAAATGGGAGCCCGCCCACCACATGTTCACCATGCCGCGGGCTGAATCCATGGAATTTTTAGAAAGCGACCCCGGGGCTGTGAAGGGCGACCTGTATGACCTTGTATGTAACGGCTACGAAATGGCGTCAGGCTCTATTCGTGTACACAATGCCGAGCTACAGCAGCGCATTTTCAACATCGTCGGCTTTCCCCGGGAAGAAGCGGAAAAGCGCTTCGGCTTTCTGCTAAAGGCCTTTGAGTACGGCCCGCCACCGCATGGCGGCATTGCACCCGGCCTCGACCGGCTGGTAATGATAATGAGCCAGGCCCCCACCATCCGTGAGGTTATTGCATTTCCTAAAAATACCCAGGGAATCAGCCCGATGGATGACTGCCCCAGCCTGGTCGATGAAGACCAGCTGGAAGAGTTAGGGCTACAGAAAAAACCAAAAGCCAACACTGAGTCAGTTGACCAAGCAGATACAGTTTTGTAGTCTGAGCGAACAAAAAGGAAGGAGAAAAATATGCATAAAATACGCACGTACAATAAAATCGCCGAACAGGGCCTGAAGATTCTAAACGATAAGAATTGCGCCGTAGGCGAGGACCAGAAGGATGCCGCAGGCATTATCCTGCGAAGCTACAAGATGCAGCCAGAAGACATCAACCCGGAAGTTCTGGGGATCGCCCGCGCCGGCGCAGGCTACAACAACATTCCCGTTGATTACTGTAGCGACAAAGGTATCGTTGTGTTCAACACACCCGGTGCAAACGCAAACGGGGTAAAAGAACTGGTTGTAACCGGTTTGCTGCTCAGCAGCCGCAAGGTTTTTCCTGCAATGCAGTGGGTTCAAACCGTCAAAGATCAGGGCGAGGATGTTTCTAAGCTGGTTGAAAAAGAGAAATCAAAATTTGCCGGCCCGGAAATCTCAGGAAAAACCCTTGGAGTTATCGGCCTAGGTGCTATCGGTGTTCTAGTAGCGAATGCAGCAACTGCCCTTGGCATGCGCGTTGTTGGTTACGACCCCTTCCTCTCGGTTGAATCTGCCTGGGGAATGTCCAACCAGGTTGTAAAAGCTGCAAATGCTGACGAAGTATACCAACAGGCAGACTATCTTTCTCTGCATGTGCCTTTGAACGACAAAACCAAAGACATGATCAATGCTCAGGTTATTGCAAAAATGAAAGACGGTGCCCGCATTTTGAACTTCTCCCGCGGCGGCCTTGTAAATGACCAGGACCTGCTGAAAGCACTCGATGCCGGCAGCCTGTCCGCCTATGTAACTGACTTTCCGACCGCTGAACTGTTAGGTCGCGATGATGTTATTGCCATTCCACACCTGGGTGCATCAACTCCGGAATCAGAGGAAAACTGCGCAATCATGGCAGCCCACCAGACCTACAATTTTCTGGAATACGGAAACATCGTAAACTCCGTAAACTACCCGGACTGTAGCCTGCCGATGAACAGCGATACTCGCATTACCATCTGCAACCGCAATGTTCCGAAAATGGTTGGCCAAATCACCACTGTACTGGCAGATGCCGGCATCAATATTGAAGATATGATCAACCGTCACCGCGGCGATCTGGCCTACAATATCATTGACGTACAGGGAACTGTCGGCGACGACATCGTTGGCAAACTTAGCGCAATAGACGGCGTTATTGCCGTGCGCACAATCAAGAGCTAAACAGGAGGCATCATGTTTTTCCGAACTCTTGCTGTAGTTTCAGCGTTTTTTCTATTAAGCGTCGGCTGTTCTTCCGCTCAGGGAGAAACGCCGACCGTACTTTCACAAGGAGATACCGTGCAATTAACAACTGCAGATGGATCCACCATCGACTATACCGTAGACAATGGCCTGTTCGCCCTCATGAACACAAACCGGGGAGATATTCTTTTGAAGCTGACTCCAGAGGAAACCCCAATGACCGTTACCAACTTTGTTGGTCTGGCGGAAGGCACCATCGAAAACTCCCGCGGCGACGGCCCGTTCTACAATGGCCTGAAGTTTCACCGCGTTATTGAAGATTTTATGATTCAGGGCGGAGATCCCCAGGGCACCGGCTCAGGCGGCCCCGGCTACCGCTTTCCCGATGAATTTCACCCCAGCTTGACCCACAGCGGCCCGGGTGTACTTTCCATGGCAAACGCCGGCCCCGGCACAAACGGCAGCCAGTTTTTCATTACTCACAAGGAAACCCCTTGGCTTGACGGCAAGCACACCGTTTTCGGTCGCGTCGTTTCCGGCCAGGATGTTGTCGATAGCGTACAGCAGGGTGATGAAATCCAAAGCCTTACCATTATCCGAGTTGGCGAAGATGCTCAGCAGTTCACCGCCACACAGGCTGATTTTGATAACCAGATTCAGCAGGCACAATCCCAGGCTGACGAACGCCGCCAGCAGTATATTGACCAGCAAATGGAACAAATCCGCTCACGCCTTTCCGATTTGCAGGAAGGCCAGCAGGGTCTGCTTTACACCATCGATACCGAGGGAAATGGCCCCAGCCCGGAACCGGGTGAAACCGTTTCCATCCATTACACCGGATCACTTGCCAACGGACAGGTTTTTGACTCTTCCGAAGGCCGCGATCCTTTACAGTTTGTTCTTGCCGGCGGCCGGATTATCCCCGGTTTTGATCTGGCAGTGCAGACCATGAAAGTGGGAGAAACCCGCACCGTTGTTATTCCGCCGGAATTGGCATACGGACAGCAGGGCGCGCCCGGCGCAATTCCACCTAACTCAGTTCTGGTGTTTACCATCACGTTAACTGACACACAATAATTCTCAAGAGTCCCAAGGAGGCAGCTATGAGCAGATTCGGTGCATTTGTTATGCCGGCCCTTTTGCCGGCACTGGCTATCATCGTGCTCTTGCTGCCCGGGATTCAATCTTTTTCTTCATTTGACACAATCATTCACTACACCGGCTGGTTTTTGTTGGCGCTAAATGCAGTTTTCAGCATCCGCTTTCATCGAGCCCAGCCCATGTTTGCCTCAATCATCCTTGCCCTTCTGTTTCTTTTTTACACCCGCTTTGATACTTTTTTTGCCCCCTACAGGACAACAGAAAGCCTGTGGCTGCTTTTTTCGGCAATTCCGATGCTTAGCTTCTGGCTCATGGTATCGCCCCGCAAGGCTTTGCTCTCAGGCAGCAGCATCGCTTGGTCAGTGGGTATCATCCTGATTGGCTTTGCAGTCTGGGCACTAGCAAAATTTCCCCTGGCCGGCGACCACATAGCCAGGGCGATTTCCTACCGGACAATCTCCGATATCCCTTTGCCCAGCATTCTAGCAACAAGTCCAAACCTGCCTTTGATTTCAGTTCTAGGTGGATTAGCTTGCATGATTATTGCTGCGTTTATTATGCAAAAAGACATCCATCTGATAAGTTCATGGCTTTCAATCTATCCCGCTATGATTTTGGGAATTTACTTTTTTGCACAAACGAACTTGGCCATTCTCTGGTTCACGGCCGCAGCCGGCAGTATAAGCATTTCACTGCTCCAGCATGCCCATTCCATGGCATTCATCGATGCCCTGACAGGCATTCCCAACCGCCGGGCACTGGAAGAAAAGATGCGAAGCCTAGGTTCCAAATATTCCATTGCCATGGCCGATGTGGATCATTTCAAACAGTTTAACGATACCCACGGCCATAAAACCGGCGACCAGATACTGCGAAAGACTGCTGCCTTGCTGTTCCATGTGGGAGGAGGCGGGAAAGCGTATCGCTATGGCGGCGAAGAGTTCGTGATTATTTTCCCCGGCAAGCAGGCTCGGGCGGCAGGCCAATATTGCCAGCGTGTACGGGAGAGCATCGAAAACAGCCCTTTCTATTTCCGTACCCGCAAGCGGCTGCGCAACAAGACCCCGGCCGAAAAACGGCCGCTGAAAAAGCCGGCGAGGGCTTTATACATCACTGTAAGTATGGGAATTGCTGCCTGCGAAATAAACAGCTGCAAACCGGAAGATATACTCAAAACGGCAGATAAAGCGCTTTACGAGGCAAAGCGGCTTGGGCGAAACAGGGTTATCATTGCCCATGCAAAAGAAAGCTGAGCTTGTAAACGAAGCCCAGCCGAATGATTAGTTATACACTACCGAAATATATGAATCACCAAAGCTGGTATTCTCATTTAGCGAAGCAAGCAAGGCTTCTGCTTCGCCACGACTGGAGTATGGCCCCACCCGCAAGCGATACATAATCGCATCACCAGCATCAACTGTTGTAACAATGGGATGCATGGCCGCTTCTTGGACAAAGCGCTCTACGGCCTGTGCTGCCCTGCTCCTGCTGCTGCCAGCAAAAACCTGCACCCAGAACTCTCGCTCTGCCCGCACAGCAGGTCGGCGACTTGCACTTGCCCGCGTGCTTGATGCTGCGCGTGCAGCTGTCTCAGTATTCCGGCTTTGTGTAGAAGCGGCCGGTGCCGCCTGATTTCTTTCTGTAGGGGTATTTTGCGGGCGGGTCTGCACCGCACGGCCGGTTTGGTTTCCTTCGGGTGCTGGAACAAATTCCATAGCCAGATCATCATTTGCTCGGGAAACATTGCGGCTTTGCGGAGAAGAAGAGCCGTACACAATGGTTATGCCATCATCACTGATCTCCTGTCCCTGCATTGCCTCATCATCCTCAAGAGCAATCTGTCCATCATCATCCTGAACGGCACCGACATTTTCCGGCAGGCTACCCGAGACCCCGACATCTTCCAGACCTTCAATCATCCCGTTTGGGTCAAATTGAATTCGGCTCATATCTCCAGCAGATGGATTCACCGTCTGCCGGGGATAAAAGAAAACCAAGCCCAAGGCTAATACTGCGGTAAAAAATACGGCAACTGTAATACCGGTTATGAGCAATCGATTGCGTTCCATGCTTTCCTCTTTCTTAAGGCTGCACCACAGCGTCAACTGAACGAAACAACGCCTGTCTGCAAAGCCAGTTCGATACACTATGAATATCGGCGCCCTCGGATTTTGCTTGAGAAACAATATGCATTTGTGAGCGGTTTCTTTGCCGGAATTCCTTCCAGCTAATACCATCGCGGGAACGCCCGCGAAAATAGCGAATCAATGACGGGGCTTCGATGAAAAGAATACGATCGCACATCCGGTGCAGCCCCATATAAAACAACAAGGCAGCGTCCACTACCACCTTTTGATCTCCATTTGCGTCAGGAGCGGCTGCGGCGGCCATTTCGGCCACCCGCTCCACCATAGCGGGATGAACAATAGCCTCTAGGCGCTTCCGCTTCCCTCCGTCAGCAAAAACCAGAGCCCCCAGCGCTTTCCGGTCGATAGTTCCGTCCTGTAAGCGTATTTCCTGCCCAAAAGCCTGTGAAACAGCCTCAGATTGCTCCTGAAGCACTTCATGGCCAACTTTGTCCACATCTATGTGAAACCAGGCATTATCGCGCAAATACGCCGCTACTGTGCTTTTCCCGGCGCAATATTTGCCGCTTAGGCCTAAAATCATCAGTGCATCTCTCCCCAGCTTTTTCCATCTTCTACATGCACGCGCAAGGGCACAGAAAGTTCTGCGGCGCCAGTCATTTCTTCCTCCAAAAGCTGCTTTACTTGGGCAGCTTCACCTACAGGACATTCGATAATGAGTTCATCATGCACCTGCAGCAACATTCGCGCAGCAAGCTTTTCCTCCGCAAGCCGGCCAGAGACGCGCAGCATTGCCCGTTTCACGATATCGGCGGCTGTACCCTGTATGGGCGTATTAACGGCTATGCGCTCGGCTGAGCTTTTTTCAATACGGTTTTTACTCTGAATTGCCGGCAGCGGCCGCTCACGCCCGAATAATGTTCGGATTGCGCCCTTCGTTTCCGCTTCGCGTACTGTCTGGCTGATAAATTTCTGTATTCCCGGGTAGGTGGCAAAATAGGCTTCGATAAAACCCTCTGCATCCCGGCGCGGAATACCAAGCTCACGGCTTAGTCGAAAAGCCGACATGCCATACATAACCCCAAAGTTAATGGTCTTTGCAATACGACGCTGTTCATCACTCACCTGCTCAGGCTCAAGCCCGAACACCAGGCCTCCAGTAGTTCGGTGG
>CAYNNU010000091.1:0-8798 GCA_964398645.1 uncultured Spirochaeta sp.
GTACTCCCCAGCCGGTGTTCCCGTCGCAATTTTAACCGGCCGAATTGCCGCCGCAGCGATCAAAAAACATATTTGATAAGCAAAAATGCAATGAGGCCATAGGTCAGAAGAGAGGAAATCAGCATACTCCGCAGTATGGGCTTTTTCAGATCATCACCCTTCATGGTTTTGAAGCCCTTTAGCTCTAGGTACTCCCGAATCAAGGGATGAAGATCTTCTTTTTTCATCAACTCGGAGCGCTGCAAATGCTGCTTAATAATAAAATGCTGACTATACGGGAAAAGCGCAACCTCCAGCGGAGCGGCATCACCGATAATCTCTTTCATAAAGCTATTTTCTCGAATACGAACTGAATCCAGCGGCAGACGCAAAGCCTGCTTCATCAGGATGGGATCAAAAATCAAACCGAATGGATGCGACACCTCTGCCTTGAGCTTGCCGCCGTAATCAACCGACAGGTTCCCCTCAATCCACAACTGTTCATCAAGCAAAACATTCTTGCCGCTCTCAATATCCGCCGAAACAGTGAAGGCCTCCTGTGTATTTCGATTCTTAATATCGACCAAGAGCTCGCCATAAGGCGTCGTTGTAAAAACTGCATGCTCACTTGAATAGCCGCAAAACCTGTTTTTGGGATCATGGCTATTAGTGTTCGTCACGTAATCCACAATTATCCACGAGGTGAGCCCGCTCTCTACATGCCGGGCAATGAGATACATTTCCAGACGCATGCCAATAAAGGCCGAAGTCCGCGCAGTGAAGGCGCTAAAAATAACCATTGGCTCTTTCGGCCCTTCGGAAAAAATGCGCGTATCGGCCAGCTCATAGCCATCCGGCAGCATCGCCTGTGCCGCCGCGGTATCGCTAATCCGGTAAGCTAGGAAAACACAATAGGGATCAACAATGAAGCCCATATAGGGGATGCTCTTATTCCCCTTTTCCATAACCGCATCCTGAGCCTTTTTTGGAAGCAGGCGGTTAAAATCGCCCAGAAAACTGATGGCAGTTACGTCCTCGGGCTTGGCTAGAGACTCTGTTTTGTGAATAAACGCCCTATTTTCCTCTTTTTCCATAGCTTTTCAGCTCCCTTATTTTAGAATCAACAGAGTCAACAATACCAAAGAAATCAGCGGCCAGGCTACAGTACTTGCAAGAAACATTCTCCGTATACCTTTTGTGGAGAATGTCTTGATATTTTTCATTTGTGCCAAGCGATTGTAATGATCAACCAGGTCCTGCGTGTTGCGAACCTCTGTGCGGCAGCCAGGACTATCGGCAATATAATGCTGCGTGTAGGGAAAACAGGCAATTATGGCCGGCTGTTTCTCGGCAAAATCCGGCACCAAGGTATTCTTGCTTAAGTGAAAATCTTTTACCGGCACGTCCATGGCGCTTCCCACCTCTGATGGATCAAAGATGACAGCAAACGGATCATCTCCCCGAGTGGAAATATTCTTAACATGCCCGATAGACGTATTTCCCATAACCCATAATGGCTGATCGGGCCTACGCAGCTTGCCATTTTTCAGATTCCCTTTAAGGATAATCTCTTTGTCACTGCCATCATCCTGAATATTCAGATAGACATCGCCCTTTGAACTGGTGGTAAACAAAGCGTTTTTACTGTTCGGGTCGATTATTCCTTCCGAGGGAATGGCAATAATCGTATTACTCAAAATATCAAAGAATATCCAGGAGATAAGGCCCGTCTGCGTATCACGCGCGATAAGGTAAGACTCTAGGCGAACTCCCCAAAAGGTACTGCCGCGAGTGTTCAGATTTCCTATTCCAAAATAGTAGTCCGGTTCATCACCTTCAAACACCCGCGCCTTCACCAGCTCAAAGCGATCCGGCAACATAGCCTTTGCTTTTTCCACATCCAATATCTTGAAAAAGAGAAAAAGGCTGTAGGGCTCAATGACAAATCCCATGTAAGGGGTTTTGCGAGAGGTTCGAATCAACAATTTCTTAAACAGCCAATTCGGCATAAGTTTGCGAAAACGCTGAAAGAAAAAGAGATTGCACACCTCCGCTGGATCGATTAAGTCCTCTACATTCTGAATAAAGGCATCTTCATTACGATCCAGCTCTGTCCGGTCTATTTCTGTTTCATCAATCGCCATCTAAAAGCCCACCTACCGCGCCAAGGATGGAACCCTCTCCGGTTCTTCTACCGCCAGCCTGAGGAGCATTCTGCAAAATTCTGTCCGCTAGGCGTGAGAATGGCAAACTCTGCAAATATACAGTTCCAGTACCGCGCAGGGTAGCAAGAAACAGTCCTTCCCCGCCAAAAAACATGGATTTCAGATTCCCGGCCCGCTCGATTGAATAATCCATACTCGGTGGAAAGGCAACAATACAGCCTGTATCGATCTTGATCACCTCATTATTTAGCTGCTTCTTAACGATTGTTCCACCAGCATGCAGAAAAATCATCCCATCACCTTTGAGTTTCTGCAAAATAAAACCCTCGCCGCCAAACAGGCCAGTGCCAATTTTTTTATTAAACGCGATCGTAACCTCGGTGCCCTTTGCTGCACATAAAAATGCATCTTTCTGACATAGAATCTCTCCGCCAATTTCAGCCAGGTTTATGGCCAAAATTGATCCCGGATATGGCGCCCCGAAGGCTATCCGCTTTTTTCCTGATCCAGCATTGGTAAAATGAGTCATAAAAAGTGACTCTCCGGTAATTGCCCTTTTGGCTGCGCCAAAAAGTTTTCCCATCAATCCCTGATCTGGCTGTGAACCATCCCCGAGGCGAGCCTCAAAAGTGACACCATCATCCATCCAGTTCATGGCACCGGCTTCTGCAATGACGGTTTCACCTGGATCAAGCTCAACCTCGACAACCTGCAGATCATTTCCAATAATCTCATAATCAACTTCGTGACAATTCATTTTTCCTCCTCAAGAAAACAACACCATTTGATTGTATATCCAGTTAGAAAGAAAAACAAATAATTGCTTGCATTTCTGCACCGAACTTTCAAAACCAGCACAAACTTGACAAGTAAGCCTGTGAAAAAATAATGATGGTCTGAGTTATTGGGCGATTTACTTGCCCTTATGGTTGCAGCCCAGACTGATTCTTGACATTCACCGCTGAATGGACAATGATTATCACTCGTTATAATAAGGAGTTATCTATGCCAAAGTTACGCAGTTTGACAAATACAGCCGGTCGAAATATGGCAGGGGCGCGGAGTTTATGGCGCGCTAATGGAATGAAGAATGAGCAATTTGGGAAACCAATTATTGCTATTGCCAACTCATTTACCCAGTTTGTACCAGGCCACGTGCATTTGCACGAGATCGGGCAGGAAGTAAAGAAGAGAATCGAGGCCCGCGGCTTTTTTGCCGCCGAGTTTAATACAATTGCCATTGATGATGGGATCGCAATGGGACACGACGGCATGCTCTACAGTCTGCCCAGCCGTGAACTGATTGCCGACAGTGTGGAATATATGGTAAATGCCCACTGCGCCGATGCGCTGATTTGTATTTCCAACTGTGACAAAATCACTCCAGGTATGCTGATTGCAGCAATGCGTCTGAACATCCCCACCATATTTGTTTCCGGCGGGCCGATGGAAGCAGGCGTTGTAGGAAATAAAAAATACGATTTAATTGATGCCATGATCATGGCTGCAGATTCCAAGGTCGATGATGCTACTCTGCAAGCGGTTGAAGAAAATGCCTGCCCTACCTGCGGAAGCTGTTCGGGAATGTTCACCGCCAACTCAATGAACTGTTTGAATGAGGCTTTGGGATTGGCTCTGCCGGGTAACGGAACGATAGTTGCTACCCATGTGGAACGCCGTAATCTGTTTGACCGTGCAACCGACCGAATTATCGAACTAGCACAAGACTATTACGATAATAATAATGAGAAGGTTTTGCCGCGCGCAATTGCATCCAAGGCAGCTTTTATGAACGCGATGAGCCTGGATATTGCCATGGGCGGAAGCACAAATACTGTATTGCATCTTTTAGCTATTGCCCAAGAAGCAGGTGTTGATTTTTCCATGAACGATATCGATATGCTTTCGCGCAAGGTTCCCTGCATCAGCAAGGTTGCCCCCAGCTCAAGCTATCACGTTGAAGACGTTCACCGCGCTGGTGGAATCATGGGCATTCTGGGCGAGCTTGACCGTGCCGGTTTACTCGATACATCAGTCAGTCGGGTGGATTATCCGACCCTGGCGGATGCCTTGCAGGAGTGGGATCCTGTAGCAGCTGGCGCCGATTCAGCTCCAAGCGACAAATTACAGTCATTCTATGGAGCTGCTCCCGGCGGGGTACGCAACCTTGTTATGGGAAGCCAAAATGCCCGCTTTAAGGAGCTCGATCTGGACCGGACATCCGGCTGTATCCGCAGCGTTGAACACGCCTATTATCCCGACGGTGGCCTGGCGGTCCTTTTCGGCAACCTGGCTGAGAAAGGCTGTATCGTAAAAACCGCCGGTGTAGATGAAAGCATCTTCAAGTTCACCGGTACTGCCCGCGTTTTTGAAAGCCAGGATGCAGCAGTCGCCGCTATTCTGGAAGGAAAGATTACTGCTGGCGATGTGGTGGTTATCAATTACGAGGGTCCGAAGGGTGGCCCGGGTATGCAGGAAATGCTCTACCCCACTAGCTACCTGAAATCAATGGGGCTTGGCAAGGAATGCGCACTGCTCACTGATGGTCGTTTTTCCGGCGGCACCAGTGGGCTCTCGATCGGCCATGCCAGCCCGGAAGCTGCAGCAGGCGGGACGATTGCCCTGGCCCAGGATGGCGACACCATCGAAATTGATATCCCCGGACGGCGAATTGAGCTGATGGTGGCGGAGGCAGAACTGGCAAAGCGGCGCGCGGCCGAAGAAGCTCGCGGCGAAAAGGCCTATACGCCGAAGCAGCGGCAACGCACAGTAAGCACCGCATTGCGCGTATACGCCAGTATGGCTGCAAGTGCCGATAAGGGCGCCTGCCGTATCCTTCCATAAATTGCAATTTTAGCGGGGGCGCCTTTCGCCCCCGTTTTTTTGGGGAAGCCCTTACAATTCAATAAATCACATAAAATACTCACAGCTTTTTCTTGAGATATTCATCTGTTAGCATTACTGTAAAAGCAGGAGAAAAGATGAGCGGCCGCAATCGAAAAACCATAGATTCAGCACACACTATCGAGGCCGCCTGGGAAGTATGTAACCAGATTGGCGGCATCTACACCGTTATCCGCACCAAAGCCGCCAGCATGCTTGAAATGCTTGACCACCAACGTTACTTGCTTGCCGGCCCATACATTCCAGCCGAAGCTGATGCAGTTGTTGATCCATGCGGAGCCGATGACTCAGTTTTCGGACAGGCACTATTTAAACTGCGCCAAGCTGGCTACACCGCCGTTTATGGAACATGGCTGGTTTCCGGCAGACCCCGGGTTATCCTGATAGACCCTGAATCCTGTCCCTACTCAAAACTGGAGATTCAACAACGGCTTCAAAAGCTACTAGGCCGCACGGTCTCCATGCATGACTCCCTTATGCGAAATGTTGCCCGCTTCTGCCTTGGTCTTGCTGACTACTGCCAGCTTGTTGCCGAGGAAATGCCGCCCAATTCCTCTCTCATCGCTCATTTTCATGAGTGGATGACCGGCCTGGCCATACCCTTGCTCGATCAGGCCAGCACGGGCGCCCCAGGCAGCACGGCTAGCCCACCCAGCACGGGCGCCCCAGCAACTCCGGCCAGCACAAACAAAGTCCGCAGCATTTTCACGACCCATGCAACCCTGCTTGGACGCTACCTTGCCATGAATACCCCCAATTTTTACGATCGCCTGGCTACATTCGACTGGCAAAAGGAAGCACACCGTTTCGGTATCGAAACCGAAGTATGCATCGAGCGCACCGCAGCGCAAAAGTGCTGCCTCTTTTCAACCGTCAGCGAACTTACGGCAAAGGAATGCACCCACCTTCTCGGGCGCAGTCCGGAAGTCTTGCTGCCAAATGGAATAAATAGCTCCCGTTTTGAAGCCCTACACGAATTTCAAAACCTTCATAAGGACTACAAACAGCGAATACATACATTCGTAATGGGTCACTTCTTCCGGCACAGCACCATCGACCTTGAAAATACCCTGTATTTTTTCACCTCCGGCCGCTATGAATTCCGCAACAAAGGCTTTGACCTTACCATAGATGCTTTGCGCCTTTTGAACGACAAAATGAAGCAAGCAAAATCACCTGTCAGAGTTGTTGTATTCTTTATCACCCGGGCGCCCTATCAAAGCATCAATCCTCTTGTGCTGGAATCGCGCGCCATGCTGGAAGAACTGCGTAGCACTTGCGACGCCATCGCCGAAGAAGTCCGACAACGCCTGCTCTACCGCGCGCTCACAGAACCCAGCCACCGCATGCCCGACCTGAACACCTGCGTGGACGACTACTACCGCCTTCGCCTGCGAAGAGGGCTGCAAAGCTGGCATCAGGAAGAATTGCCCTACGTTACCACCCACAATATGCAAAACGATGATGGGGATCAGATTCTCCAGGCAATCCGCCGGGTTAAACTCTTCAATTATAGTGATGACCCGGTAAAGCTCGTCTATCATCCGGACTTTATCTCACAGATTAGCCCGCTCTTACCCATGGAATACGCCGAATTTGTCCGCGGCTGCCACCTTGGCATCTTTCCCAGCTATTATGAGCCTTGGGGATACACCCCACTCGAGTGCATTTCATCCGGCATTCCAGCGGTAACTACAAATCTTTCCGGTTTCGGGGGCTATGTTGAAAAAAACATCAAGCAAGCCCATCGACAGGGCATCTTCATCTTGGGCCGCATCGGAAAAAGCTACGAAGAAAACGTCGAAAACCTGGCCGATATGCTATTCAAATTTACCCGGCTTAGCCGACGGGAACGCATCGAATTGCGCAACCGCACAGAAGCCGGTGCCCCCCTGTTCGACTGGAATCGCTTGATACAATTCTATAGTCAAGCATATAATATGGTTTTGACAGATACAAAAAATTGCTGAGAAAGATATCGGCCTGAGTGAGGTTTTATGCCATCTTCCAACAGCACATGCCTGTTGCCATCCGACATTCACAGTCTACCCATACCCTGTTCAATACTCAGCATTACAGACACATCCCATCTTTTGATTGAAGATTGCAACCGGGATACCAGCAAAATTCTAGGCCTTTTACAAATGCACATAATTGGAAAGAAGCTAGAAGAACTAGCCCCCGATATCCTTTCACCGGACAGCCCCGAGTATCAGACCATTCTTTCGGCCATCCATAGCAGCAAAAAAGAGATCATAAAACTGTATCTACCGGATAACGACCTATGGCTGGATGTTTTTGTACAGGGTTGCAGCAAAAACCAACGCGCCGCAGTTTTTTTACAAAACATTACCGAAGCCATGAAGACGGTAAAAGCCGCCTCAAACCTGCTCATGCAGGATTCGCAAACAATCAACTACCAGCTTATGTGTGATCACATGTTATTTATTTCCCAAGCTCGCTTAGTCGCCCTAAATCTATACGAGCCCGATGGCACACATTATCACACCGCCGCCATAGCAAGCTCACAATACTATTCCCAGCTACTGCTAACGGAGCAGAACATTCAACAGGGTGGAAAAATTCTTTCCTTTGACCCAAGCCGGGAGAAAAAAACATCCAAGCAACTTATAACCACCTTCCAGGATATTGCTGAAAGCGAACTGCCCGCAGAGGTAACCAGCATACTGGCAAAAGTCATGACTGTGGGAATTGTGGTTGTACTTCGCATCCAGCACAAAGGGATAAAATGGGGCGATTTCACCCTCATATTTCCTCCTGGCAAAAGCCTGCAGAACGAGCCGCTGTTACGCTTATACGCCCACCAGAGCGCTATGATGATTGACCGCTGGCATATGGAAAAAGAGCACAGCCGCTTCCAGCATATTTTTGAAAACTCCCATTTCGGCGCCGTTATCACCGACCCGCAGGACCGTATCCGCTATGTAAACCCGTATTTTGCCCATATTCACGGCTACGAACCGGAAGATCTGCTAAAAACACCATTGCAGAATCTCTTTGCCCAGAATGCCGGCGAACAAATAGTAGTAGACAGCAATGTACAAGCAGTGGAAATTTGGCAACGCCACCGTAACGGAACAACCTTTCCAATGCTGGTAAACGGCTTGGTTTTTGCCGGCAGCGACGGCCTACCTGAATATCACGCTATTACCGCTATCGATCTCACCGAACGCCATCGGGCTGAGCTTGCCATGAAGGAAGCTATGCAGCAGGCGGAACACGCCAATAAGGCAAAATCAGACTTCCTATCTTCCATGACCCACGAGATCCGCACACCCCTGAATGGGATAAACGGCTATACCAAACTTTTGCAAAAAACCAATCTTGATGAAACCCAACACCAATATGCCAGTGCCCTTGAACTTTCCACAACAACCCTTTTGACCCTGGTCAACGACATCCTTGATTTTTCCAAGATAGAGGCTGGACGGCTTTCGCTTGCACCGGAAGAAATTCCGCTGCGCCAGTTTCTAACAGACATTCATCAATTAATGATTATTCAGGCGGATACCAACAAGAACAAGCTCCTATTGGAAACCAGTCAGCACTTACCTGAAACAATCTTTGCAGACCATGTGCGCCTGCAGCAAATCATCGTAAACCTGTTGTCCAACGCGGTAAAGTTTACCCAGGAAGGAACAATCTGCCTCCGGGTAGAGCAACTATCGCAGCAAGATAAAAATGGTCTGTTCCCCATACGGTTCAGCGTAAAAGACACTGGCATTGGTA
>CAYNNU010000092.1:0-4056 GCA_964398645.1 uncultured Spirochaeta sp.
CCATAATATAATGCCCGACATTGTGGTAGTAGTTGATCCACAATATTGGAACACCAGACATCTAGATAGCTGCAAAAATACTCGTTCACTCATCGTTTCAGAGTCGTCAGTACATCCTCGGGTTTTCCGCTGCCTTTCTGGGCCATTTTTCTTTGGACAATCCTTATTTCCATTAGGCAGAATGCTAGATCCAAACAATATCCAACGCGGAGAACTTGGGGCTGGTGGTTCAGTCGCTACTTCCGCATTCGATGTCCTTCGATTTTGTGGCTGTACCAAGATTTTTTCCATAGGACTAGACCTGGGCTTTCCCCAATCACGCACTCACTGCTCAGGCTCATTCTTTGAAGAACGAATTCACACAATCAGCACTCGTTTCCTCAGTTCAGAAACGCAACTTTGGCGCTACATACATGATGGCGGTAGAATTCAATCACTCAATTACAACAACCAAGCAGTTTTTTCTGATCAAAGAATGGAATTATACAAAAACTGGTTTACTTCTCAATTTCAAAAATTTCCTGAAATTCAACTCCATCCGCTTTCAAGAACCGGAAACGCAATTCCAGGCGCTATTCCCAGCAATGTTGAAGATCTTCTCGATCTGCCTGATAAACGAACAATTATTGATCAAAAGATTCAAGAATTCTATGCAACAAAAAATGATCAAGCGGCCCAGACACAAGATCTCATCTCAAGTATTCAAAGCCTAATTCATGATATGAAAGAGATTGATGCCCTCAGTTTAGAGGCAATTTCACATATTAAATCGGTATGGGATACGCCATCTGCCTGGAATCAGGAATGGCAGGACCAGTTAAAAAGAATCGATTATTCTATACAAAATCATAGCGCAAAAGACACAGTTGGTTTTTTGCTACATCAGGCATTACAAGAAATTCAAAATCAAGAGTCACATGCACATCCACTCAGCGGTTCAATAAAACTATATTCAGAAATCCATGAATCAGTTTTATTTCACGTTGAACTATTAAAACATGGAATCCAGCTAATAGATCAGCTCAATCAGGAATAAGAATAGTTTTCTACCATTTCTTCGGAAAAAAGTTCCAATTGCTGCTTTTCCAGGTGAACCCGCGGATCCCATGACGGATCATCCGATGCAAAGAAAATATACCATTTTTCTCCAAAACAACGGGCTGGTATTGCCAGTACCTTTTTAATTGTGGGGAAAAAACTTTCATCACATTGGAATTGAAATATTTCAGAATTGGACTCAATATTATCAATAACAATCGTCTTTTGTGCTTCTAATGCCCCTAACATTTGATCCGGCACGGAAACATAAGGTACATAGGTTCCACGAGCGCAGCTTTGTGCAAATCCCAGTCCACCAAATGAATGAAGACGATCACCTCGATCTGAAAAACACATAATTACTGAAGACTCTATATTGCGGCTAATAATCATCAGCGCCTTGTACATCAAAACCTCATCGAAAACCCCATTTGGAAATAATGCATCAATTACCAAAATTCCATTGATAAAACTTTTCCAAACAGCATGCTGCAGCGGCAGTTGAAAAACCATGTTAGAAAAAGCCTGCCCACTTTTTGCATGAGCTGCATCGGTTACCTGATCAAGAAGATTTCGAATTTGATCTGATCCTCCATCCTTTCCTTTCCTTTGATAATACATAGAAGGGTCAATTTTTACGATATCGCTTTTTTCGACTATGCTTTGATTCATTATTCGTGCTACAGAAAATGAATAATTTGGCATTTCATCGGGCTCGCCCCCATAGACAAAGTCAGAACCAAAATTCTTTGCTTCCCCATAAACGTCTACAGGCAAATATTGGTCATACGCGCCTTTTCCAATATAGATATCACTTTCATCTAGTGCATCAACAGTATCAAGCTCTTCAATGAATTCGGCCTCTTCAAGCTCATCCAGTTCTTCAAGTTCCTCTGGTTCTTTAAGCTCGTCTAGCTCTTCAACTTCCTCAGCTTCGTCAAGCTCTTCGACCTCGACTGGCTCACCCATCGTCGTAGCTTCGCCCAGCTCTTCAAGTTCTTCAAGTTCTTCAAGTTCGTCTAGTTCATCTAGTTCTTCAACTTCCTCAGCTTCATCAAGCTCCTCGACCTCGACTGGCTCACCCATCGACACAGCTTCACCCAGCTCTTCAAGTTCTTCTAGTTCCTCAAGCTCGTCTAACTCTTCAACTTCCTCAGCTTCGTCAAGCTCCTCGACCTCGACTGGCTCACCCATCGACACAGCTTCACCCAGCTCTTCAAGTTCTTCTAGTTCCTCAAGCTCGTCTAACTCTTCAACTTCCTCAGCTTCATCAAGCTCTTCAACCTCGACTGGCTCACCCATCGACGCAGCTTCGCCCAGCTCTTCAAGTTCTTCTAGTTCATCAAGCTCGTCTAGTTCTTCAACTTCCTCAGCTTCGTCAAGCTCCTCGACCTCGACTGGCCTTGCCCGTGCAACACTTTGAGTAACAGGAGGCACTGCAGTTGCAGGAACACTTACACCTGCCCCCTGCGAAACACCAGCACCAGGAAAATTTTGTACCCGAGCCAACACCTGCTCTAAAACCTTTTCTAAACGAGCCGCATCGATTCCTGAAGAACCACCTGACCTTCCAAGAACCGTGTGTAATTCAACCCAACCTTTCTCAACCAATTCCTGAATGCGCGCATTATCTTCGTCGCTAAGGGGCCCGATCCCAGCTGTCATTCGATTTTTCATTGTATGACGGAATCGTTCTAACTCACGCTCTAATGCTGTAGCATCTATTGAATCCCGTGACTGCAAATATTGATCGAATACAGCCAATTGCAAACGCTTAACCCGACCCTGAACAACAGCAATTGGATCACTACGAAAATTACTAAAAAGAAAAACAGCAAGAAACACTGTTAAACAAATGGCTATGAGTAAAACACGCTGTAAAGCAACACTCATACTAAAACGATCAGCCGGAATAGCCAAAGAAACAATAGAACCATTTTCCAGGGGCATAGTCATTACACCCCATTCCCTTTGTGCGGAAGTATTTTCAAAAAATTCGAGCTTTGAATCTCCTACAGATCCAATCATATCCTGCTGGCCTAATAATGAAACAAGACCATTTCTTTCTGAGCTATAATTCAAAAGGAGATACGATTCAGATACTGGAATTGGGCGCTCTCTCATTCCAACTATTCCCAAATCTCTAAATGTATTGGTATACAAATCAGTACTAAAAACCCAAACAGCATTACCCCGCAATAGATCCAAGGAATCAATAAGCGGCAGAATAAAGAGAATCGTACTGGTATCAGGAACGAAAATAATTTTGGGTGCTGTATTCCCAGAGGCCTCTCGATATTGATTCTGCAGTTCGGCGTTAACGAATAAATCCGCATAGACTACACTTCCAGTGTCTCGACGAACAATATCTTCATCGAGACTGCTAAAATGCAACTGCTCATCATCCAAGCCATATACACGAACATATTGCAAGGAAGTATATGAATCCATCAATTGACTTATGATTTTTTGACGCTCTAAAATTGCTTGATTAGATTGATTTACCGCAAAAACATTGGTAAACCCCTCTTGCTCCATTGCTGCCCGTAGACTACGTAAAACTGAATCATCAATTTCTTCAATACTGGCACTTGCTTGCTGGAGTTTTTCTAGCATTGCACTTCGCACACTTTCCTGGTAAAAAC
Source organism: uncultured Spirochaeta sp. (assembly GCA_964398645.1). Classification (GTDB taxonomy): domain Bacteria; phylum Spirochaetota; class Spirochaetia; order DSM-27196; family DSM-8902; genus Spirochaeta_B. The sequence goes on from CAYNNU010000092.1 coordinate 3,684, forward strand.
GGGCTTCGAACCAATCAAAACCGCCAGCATATGCAACAAAAATGCATATGCTAACCAGAATAAGAGTAATAGCAATACTGATAAAAACACGCTTAATATTCACGTTTACACAGAGCCTCTCTTCTGCTATCGGTAGAAAAAAGGTGCGAATAAAATAAAAAGCGCCTGATTACAGACGCTTTTTATTACAACAAAATGAACTGTTTACTTCGAAAAGATTACTCTTCTGTTCCTTCTTCCTTTTGTTCTGCAACTTCAGGTTCAGAAACAACAGCTTCCGTTTCAGTTTTTTCGGCAGGACTCTCATCCTTTACCTTTGCTTTTGCCGCAGCCGGTTTTTTCTTTTTCTTAGGTTTCTGCGTACTTTCTTCCT
>CAYNNU010000092.1:4156-8789 GCA_964398645.1 uncultured Spirochaeta sp.
GCTTTTGCCGCAGCCGGTTTTTTCTTTTTCTTAGGTTTCTGCGTACTTTCTTCCTGTACCAATTCTAGGATTACCATTTCAGCAGCATCCCCAGAACGAGGGCCAAGCTTGAAGATTCTAGTATATCCACCAGGTCGCTCTGTAAAACGAGGCCCAATTTCAGTAAATAGCTTGTTCAGGATTTCTTTATCTTTGATATCACGATTAATGATGCGACGATTATGTACGCTATCAAGTTTAGCCCGTGTTATCATCTTTTCAGCTGTACGACGAACTGCGCGTGCTTTTGCTTTGGTAGTCTTAATTTTCTCGTACCGAAACAAACTGGTAACCATATTTCTATGCAACGCCTTTCGATGGCTGGCAGTTCTACTTAATGGATTATAATTTGTTCTATGCCTCATCTCTTATATCCTTTCCAGATTCAACTTTTTGATTATACTTTAAATTACCCTTTATGGAACTATAATCAGTCATTCCAAGGGTCAAATTCCATTCAGCCAGTTTCTCTTTAATTTCCAGCAATGATTTTTTACCAAAATTTCTGGTTTTAGCAATATCATCCTCAGTTTTGGTTGTAAGATCACCAATAGTACGAATATCAGCATTTTTAAGACAATTGCTGGAACGAACTGAAAGCTCCAATTCTTCCACCGGTGTACCCAAAAAGTTTTCCAACAGCTTGGTTTCTTCATCATCTTCAACATCAGCAAGTATTTGATCTTCATCAAAATTGATAAAAACACCTAAATGATCTTTCGCAATTTTTGCTGCTTCAGCCAAAGCATCATCTGGCATAATACTTCCATCAGTCCAGATTTCCAAAATCAGCTTGTCGAAATCAGTCCGTTGACCAACCCGCGCATTTTCAACTTCATATTTCACGCGGCGAATAGGGGTATACACAGCATCCAATGGGATAGTACCGCTAACTGCAATATAATCCTCATTATTTTCTGAAGGGACATAGCCACGACCGAGATCAACCTGCATCTCAATATCAATATGCCCTTCTTTCATCAAGGTCAATAAATAGGCATCCGGAGTAACAACCTCGATTTCAGAATCAACAGCTAATGAAGAAGCTGTGTATCTTCCTGCGCCTTTCAGAGAAACAATAATAGTTTTTGTTTCCACATCCTCAGCCAGCTTAAAACGAATCTGACGAAGATTATAAATAAAATCAGCAGTATCTTCTTTCACACCTGGAATAGACTCAAACTCATTTGATAAAACATGCTGAGTTCCATCCTCTGAATAACTTGTTACCCGAATTGCAGAAATAGCATATCCCTGAATAGAAGACAACAAAACCCTGCGAAGAGTATTTCCAATAGTGTGTCCATATCCGCGTTCAAACGGATAGGCAATAAATTTTCCGTAATCAGGGTTAACTTCAGCATGCTCGTAGGTAATTCCCTTCGGTCTTTTGAATCCCTGCAATAAATTTTTCCGTGCCATGTATGCTCCTCGTGCGTATCAGCGACTGAACTTCGTGATTAAACTCGTCGGCTCTTACGCGGGCGGCAACCATTATGAGGAATGGGGGTAATATCTTTGATAGATTTTACCCGCAACCCAAGCGCTCCAAGAGAACGAATTGCACTTTCCCGTCCAACTCCAGGTCCTTTCACAAAAACGTGAACTTCCTGCAAGCCGTAATCCATTGCCTTCTGAGCAGCGGTTTCAGCAGTTGTTTGAGCTGCATATGGAGTCGACTTTTTTGCGCCTTTAAAACCAAGTGAACCTGCGCTAGCCCAACTTAAAGCGTTGCCTACCGCATCGGTAACAGTAACAATCGTATTATTGAAGGTTGCCTGAATATATACATTTCCTTCGTATACTGATTTTTTTTCTTTCTTTTTCCGTGTAACTTTTGCCAAGGATCCCATCCTCCGATTTATTTATATGCGAATACTACTTCTTCTTACCAGCTACAGTCTTACGCTTACCCTTGCGTGTACGTGCATTGGTTCGTGTCCGTTGGCCTCGCAATGGAAGCCCACGACGATGCCGTAGCCCACGATAACATCCAATATCCATAAGCCGTTTTATATTCAGCGAAACTTCAGTTCGCAAACGACCTTCTACTGTAAAATCATTTTCGATTACCGCCCGAAGCTTATTTAAGTCATCGGCTGGAACATCGTTCATTCTGGTTTGTCCATCGATACCAGTTTTTTCACAAATCTGCTCAGCCGAAGTACGACCTATTCCAAAAATATAGGTAAGTGCAATTCGCACCGGTTTATTCGGTAAGTCAATCCCTGCAATACGTGCCATAATTTTCCTCCTGCGCTAAAGGTTGCGCGATTTAATTCGACCTTTCTTGGTCAATCCTTCGTGGTGGTGCATAGTTAAATGCCCTTCAATCTGGGACATGAGATCAAGGTCGACCCCAACCAGAATCAGCAATGACGTTCCACCCATTAAATACGCAACCTCCAACGGAAAATCGAACAAACTTTGAACGATAGTCGGAATAATTGCAATAAATGCCAGAAACAATGCGCCCGGCAGAATAATTCGATTCAGAATTTTGGTGAAGTATTCTTCCATCTTCTCAGAACGAATGCCTGGAACAGAACCACCATTTTCCCGAACATTCTTTGCTATTTCCATTGGGTTCAGGCTGACCTGAGTATAAAAATACGCAAAGAAAACAATCATCAAAGTATATATAACCATATACGGCAAACCACCTGGGCTCAACCAATTGGCAATGCTTTGCAACCAACGAACATTAGGGCCAAGACCCTGTGCAATCTGCAAGGGGAAGGTCAACATAGCCGAAGCAAAGATAACCGGAATAACCCCTGAAGGATTGATTTTAAAAGGAATATACGTATTTTGTGCGCCATACATCTTGCGCCCTACAACACGTTTTGCGTAATGCACAGGTATTTTGCGCTGTCCGCGCTGCTCATAAATAACAAGCCCGACAACAACTACAAACATACCCAATACAACAAGAACAAACACAGGATTTAGGTTATCTGTCCGAATTGCCTGAACAAGGCGCCAAACTGCTCCAGGCATTCTAGCCACAATACCTGCAAAGATGATCAATGAAATACCATTTCCAATACCACGTTGGGTAATTTGCTCACCTAACCACATTAAAAACAATGTACCAACACTTACCGTCAACATTGCAGTAATAGCATATAAGGTTGGGTTCATGGTAATTGCATCAGGAATGCTATTGGCATAGCGGGTTACTACAAAAGACTGCAACAAACACACAACTACCGTACCGTAACGGGTGTAGCGCTGAATCTTTTTTCTTCCGCCTTCTTCTTCAGAAATCCTCTTCAATGCCGGAAATACAATTACCATCAGCTGCATAATGATCTGCATGGAGATGTAAGGCATAATTCCCAACATAAAAATCGAGAATTTTGAGAACGCACCACCGGAAAAGAAGTCCAGATACCCGGCTATCGACATGGCCCCACCGGCCCGCTGCGCCAGAAAGTAGGCCTTCAGAGCACTAACATTGATTCCTGGAATCGGAATCGTGGTGCCAAGGCGAAAAATTGCGAGAATTCCTAATGTAAAAAGAATACGGTCCCGCAAATCTTTGATTCTAAATATGTCGACCAGTGGATTTCTTGCCATACTATTTACTCAGTCCCGTTTTCGTTGATTGTTCCGCCAGCAGCCTCAATCGCAGATCGAGCTCCAGCACTAACGGCAATTCCAGAAACAGTCAGTTTCCGGCTTAGTTCACCATTCACAAGGATTTTCACATATTGCACATTCCGGCCAATCAGCTTTTTGGCACTCAATGTTGCCATATCAACTGTTTCACCATCAGCGTATGCTTCCTGCAAATCTCTCAGACTAACTTCAAAAACTTTCTTCTTAAAAGGAAAGTTAGAAAAACCACGGCGCGCAATCCGCCGATACAAAGGCATCTGACCACCTTCGAAACCCGGACGCACACCACCACCAGAACGGGCATTTTGTCCCTTATGTCCTTTACCGGATGTTTTACCGTTTCCAGAACCCTGACCCCGTCCTTTTATTCTTCTGCTACGAATAGCACCTTCTGGTCTTTGTATCTCAGCCATATCTACAGCTCCTCAACCTTTACCATAAAAGAAATAGCATTAACCATTCCCTGAATTGGATCAGTTAAACTTACCTCAACACTGCTTCCAATCTTTTTCAGGCCAAGAGCCCGTACTGTTTTGCGGTGCTCAGGCTTTCTGCCGATTGTGCTTCGTGTAAGGGTAACTTTTGCTTTTTTCGCCTTAGCACTCTTTGCCATAACTTACCCCCAGAGCTCTTTTATTGGTTTACCACGATTTGCAGCTACTTGACGAGCATCCATCATGTTTTCCAGACCGTTAAATACTGCTTTCACAATGTTTACGGGATTTTGACTTCCCAATGATTTTGAAAGCACATCATTGATTCCACCAACTTCCATAACCGCGCGAACAGGTCCACCGGCGATAACACCAGTACCAGGAGCTGCAGGTTTGATTAATACTTCCGCGCTCTTGTAACGACCTTGAATCCAGTGCGGTACAGTAGTACCCTTAACCGGAATTCGAATAAGATTCTTTTTGGCTCGATCAACACCCTTGCGGATTGCTTCAGCAACATCATTTGCTTTGCCGTA
>CAYNNU010000093.1:0-8786 GCA_964398645.1 uncultured Spirochaeta sp.
CGGATAGCCAGTCAATTGCAGGAGATTGAAGATCAGATATTGCAGCTTGTTCCCATAAAGGCAAGGGCAAATAATCCTGCGGGGGCATGAGCGTGAGAATCCTTGATAAGTATACCCAGGCACTGGCCGATGTAGAGCCTCTCCGTTATAGCGGTGTGGTTACTAGCGTGCGGGGCTTGCTTATTGAAAGCCATGGACCGCAGGCCGTGCTGGGCGAGTTATGCAGTATTTATATCGATCGAAACGATACAATGATTTATGCCGAAGTAATCGGGATACATGATTCAACTGTACAGCTCATGCCTTTTCAGAATCCGGATGGAATCGAGCTTGGGTGTCAGGTTGTTGCTACCGGCCATCCTCTTCAAGTTCCGGTTTCGGAGCATCTTCTTGGTCGAGTTATTGATGCAATGGGCAATCCTGTTGATGGCAAAGGCCCCTTGCAGATTGATGGGAACTATCCTGTTGTAAGTGCGCCACCGGAGGCCCTGCAGCGCCGGGTAATCACTGAGCAGCTACAAACCGGGGTTCGGGCAATCGATGGCTTGAATGCAGTTGGAAAAGGCCAGCGTTTGGGTATTTTTTCCGGCAGTGGTGTGGGAAAATCTACCATTATTGGCATGGTTGCCCGAAACACATCTGCCGATGTGAATGTTATTGCTTTGATAGGTGAGCGCGGCCGTGAAGTTCGGGAGTTTATCGAGAACGATCTTGGCCCTGAAGGGCTTGCTCGTTCGGTTGTGGTCGTTTCTACCAGTGATACCCCCGCCCTGGCACGTTTGCGGGGTGGCTATGCCGCCACAGCAATCGCCGAGTATTTCCGCGATCAGGGAAATGATGTGATGTTGCTTTTTGATTCTGTAACCCGTTTTGCCATGGCCCAAAGGGAAATCGGACTGACCCGTGGCGAGGCACCGGCAAGTCGCGGCTTTACCCCATCAATGTTTGCCGAGCTTCCGCGTTTGCTCGAACGTACAGGTACCTCTGAGCTTGGCAGCATTACCGGTTTTTATACTATCCTGGTTGAGGGTGATGATATGAATGAACCGGTTTCCGATACAGTTCGTGGAATACTCGATGGCCATATTGTGTTGAGTCGCAATCTGGCCGAAAAATATCATTATCCAGCAATTGATGTGCTTGCCAGTCTTTCCCGCTTGGCCAGTAAGGTAACTTCACCTGAAATGCAAAAAGCTGCCGGTTTGATTCGGCGTTTGCTGGCTGTGTATCGGGATGCAGAGGATTTAATCCATGTAGGAGCCTATGCCCGCGGAAGTAGCCAGGATATTGATGTGGCAATCGAGCGTGTGCCGGAGATAAATGCATTTTTACAGCAGGGCGTGCAAGAAAAAAGTGATCTTGCTGAGGTTCGCGAAAAAATGCAGGATATTAGCGGTGTAGAGATACCGGCGGATGAAATGACTGATGAGATGACTGATGAAATGATGGATGAAGACGCAACCGGCGGGATTGAATCAGACGAGGAGCCGCTAATCGATGCGTAGGTTCCATTTTCGTTTGCAGCATGTTTTGAACATGAGAGCTCACGCGCGCAAACAGGTGGAGCTTCGGCTTGGGGTTGTAACCGCTGAGTGTAACGCCCTGGATATAGAGCTTGAAGCCCTGGCGCAGAAGCGCACGGAGGGTCAAAAGCGAGTGCATGGATATGAGTCGGTGCTTCGCTCGATTCAGTATCGCTCAGAGTATATTGCCTGGATTGATCAGGAAAGTACGCGCTTGCAGGCGCTGCGGGCTGAGGCCGAAATGCGGCGACTTGCTGTTGTGGATGAGTATAATGCGGCTTTGCAGCAAGAAAAGGTCTTGCAAAAGTTAAAGGAACGCCGCGAAAAAGAGTATTATCGGAGTGCAGCTGCTGAAGAAGAGCGGCATACCGAGGATTTAGTGTCGGACGGGTATATCCGCGGTAGGGGGCTGAATGGCTAAAAATAGAAAAATGAGTAACCGCTCGAGAATAATCGGCTTATTGTTTCTGATTCTGGTATTTCTTATCGCCGGTTCAGTTTGGTTTGACTATCTGGGAATGATAGATGCTAGTGGATTTTATGCTCCAGTTTTTCGTTTGTTTGGCATTCAGGCTCGCGGAGAGGGCTTGGCTGCCGATGATCCGAGTTTGCTTTCTCAGTTGCGCCTGCAAAAGGAACAGGAAGCCATGGCTCTTCGCGAGACAGAGTTGGAAAGCCGTGTCGCTGAACTGGAAGAGCGAAGCCTGGAATTGGATCGAAAAGCAGCAGAATTGGAAGAACGTGAATCAGTTTTGGAAGAACGTGAAATTTCATTTAATCAAAGGGTCTCTCGGTACGACAATAGAAGAGAGAACCTGATGCAGAATGCACGGGATTTGAACAGCATGCGGCTTGAACAGGCAGTAGGTATACTGCTTGAGTATGATGATCAGCTGCTGATTGAAACCCTGCGTATCACTGAGGAGCTTGCCCAGCAATCGGGAAAGATGTCCTTGGTATCTGTATGGCTCTCGGAATTCCCTCCGGAGCGTGCTGCTGATATTCAGCGAAAAATGACCGTACGCCCCTGAGGAAAGGGGAGGTGTATAGTGGTCCTGGATATGCTCCAGGTTCATCCTGCTTCTGAACCGGCGCTGCAAAAGCCCGGCGGATTTGGTATGTTTTCGCTCGAAAGCGATACCAGTTTTGCTGATGCTTATGACAACGCAATTAGGACGGAAGAGGGGAATGATCCGTATCGTGATTTGCAAGCACAAGCAGACAATCGCGATGAAAATCGTACAGAGAGGCAGCCTGATAAGGCTGATGCTACCGAGCCGGAGGAATATTCTTCGCTTGCGAAAGTTTCAGCTGCAAAAAAGGGCGTAGAGCAAACCGCTGTATCAACAGACAGGCAGAAAAGTCGACACAAGCTGGAAGCCTCTGAGGCTCAGGCTGAGAACATTCAGGGATTTGCCGGGCTTCACTTTGGCCAGGGAAAGGCGGACGCGAGTGATGGCTTGGATCGGGCTCGCACAGATTTTGCTCAAATGGATTTGCCAAAATCCTCTCTTGCTGGTCAGACACTGCAGGAATCTGCTCAGGCTGACAGTTCTTCGGAAGAGAGCTTGCAGGAAGCTGCAGGCGGAAAGCGTCTTGCGAATAAGCAGCTAAAAGAACATGACCTTGCTGTTTCTGAGCAAATGGAAACGCAAAAAGCAGCGCTGGAATCAGCCTCACAAAAAGATGTTTTGGCTCAGTTGCAGTCAACTGAAACCGCTGGTCTGGCTGAGTCTGAGGGCTTGGATGTATCGCTTGAGCAACTGGAAACAGAACGGCAGGCAGATGGTGTTCGTAGCAGCCGGCAGGCAACGCAGGAAAATCGAAAAACCCTAATACAAATTGTTGACCTCCGTCGTGATCTGGAACCAGGAAGATTGGAACAGCTTCGTTCTGAAATTCGCTCTGGTAACAGTTCGCAGGGCAGGCTTGCTGGTGTTGCAGGCAACGCCGGTCGTTCAGGTCAGAACCAGCTTGCAAATGGTTTTAGCCAGTTCGGGCAGGGACAACAGACCGGGCCTGGAAATCAGGGCGGTTCCCAGGAATTGCCTGGCTTTGATCGCTTTTTCCGCGGGGACGCAGCAGCAACCAATGGTGAGTTGAGCTTTTCTCGAATGAGCGCCGGTATTTTACAGCCTCAGGCTTTGCAATCTCAGCAATTTAATGCAGATGTTGCCCAGGTATTAAACAGCAAGTTTGGTGAGTATCTGAATAGCGATATCGTCCGTCAGGCCAAATTCATTTTGAAAGATGGAGATGCTGGGGAAATTCGCTTGCGTTTGCGCCCTGAAATGCTTGGTTCGGTTCAGATTAAGCTGGATGTGCAAGATAATGTTATAGCCGCCCGCATTTTGGTCGAGAATTCTAGTGTACGCCAAGTGTTTGAACAACAAATGGAGCAGCTTGCCCAAGCTTTTCAGGAAGCAGGCTTAGAGTTGGGCTCTATGGAGGTTTCCGTTGGAGGAGATGAGAACTCCAGAGAACTGAATCAGCATCAGCTGGAATCGGTTTCGCACGGCGGACACGAGCGTATTGAGCAGGCAGAGGCTTTCGATGGTGGAGCCCGTATGCTGGGAATGGACGAAAACCGGCATATAAACCTGATGGCATAGAAAGGAGCAGTGAATGAATACGTTTATTGGCAGCGGAATATCGGCATCACAAACAGCCGCTGACCGCCTGGAAAGCCAGCGGATGGTTGAGGCATTGAATGTCAACTTGACCGGACAGCGGGAAGTAAGCCAGGACTTGGGAAAGGATGACTTTTTGCAGCTTTTAATTGCGCAGCTGGCAAATCAGGATCCGACTAACCCTATGGAAGACCGCGAGTTTATTGCTCAAATGGCACAGTTTTCATCGCTGGAGCAGATGACAAATATGAACGAAGGCTTTTCCGAATTGAGCGCCATGCTCAGTGGCGGACGGGCTACAAATATGCTTGGCCGCTATGTTGCGGTGCAGAGCGGCGAACAGCAGGTTCAGGGACAGGTAACGGAAGTAACCACTGGTAGTACACCGATGGTGCAGGTAAATGGCCGTTTTTACCCTGTTGAAGACGTGCAGTCGATTCGCAGTGAAAGCGTGAACTAGAAAGGAGTCCTGTTATGATGAGATCACTTTATTCCGGCGTTTCCGGTTTGCAGAACCACCAGGTACGGATGGATGTAGTCGGAAACAATATTTCAAATGTTAATACCACCGGTTTCAAGAAGGGGCGGGTGAATTTTCAGGATCTGCTTTCACAAACCATGAGTGGTGCGGCTCGGCCGACAGAACAACTTGGGGGTGTAAACCCGCAGCAGGTTGGTCTGGGTATGCGAGTAGCATCTATCGACACCCTCTTTTCACAGGGTTCATTGCAGACAACTGGAAACAAAACTGATATCGCGATTCAGGGTGAAGGTATGTTCATTCTGGGTTCGGGTGATTCGCAAATGTATACCCGTAATGGCGTGTTCGGCCTCGATGCCGATGGCGTGCTAGTAAATCCTGCTAATGGAATGCGGGTTCAGGGATGGCAGTCAGAGCGTGTTGATGGCCAGACAATTGTGAATACCAGCCAAACCATCGGTGATCTGCGGATACCGGTTGGTGGAAAAGACCCGGCTCGGGCTACGCAGTTGGTTGAAATTGCATCCAACTTGAACAAAAACACACCCATTCTTGGCCAAAATCCGAGCCAATCAGATTTGATGGCTGGAACCTGGTCGACTTCGTACGATATTTACGATTCATTCGGTAACACCCATGAATTGCGTGTTAGCTATCGTCGTGATCCTGCAACACCAAACGAGTGGATTGGCAGCGTTGAAATCAATCCTGGCGATGATGCGCAGCAGCCACAGTTGCAGATTGGTGGGGTGGCCGCAGCAGAGGGCGATAACACCTTCCGGATTCGTTTTAACAATTCCGGTACTCTCGAATCAATTACAAATGCGGCCGGCGGCGAGCTCACTGAGGGCGACCTAACTGTTGATGTTGCCTTTTTGGTGCCTGAAACTGCCATTCCGGATGTGCTTGATCCAGAAACAGTAGATCCTACCTTTGTAGGCCAGGCTGGCGAACCGGTAACGCAGGAGTTTTCCATTAAATTGGGCCGCGTTGGGGCTTTCGAAAACTCTACCACGCAATACAGCAGTGAAAGTACCAATAAGGTTTTCCGTCAGGACGGCTACGCAATGGGGTATCTGGAAGATTTTCGCATTGACCAAAATGGTCAGATCACTGGTGTCTATAGCAACGGTACCAACCGTGCGCTTGGTCAGATAGCCTTGGCTAGCTTTGTAAATCCAGGTGGACTGGAAAAAGCCGGTGAAACCAATTTCCGCGTAACCATTAACTCAGGGGATCCAAATATTGGCCCTGCAGGCACAATGGGCAAAGGCCGATTTGTTGCCGGTGCGCTGGAAATGAGTAATGTGGACTTGGCAGAAGAATTTACTGGAATGATCGTTACACAGCGCGGATTTCAGGCGAACAGTAAAACCATACAGACATCTGATCAGATGCTGCAGGAACTGTTAACACTTAAACGGTAATAAGGGTATAGTAAACGGACATGATTGAGGTCAGTAGATTGGATGGAAAAGTGTATTATGTGAACCCTCATCAAATTGAGGGTATGGAGAGCAATCCAGATACGACCTTGATCATGCTGTCCGGAAAGCGGCTGGTTGTTCGTGAGGACAGTCAGTTGCTTATAGACCGTATTGTCGAGTATCGCCGTCGAATTGGCGGCTTTAAGAATGAGGAGTAGGGATACATGGATCTTGGTACGTTAGTAGGTTTGGGCCTTGGTGCCGGCATGGTTGTTGTTGGTATTTTTCTTGGCGGCGCCGGTGTAATGATGTATGTTGATATCCCTTCTGTCCTTATTGTTATCGGGGGCTCGTTGGGTTCAATGATGATTGCCAGCCCAATGAGCCGGGTAGTCGGTTTGATGAGCTTTGTTCGTCATGTCCTCTTCACTACCGACTGGAAAGAAGAAAAAATGATCACTGACCTGGTTGCCTTTTCTGAGCGTGCACGCCGCGAAGGTTTGTTGGCGCTTGAAGATAACCTAGATGAAGTAGAAGATGAGTTTATGCGAAAGGGTATCCAGCTGGTTGTTGATGGAACCGACCCTGAAGTTATTAAAGATATTTTGTATACAGATTTGAATCAAATTCAGAGCCGCCATGAAAGCGGTATTCAATTTTTCGGCATTTGGGGCGCTATTGCACCGGCCTTCGGGATGATCGGAACCCTAATCGGTTTGATTGCCATGTTGGTTAACATTGGTGGAGATACCAGTATTATTGGACAGGGTATGTCAACGGCTCTTGTTACCACCCTGTATGGTTCATTTTTTGCCAACCTGTTAATCATCCCTCTTCAGCGGAAGCTGGAAGACCGGGATAAAATCGAAACCCGTGCCCGTGAGATAACCATCGAAGGCATTTTGTCTATTCAATCAGGGGATAACCCGCGTATTTTGTTGGAAAAGCTGGTGTCCTTTTTGCCGCCGAAACAACGTGAAGCTATCCGTCAGGAAAGTGTTCGCGACTAGGCGAAACCGGAGGCGCACATGGGGCGAAAGAAAAAAGAAAAAAAATGTGAAGGCGGCGCTCCAGAGTACATGCTTACCTACGGGGACATGGTTACCCTGCTGCTCTGTTTCTTTGTTATGATTTTGACCACAGCCACTGTGGATGGATATGAGCTGCAGCTTATTCTTGCAGCTTTTTCTGGCGTTTCATCTTTTGATGGCGGCAGCACCTTGCAGCAGGGACAGCTGGTTGAGCTTGGAAATACCGTAATGTCTTTGCCTTCTATGGATCGGGGCCGGGCACTTGACCGTGCGCGCCGCACAGCAGTTTCCATGTTTGAGCCGGAAATCCGCAACAAACAGGTACGGGTTACTGAGGATGAGCGCGGGCTTGTCATAACCCTGGCAGCCGATGCGTTTTTTGATGTCGGCAGTGCAGAGGTTCGCTACGAGGAAACCCGGGATATTTTGCAACGTCTTGCACGTCTTTTATCCACTGATTATTTGTCTAATCGTCATTTTCGCCTGGAAGGCCATACTGATTCCTCTCCAACCGATACAGATTTTTGGCGGAGTAATTGGGAGCTATCTGTCGCCCGTTCATTAAGTATCTTCTGGGCAATTATGGGCTATGCCGATCCTGCTATTGAAGATCAATTTCAAATACAAGGTTTGGCTGGTACCCGACCTCTGGTTACCAATGATACGCCGGAAGGGCGTGCATATAATCGCCGAGTTGACCTGATTTTACTCTCTGACGGCCATTTGTAGGCGAGGTTTCGACAGAAGGGTCTGGTCAAGCTGAATTTTCTCTGTTACATTAGTATGCGGGAGGGTGTATGTCTGACGATATGTTTGATGCGGAAGAGGATGTCTCTGCTGAAGAGCCTGGTTCCAGACAGGGAGGCTTTCTCCCGAGTATTGTAGTTACGATTCTGAAATGGGTCGCCATTGCTATTGGTGTTATCGTTTTTATTGTTACCATTGTAGTAATTACGGTGAATATTCGCATGGCAGGGCAAACGCAACAAAGTGGTCTGATGGCTAGTGAGGCGTATCAAAGTGCACCTCCTAGGCGGTCTTGGTCATCTGATTTGGAAGAAATTCGTACCCGCACATCAGATGCAAATCCTGCAACAGTTATTGTTATGGTTAATCTTGGTTTTGAAGAGGGTTTAACCCAAATTCAGGCTGAAATTCTGGCGCGGAAACCGCAATTGCGCGATCTGGTGCGGAACTTTTTTGCCAGTAAAACCGCCCGTGAGCTACGTCCAGAAAATGAACATGTCATTAAGGATGAGCTGCGACGCATGATTAACGATGCGATGCCTGGAGATCCGATTCGTGAATTAGCCTTCGACAGGTTTGAAGTAGTAGATTTCTAAGCAATAAAAAAAACGGTTGTTTCCGTATCGGATTCTTCCGACAATATGTACGAGGGGAGGAAAGCGTACATGACCGAAGTATTGTCCCAGGACGAGATAGATCAGCTATTAACTGCCATCTCATCCGGGGATATCGAAACAGAAGAAGTTCGCCAGCCGACTGATCAGCGCAAGATCAAAATTTATGATTTTAAGCGTCCGGATAAGTTCAGTAAAGAACAAATTCGTACTGTTTCGATCATGCATGAAACCTTTGCTCGCTTATCCACAACCTCGCTTTCTGCTCAGTTGCGGAGTATGGTACAGGTTCATGTAGCTTCAGTTGATCAGTTGACCTATGAGGAATTTATT
>CAYNNU010000094.1:0-8768 GCA_964398645.1 uncultured Spirochaeta sp.
ACGAATTGGAACAATTGTGGCATGAGGGTACAGTCATTTATTCTCAGCAAACAGGGTCGGAAGAGGATTAATAAACAGTTATATTTCGCAAAAAATATCATGAAATAGCAAGTTGTACTGGTAATCTGAATCATTAGGCGTTATGCTGAAGGGGTGGGGCTTTGTAACACACCATGGAGGAGTGGAGACATGCAGATCACTGACATCAGAATCCGTAATGTATCGTCTGGGGGTAAACTGAAGGCCTATGTAACTGTAACCTTCGATGACAGCTTTGTTGTGCATAATCTCAAGATAATTGAAGGAAAAACCGGGGTTTTTATCGCTATGCCGAGTAGGAAAACCAAATCCGGAGAGTTTAAGGATGTTGCCCATCCAATTCATGCTGATTTCCGTTCGCAGTTACAGGATCAGATATTGCAGGCGTATGAGCAGGGAACCCATGAAGATGGGGACGAAGAATACCAAGAAGACGCCTAAAACCATTGAATAATTCTAAAACCTCGTTGATCTTTTTTGTTTGTTTTTGTATAATTTCCGCCGTTACCCTTGGGACGTCGACAAGTGGTAAGTCAACGGGTTTTGGTCCCGTCATTCGCAGGTTCGAATCCTGCCGTCCCAGTATACTACCGGTGTAACCGGTTTTGGTGTTTCCCATATCAAGGAGATGTACATAAATGGAAAATGTAGTAGTTGCAGAATCGCGTACTGAGGTTGGTAAGGGCGCCAACGGCCGTTTGCGGCGCGCTGGAAAGCTTCCAGCAGTAATGTATGGACATGCTGGTGCACAGAGTATTGTGCTAGATGAACGTGAGTTTGGTCTTGCGTTTAAGAATACATCTGAAAGTACAATTTTGAAATTGAAAATTGGAAAAAAAGAAAGCGATGTGCTGATCAAAGACTATCAGGAAGATGTTCTGAGTGGACGTTTGTTGCATGTTGATTTTTTTGAAATTGAGCGCGGTAAAAAACTTCGTACTCATATTGCAATTCATCTTGAAGGAACACCTCAGGAAGTTCGTGAGGGTGCTGTTCTTGAGAATCCTTTGCATGAAGTTGAAGTAGAGTGTTTGCCGAAGGATCTCATTGATGTTCTCAATATTTCAGTAGAAGATCTTACCAGTACTCATGCGCTTCACGTGGGTGATATTAAAGCACCTGAAGGAATTCGTATTCTGACAAATGCTGATGCAGTTGTCGCTGCTGTTGTTCATCAGCGTGAAACCGTTGCTGCAACTGAAGAAGGCGAAGCAGCAGGTGCAGAAGAAGTAGCAACTTCAGAAGAAGCAGAATAAGATACTATGAACGTAATACTGGGTTTGGGGAATCCCGGCCCGGAATATCAAGATACCCGGCATAATGTCGGATTTCGCACGCTGGATATTTTGGCGGGCAGGTATGAAGGTCGTTGGAAGAAAAAAATCCTGCGGCCTTTATCTTTTTTTGCATCTACATCTGAACATGTAGTGCTGTGCAAACCACTGACTTGGATGAATAGATCAGGTGCAATTTTACCATTTATAATTGATACTTGGGGTGTGTTGCCAAATAATCTACTTGTTGTTGTGGACAATATGGATTTGCCGCCTGGGCGCATTCGCTTTAAGGCCGGCGGTGGTTCTGCTGGGCATAATGGAATAAAATCGCTCATGCAGGTGTGGCCCGAAGGCGATTTTCCACGACTGTATGTGGGTGTTGGACGGCCGGAAGCTTCGGTTTCGGTAGTTGATCATGTGTTAAGCGGCTTTTCTGCCCAACAGCAAGCGGTAGTAGGGACAGCAATGGAGGCTGCCGCACAAGTGTGTACTGTTTGGAATGAAAAAGGTGTGAGCGCGGCAATAGAGGCTGTACATGAGTATTCTCAACGAACTGCTACAGACAATTGATACCAGTTGGACGAGGCTTGGTTTAAGCCGATTAGAGCCTGTTCTGCTTGCGTATTCCGGCGGACGGGATAGCGCTGTGTTGTTGTATGTACTTTCGCAACTATCAAAACAAAAAAAAATAGCAAAAATATATGCAGCTCGATTTCATCATGGATTGCGAAGTCAAGATGAAATGGATCGGGAAACTGAGATCGTATCATGGTTTACCCGTACCCTAGGTGTTGAGCTTGTAGAGGGCCGAGCTGATGAAAACCGTATGGATGATGCCTGCCAAACTTTCGGGCTGGAAGGTGGAGCGCGCATCCTTCGGTATGAGTTTCTAGAAGATACCGCCCGGCGCCTTGCCTGCCCGCTTATCGCCTTCGGCCACCACCAAAGGGATCAGCAAGAAACGCTGATCGCCCGCTTTTTTGCCGGCTCTGGCCTTTCCGGTCTTGCGGGTATCCCTGCCCGCCGACGAGTCTCCCGGCAAGGTGACGCTCCCTTGCTCGTGCGGCCCATGTTGGACATCGAGTATGCGAAAATTGAAGTGGCTGCGGAAAACCTGTGTACTCAGTTTGGCCGTGTTTTCTACCATAATGATTCGAGCAATCAAGACAATTCGATACAGCGAAACAGTATTCGCAATAGCCTCCTACCGGAATTACAGCGTCATTTTCCCGGCATGCAAAGCTCTATGCAGCGATTAGCCGGGGATGTTCGTGATATTGTCAGCTGGCACGAACAAATTCTTCCCGGCTATCTACAGGAACAAGAAGAGGCAGGAGGGGTAAAACTCAAACTGAAGGCCTTCTTTTCTTTGCCTCCTGCTCTGCGGAGCAACTATCTAATGCGTATCCAAAATCGGATTGTGCCGGAAAAAACCGGTAGGATATCACGTAAAGCCTTTGCCGCTATCGAAAATTTTTCGCTTTCTGATAGCAGCGTATTGTCAAAAAACACCCACTTTTTTCGGGGCTTTGGCATTATCGTAAAAAGTCAGGGGGACACGCTGTATGTTTTGCCACAAGGGTCTGGGATCAATGGGCAAGTGCAAGAAACAGATTTCTTTAGTAGTTTTGTAGAATCTGCAACAACTCCAGCATTGCCCGATGGATCGCTTTTGTCGGCTACTGTGATCGAACACGTATCTGCTATAAATTTCCCACTGATGATTCGTTCTATGCTTCCTGGAGATACGGCTCCCGATGGTAAAAAAATGAAAAAATGGTTGCAAAAACACTGTTCAGATGCACACATGCGTCCAAAATGTTTGCTTATTGAAAACCTAGCAGGAAAAACGCTGGCAGTTATTAGTCCCGAAGGCGTGCTATTGTGAAGACTTATTCTAAATGTGTCGAGAATATAGCATGAAACGAATAGCTCGATTCAGCTTGCTTTTTGCAATGAGTCTTTTTTTGAATGCCTCATATGGTTTTATGGTGTATGCTGAAAGTGGCATTCCGGAAGAGGCTGCTGCTGCATATAGTGAACAAGCGCTTCTACTGTTGGAAGCCGGTTTGGATAAAGATGCAATAACACTGGCTGAGGCTGCCTTGCGCTATCGGCCGGATTACTCGGATGCGCTTGCCATTATTGCATACAGCTTAGCTTTGGAAAATGAACAAATTTCAATTTCAGATTCAAACATGACATCCTTCGGACAAAGTGTTGAGCAGCAGGTGGATTATTTGATGCGTGCTGTGCAGGGATACGGCTTTATTCTTTTGTCCGAGGCGGAGGCACGCCTATCACTTGCTCACTTGTTGATACAAACGAAACGCTTTGAACAAGCAGCTCAAATACTACCGCCTATAACTGCCGGTGGATTGCCGGAAGAACAATTGTATATTGCTTGGATACGAATTTTCATTGGTCAAGAAAAATGGGCAGATGCCGATTCTCTGCTGAATGAAGCAATTCGCCTGTATCCGCGCAGTGCCGAGCTAATGGAACTTTTGCTAAGCCGCGATCCTGTCCCTCAGTTTTTTACCCGGGCATTTTTAGAAAATGCCTTGCAACCCTCACGCTATTATACCGATGCATTGCTACGCTTAATAGAAAGCCAATCTTCTTATAGCACCCACTTGTTTGAACAGTACTATGCCTTAGGAGGAGATTCTCCTAGGGCTCCTTGTATTCAACTCTTGCGTGCCGGCAGCCTGGAATTGGAACAGGATCAGATAGATGCAATGTATGATCGTTTTGTAAGTTTTGGCGGTCTGGAACGTTGGGATTTATTGGCTTTATTATATCATCACGACTTGCCGGAATATCTTTTGGAGCGCTTACAAAACGATACAAGTGAACTAACTGGAACTTTATACTGGCACCAGCCATATCAATTGCGACCTTCTTATTGGATTTATGTTCAACAAGGCAGGTTACAGCGTGCATATTTGGATACGGATAGTGATGGTCTGGTTGAATTTGAGGTTTCCTTTGTGGAGGGCCTTCCTTCCCAATTTGTGGAATATGGACCGGAAGAAACGCGAATATGCATGTATCACTACTATCCCTGGTTAGTTCGATGTGAAATCGTAGCTGAAAATCAAAAAGATATTTTTACCTTTGTGCCGTATCAAATGGAGTTGCCCTTATTTGAGATTTTGCCGGTGCGTGGCATTCATAGCTGGGCAAACGCAGATTTTTCTACCTTTAACGATATGCACATGGATAATCCTTTGAACCATGCTGGTAGAATTCGCCAGCATGAGCGAATCAATGCTAACGGAGAATCAGAGTATTATTGGTATCGCGCAGGAAATATTGCTCTTTCACACATGCGCGACCGTACTGGTAGCATGTATTCTGTTACTCAATATCAGGATAATCTTCCTGTTCGTTCGAGCGTTTCACTTCAGCATGATGGTTATTTTGATCAGGTGAGCGTCTACGAAAATGGGCAAATTGTCGCATCGGCATTTGATATAGATCGCGATGGTCAGGCCGATTTATGGGAGTCCTACGGTGAAAGATCTGGACAGCTTTGGCGAATTCATACTGAGCCGCTTTTCGGAATACTGCTGCACCCCAGCTTTTCTGATTGCAGGCAAGCTGATATAATTGATTCCAATGACGAATTATTCACTTCGCTTTTGGAAATGTTTGATTTCTAGCCTTCTTACTGCAAGCGTTCTTTTCTCCTGTGCTTCAACTGCTGTTGAACCGCTCGATATACCGGCCAGGGAAGACGTGGCTCGTGTTAAAATTGTAGACCTGCTTGAACAAGGTGAGTCAGCAGAAAGCATCATGCTGATTGATTCCTGGCGTATTCGTAACGGCTGGGAAGGTGATTGGCTGCAAACCGCAGAACAAAGAGCTATTGAATTGCTTGCTCAGGATTTAGACGCTGCCATGAATGAACTGGATAGTGTAGCTGCGCATCGTTTTTTAGCTTCTTTGCAAACTAGTGGTGGAACCAGTAGGTATACAGAGAGTGATATTCTGCAAATGGAATTCCGGCAGGAGCTTGCTGCCGGACGATCTCCCCGTGCAGTGATGGCGTTTTTACAGTTGGCCTCGTATGGTGTTCCAGCAGAAGATGATATTCAAGCAGCATTTGATTTGATAGAGTCTCTGCAGGATCGTTATGCCATGGAGGTCGCGGGAAATCTTTTGCGCCAACATGGTTACACTGGATATGTTCAACGTGATATTGCCGAAGTTGCCAGTGCTGATCAGGTTCCAGGGGTCGGCTGCAAACCGCAGAACAAAGAGCTATTGAATTGCTTGCTCAGGATTTAGACGCTGCCATGAATGAACTGGATAGTGTAGCTGCGCATCGTTTTTTAGCTTCTTTGCAAACTAGTGGTGGAACCAGTAGGTATACAGAGAGTGATATTCTGCAAATGGAATTCCGGCAGGAGCTTGCTGCCGGACGATCTCCCCGTGCAGTGATGGCGTTTTTACAGTTGGCCTCGTATGGTGTTCCAGCAGAAGATGATATTCAAGCAGCATTTGATTTGATAGAGTCTCTGCAGGATCGTTATGCCATGGAGGTCGCGGGAAATCTTTTGCGCCAACATGGTTACACTGGATATGTTCAACGTGATATTGCCGAAGTTGCCAGTGCTGATCAGGTTCCAGGGGTCGTAACTGTTTGGGTGAATAAAGGGGTTAAGCTTGAAAATGGGGTTGGCTATCCGGACCGCATGATTGGAAGCGGTTTTTTTATCGATTCTGCCGGACATTTTCTTACTAATTATCATGTTATTTCATCGGAGGTTGATCCTGAGTATGAAGGTTATTCACGGGTGTACATACGACCACATAATTCATCTGAAATGCGAATTCCGGCAAGAGTGCTGGGTTTTGACCCCATTCTGGATTTGGCTTTATTGCATGTTCCGTATAGTCCTGAGTATGTCTTTCCTATAAGTGGTATCCAACAACGCCCGCCAGGAAGTCGTGTTTTTGCAATTGGTAGTCCGGGTGGTCTTTCAAATACCATAACAAGTGGCATTATTTCTGCTACAGGGCGGCGGTTTTTCCAAATTGGAGAAGCTATCCAGGTTGATGCGCCCTTGAACCCGGGAAACAGCGGTGGACCTATTGTTGATGAACAGGGGAATCTTGTTGGTGTAGTTTTTGCCGGGGTTCCTCAGTTTGAAGGAATCAATTTTGTAATTCCTTCATTCTGGTTGCGCCCTATTTTGTCTCAATTATATTCTGAAGGGCAGGTTGAACATTCCTATATGGGGCTTGCAGTACGAAAGGTTCGACAAGGTCTTGAAATAATACATGTAGTTTTGAATAGTCCTGCCTATCGGTCAGGTTTACGGGTAGGAGAAATCATTACTGCTATTGATGGCCAAAAAGTTGAGTCTTTGGAGGATGCAAATAGTGTGCTGCATACTCGTTTGCCAGGTCAGCTTATTCAAGTCACATTACAAACGGCTACTGACAGTCAGGCTGATGAAGAAGGCAATTTTGCTTCTGGTTCGCAGTTTACCCAACGTATAGCATTATCAGTACGTCCGGAAAAACCACTTGAATCCGCTTTGACTGGGGTATCTCATTTTCCCGAGTCACTTTTCCCTCCTTTGTTTGGAATGACAGTTGAGACTACTGGAAGGGGTTTTTTCTCGGATTCTTTTCTGGTTGAAAATGTTTTTCCTGGTACAATTGCTGATGATTCCGGTATTTCCAGTCAAGATCCGGTGTCGCTTCAGCGTTGGGAGTATGATGAAGAAAGCGGCTTAGTAATGATATTTATTCGGGTGCAAAAAAGGTTACAGGGTTATATGGATTCTGCGGTTCTTTTGCCTGCATCAATTGAAACTGCAAATATTCTTTGAAAAATTGGAAAAATCTTTTCCAATCACTTATAGTGTTTCTATGAGTGCTTCCACAAAAATAATACAACTTCCCGCAGTAATAACTATTCAACGCGCAGCAGCTGTGCGTCAGGAATTGTTAGATCAACTTGAAAAAGCTGACAGTTTTCTAGTTCAGCTGACTGATGTCGAAAAGATTGATATTGCTGGAATTCAGTTACTGTATGCATTACTGAACTTTGCGCAAAGTCAAAACAAAGAAGTGAATTTTAGTGGTAGTATTCCAGAATGTATGGAAATAGCCTTGCTAACTGGCGGTTTTTGTTCACAGATACCGGCAGAAGTACATACACTTGGTGCATGTCTTCTAGGAGAATCCTATGGAGGATAGATTTCGCGAGACCTTTCGGGCTGAAGCTCTTGAGCTTTTGGAAACCTTGGAATCAACTACCTTGGATTTAGAGAATGATCCCGAGAATGCCGCTGCGATTTCCTCAGTATTTCGTGTAATGCATACAATCAAAGGTTCAGGATCCATGTTTGGTTATGTGCATCTGTCCCACTTTACTCATGAATTGGAAACAGTTATGGACGAGGTGCGTCAGGGGCGCATGAAAGTCAATCAACAGTTGATTGATGTGTTGCTGAGTTCTCGTGATCATATTCGTTTATTGCTGGAAGAAGATGACCCGCCACCAGAAGACTTTCAGCAGACATCCAAAAAAATAATTGCTGATTTGTCAGCATTGTGTCCAAAATCTGCTTCGGTTTCTGAATCCAAAACTGATACGCAAAGCAAAACAGAAGGAAAAAAAGAAAACACATCGGGAAAAAGCACTGCTGAGGATGAGGTTTTTACTACCTATCGTATACGATTTGAGCCTGCTTTACATATTCTTTCAAATGGCACGAATCCTCTTTCATTGTTAAAAGAGTTACGTGAGTTGGGGGATTGTACCTGTGTTCCCTATACAAGCAAACTCCCTGATTTGCAAAATATTCAAGCTGAAAGTTGTTATATTTATTGGGATATTATTCTTACAACATCCGCATCCTTGGCTGATGTACGCAATGTTTTTATGTTCGTTGAAGACGATTGCGAGCTAAAAATTAATCCCATCGATGATTTGTCTTCCGACGAGCTGGGTGATTCAAAACCCCTTGGGCAAATATTAATAGATCGAGGAGTGGTTGAACCGGAACAAATTACAGCTGCTTTACAACAGCAGCGGCGTTTAGGTCAGGTCCTGCAGGAACAGGGTGTTGCCGCTGCTGAAATACAAGCTGCATTGCAGGAGCAGCAGCATATCCGTCGCAGCAGACAGAAGATCGTTGAGGAGAGTACTCAGCAGAGTGTGAGGGTTTCTTCGGAAAAGCTGGATACGCTTATCGATCTTGTAGGTGAGTTGGTTACATTGCAGGCTCGTTTACAGCAAACTTCTTCCGCTCTCGAACATGCCGTTTTAACAAATTTATCCGAAAATCTGCAACGCATAACCGATGATTTGCGCGATAGCACACTCAGTGTTCGTATGATGCCTATTGGAAATGCTTTTGCCAAGTTTCGCCGTCTTGTCCGTGATCTTAGTCAGAAACTGAATAAGGATGTTGACTTGCGCACCGT
>CAYNNU010000095.1:0-8748 GCA_964398645.1 uncultured Spirochaeta sp.
GGCATATAGCATTGCGACTGCTTGTGCTTCTGGAACCGATGCTATCACTAACGCCAAGCGCTGGATTGAATCGGGAATGGTTGATGTGGTTATTACCGGCGGAGTAGAGGCTTCGATAACCCGCCTGGGAACATCAGGCTTTAATGTAATTCAGGCGCTTACTACCAAATATAATGATACCCCGGAAAAAGCCAGCCGCCCGTTTGATAAAGGCCGCGATGGCTTTTTGATGGGTGAGGGCGCTGGTATTCTGGTGCTGGAAAGTGCCGAGCATGCTGAACGCCGTGGGGCAAAGGTATATGCAGAGTTGGCAGGAACCGGCATGAGCTGTGACGCCAATCACCTGACTGCACCGCATCCGGAAGGCCGTGGCGCTATCGCTGCCATGAAGATGGCGATGGTTGAAGCTGGAATGAAGCCGGAAGATATTGATTACATCAATGCTCACGGAACCAGTACTCCGGTAAACGACCCCACCGAAACAAAGGCTATTAAGGGTGCTTTTGGCGACCATGCCTATAAGCTCAAGGTATCAAGTACAAAATCGATGACAGGTCACTTGATTGGTGCTGCAGGAGGGATTGAGGCAATCATTAGTATTTTAGCATTGCGCGATCAGTACTTCCCGGCAACAATCAATCTGGAAGAGCCGGACGAGGGTTGTGATCTTGATTATGTGCCGAACAAGGGCGTAAAGGGTGTAATTCGGGCAGTAATGTCTAACTCGCTTGGATTCGGCGGGCACAACGGGATTGTGATTTTTCGCAAAGCCTAATAAGGGAGAGGTGAAATTATGAAACGAACACAACGTTTTTTTGCGGCAACAATAGTACTTTTAGCAATTACAGGCGCTTTTTTTGCCTGTAAGGCGCCTTTACCGGTTGAACCGGAGTTTTTCTATACTGCGCTTGTTCGCAGGGCATCGCTGATGGACGATTATCCTAATGGTGTTTTTCAGTTTGGTTTTATGGCCAGCGAGAAGGACGGGGGATTATTGGTAGAGAATAACTTTGCCAACAGGATTTCAGCAGTTTCGGTAACGGCTCCCAACGGCGAGGTTTTTACCATGGATCCCTATGCCCAGTTTAACCTGGCTGATCCTTCTGCCTGGCAGGGGTATTTTGTTATGGGTGCTGAGTTGAAGCAGATTGCCTGGGTGGTTGCTGACCCCCGCTACAATGCGCAGAATCCACCGCCTGAAGGTGAGTATGTTTTGTCTTTAACCGATCAGGACGGGACCGTAAACACACGAGCTACCAACTTTGCCATGGGCGGAAGTATGGAAGGTTTTCCGCAGAACCTGCAATATCATCAGGATGGTCGGCTGTTAATGTGGGATGCAGTTCCTGGAACCGAAGTCTATTATCGGGTATATGTTCTTGAGGGGAAACCTGAAGGGGATGATTGGCAGATCGACTGGTCGCGGATGATATATGCATCAGTTCCTACCGGGGTAGGCGAAAATTTTCATGAAATACCTGCTTTCGTAGAGTTTAAAAGCGGGAAAGATTATTTGCTGTTAGTAGAAGCAATTGATTTGCCATTTTTTCACGTCCAGGATGCGGTAGATCAGTTGTTTACATTTACTGCTAACTAGGCATCAGGTTCTAATAACAAGATTACAAGATATAAATATGGAGGTTTGGGCTAAAAAGTCACAAATCTCCATTTTTTTTACAAAAATTACATATTTTTTTTCGATTAATTGCCATATACTACTTGTCATGCAAGGTTTAGGTTGTTAGTATGGCGCCAAACAAAAAAGCCTATTTAGGGGGTAAGTAAAGAATGACACAAGACAAATTTCAACAGGCAATCATGGGTCCCTGGGTTGATGCCCAGAAGAAAATGATGGAATTCTGGCAGGACGGAATGTCTGCAATGCAGACTGGTAAAGCTGGTTCCATGCAGGACGCCGTAGCAGAAGGCATGAAGATGACTGCAGACGCATTCAAAAAATGGTCTGAGTTCGCAGGCGACATGGCTAACAAAGGCATGGCAGCTTTCGGTGAAAACTCATACCAGGATATGCTGAATCGCATGATCGGTAGTGCAAATGTATATCAGAACCTGAACAAGTTCTGGGAAGATATGCAGGCTAAACTGACCGGCAAGGACGCTGATTACTTAAAGTTCGTAAACGACTGGAAAGAAGAGTACACCAAAGTAATGTCTAACAACTACATTCCGTATATGCCGGAACCAGTTCAGGACTTCTTCAAGGACATGATGGAAGTTCAGGCTATGCAGGAAGATGCTGGCAAGAAAATCCTTGAGCCTTGGAAAGAAAATCTTGCAAAGATGCAGGATCTGCTGAAGAAAGCAATGGCTGGTGATAAAACAGCATACACTCAGTTCACAAAACTGTGGAACGAGAAGTACGGAAACGCTTTCGGCAAGGTAATGGAAGTACCGGAAGTTGGTATGACTCAGGATTACATGGAAAAGCAGATGGAAAGCCTTAGTGCTGTGAAAGATCTGATGGAAAACATGAATGATTTCGTAACATCCATGGTTAAGACCAATCAGACCACTATGGAAGATGTAATCAAGAACTACCAGAAGAGCGTAGCTGATGGCAAGCAGCCAAAAACTTTCAAAGAGTTCTACAAGTACTGGTGGGCAGAAAATGAGTCTGCATACCAGAAGCTTTTCAAATCTGCTGATTACAGCAAGATGGTAAATCAGATCACTGATGCTGGTCTTAATGTAAAGAATCAGCTTGATAATCTGATGGAAAAACAGTTTGAGTTCATGCCGTTCCCTACAAAGAGCGACATGGATGCTCTGTACAAGACTATTGCTGATCTTCGCAAGGAAGTAAAAAGCCTGAAGACTGCAAAGTAAGGTAGATTACCTACAATAGTCGGTGTGGAAACACACTGTACAGGAATGAGAGGTCCGCACTGCGGGCCTCTTTTTTTTGGTATCGCCCTGCATTTGACTAGGAGGTGAAAAAAAATCAATTTTTTTTCAAATCAATATTGACCCCTCCGTCCACTGGTGATATGGTGTTTTTTAGGCTCTACTGGGGGGTCAAAACACCATATATAGCGTATTATCCACAAGATAATCACGACTTATTCACAGGGAGGGGATGAATGTCTAATCATGCCGCATGGAGGCCGTCGCTTCGTCGGGTTGTTAAGCGAGATGGCCGGGTAGAACAGTTTAACAGGTACAAAATCATTGCAGCAATTAAAGCCGCTTTTCATGCGGCTAAAGAACCGTATGAGGTTACCTATCTTGAGGAATTGGGCGATCGGGTAGAAGCAAAGCTGCGGGGGTTCCTGGCTGAGCGGCATCCGAATAGCGCGCCTGCAATTGAAGAGATTCAGGATCTTGTTGAAGAGGTTCTTATTGAGGCTGGGGTTTCCAAAGTAGCCAAAAGCTATATCATCTATCGTGCTCGTCACGAGGCTATTCGCGATACACAGCAATTGATGCTGGACATCGATACTACTATGGATGGCTATCTTTCACAGTCTGACTGGCGCGTAAATGAAAATGCGAATGTCAATTTTAGTCTGGGTGGTTTGATTTTACACAACTCTGGAACAATCACAGCAAATTACTGGTTAAAGAATATTTACTCACCAGAAGTAGCAGACGCACACCGATCAGCAGATTTTCATATTCATGATTTATCCATGTTCAGCGGCTATTGTGCTGGATGGTCTTTACGGCAGTTGATTCAGGAAGGCCTTGGCGGAGTACCCGATAAAATTACCAGTGCACCGGCAAAACATCTGAATACCCTGATTCAGCAGATGGTTAACTTTTTGGGTATTATGCAGAATGAGTGGGCTGGGGCGCAGGCATTTTCCAGTTTTGATACCTATTTGGCTCCTTTTGTAAAAAATGAGTCTTTGTCCTTTAAGGCAGTTAAACAATCCCTGCAGAGCTTTGTGTTCGGCGTGAATACGCCAAGCCGTTGGGGAAGTCAGGCTCCGTTTACCAACATCACTCTGGATTGGAATGTTCCTAACGATTTGCGCGATAAACCAGCAATCGTTGGTGGTAAGGAGCAGGATTTTACCTATGGTGACTGTCAGCCAGAAATGGACATGCTCAATAAGGCTTTCATCGAGTTGATGTTGGAAGGTGATGCTGAGGGACGTGGTTTTCAGTATCCGATTCCAACCTACAATATTACCCGCGAGTTTAACTGGGAGCATGAAAACTCCAAGCTTCTGTTTGAAATGACTGCCAAGTACGGCACACCCTATTTCCAGAACTTTGTAAACAGTGATCTGGATCCAGGGGATGTACGATCAATGTGCTGCCGCCTACAGTTGGATAAGCGCGAGCTACGAAAGCGTGGTGGTGGTCTGTTTGGTTCGGATGAGTTTACCGGCTCCATTGGCGTTGTAACAATCAACTTGCCTCGTATTGGGTACCTTTCCACCAGTGAGGATGAATTTTTTGCCCGCCTGAATCGCTTGATGGACCTGGCGGCTGAGAGTCTTACCACCAAGCGGAAAGTGGTTACAAAGTTGCTGGAAGCAGGATTGTTTCCCTATACCCGTCGCTACCTGCAACATCTGAACAACCATTTCAGTACCATTGGTCTTACTGGAATGAATGAAGCGATGATGAACTTTATGGGCCGCGATATTCTGGATGATGAAGCGCGGGCTTTTGCTGGAAGGGTACTGGATCACATGCGCGATCGTTTGGCTGATTATCAGGAGCAAACCGGGGATTTATTTAACCTGGAGGCTTCACCGGCGGAAAGTACCGGCTATCGCTTGGCAAAACATGATAAGAAGCATTATCCCGAGATTATTACCAGCGGTGACGATGAACCGTTTTATACTAACTCAAGCCATTTGCCTGTAGGCTACACCGAGGATATTTTTGAGGCTCTGGATATGCAGGATGAGCTGCAAACCAAGTATACCGGTGGAACAGTATTTCATGGCTTTTTGGGTGAGGCCATCGAGGACTGGGAGTCCTGTGCAAACCTGGTGCGGATAATTGCTCATAATTATCATCTGCCCTATTTTACAATCAGTCCTACATTTTCTGTTTGTTCCGATCACGGCTATTTGAGCGGCGAACATCATACTTGTCCAACTTGTGGCAAGGAAACAGAGGTGTACACCCGTATTGTTGGATATTATCGCTCGCTGAAAAACTGGAATAAGGGTAAGCGGGAAGAATTCGATCACCGAAAAACCTTCGATACCATGGTTTCTTTGTCGTCGCCGAATGCTGGTGCACAAGCAGAGAATCACATTGAAGATCACGTGGAAAGCCAGGAAGTGCTGGAAGATGCGAACTTTGATGTGGCTGCTTTGAAGGATGCCGGAACTGTGGAATATTACTACCGGAAAACCTGTCCCCGATGTCCGGCGGTAAAAAAAGTGTTGGAATCTGCTGGAGTGCAGTATCAAGCCGTCTGCGTAGATAATGAACCGGGAGGGCAGATGGCAATTGATAACGAAATAATGAGTGTTCCAACCGTTATTGTACGGGGGCAAGATGGCAGTGAAAAAGCTCGGATTCTTGACAGCGCTGAGCTTAGCAAGGTTTTGATTTAACATGAGTCTGCAGCTGCTTGGTTTGCTGCAGACGAGCATGCTGGACTACCCCGGGCGAGTGGCGGCAACGCTATTCACCATGGGGTGTCCGCTGCGCTGCCCGTACTGTCACAACCCTGAGTTAATTCAGGGAAAGACTCCCGACAATTTTGTGTCGCGCGAGCAGGTGATGCAGCATTTAGTGCGCCGCCGGCAATTATTGCAGGGTGTTGCGATTACCGGTGGAGAACCCCTTCTGCACCAAGATCTTCCAAACCTAATAGATGAAATCAATTCTCTCGGCTATCCGGTGAAACTGGATACCAGCGGGGTGCTTTTTGCTGCCTTGCAGGCTTTATTGCAGCTTCAGGCTGATGTGAGTCCAGATGCCGGTTTACAATATGTTGCCATGGATGTGAAAACCCTACCTTCTTTGTACGGCAGGGTTTTGCCGGCCAGCAGCGAGCAAAAAAAGCAGGACTTGGAAGCCTCTGTACAGTCTTCGATGGAGGCCCTGCGTCAATGGCGGGATGCTGCTGGCGGACGGCGGGTCGAATTTCGCACCACTGTGGTGCCGCAAATTCTTTCGCCGCAGGAGCTGCAGGAATTGGCGGGGATTTTTCAGCCCGGCGATACATGGACGCTTACCCAGTTTATGCCCGGCGGCTGTTTTCAGCCCGAGTATAATGCGTTACGCCCCTATGAGATTGATGTTCTGCAGGCGGCCGCAGCGGCTGTGGCCCCGGGTGTGCAGGTGCAATTGCGGGGTGCCGGCGCCTAGTGAAGGCGCCTGGGCAGGTAGAACATGAAAGTGAGTGTAATAATACCCAGCTGGAATCGGGCGGCCTTGCTGGAGCGGGCGGTAAAAAGTGTGCAGCGGCAGGTTTTGGGCGGCGCTGTAGGTGCAGTGCAGCTTATTGTTGTTGATGACGGCTCGGAGGATGATACACAAGAACGTATCAAGCAGATGCGGGCAGAAGACAAGCAGCTTGAATATATACGAATTCCACATACAGGCATGCCGGGCGCAGTACGGAATGCCGGGCTTGCGTACGCGGCCGGAGATGTAATCGCATTTCTCGATAGTGATGATGTATGGCTTGCCGGAAAACTTGAGCAACAGACAGAACGGCTTGGCGCAGCCGCCGTTCCGCACTTAGTGCATTGCCGTGAACATTGGTATCGCAAAAGCGGCGACAAGCTGCAAACCATTTCGCAAAAAAGCCAGCAACACCAACGCGAAGGCGAGGTGTTTGCCAGCGCTCTGCACAAATGCATGATAGGCCCGTCAACTGTATTGCTGCCGCGCGAGGGTATACAGCAATTACAAGCTGATCTTGGCGGCAAATTATTCCGCGAGGATATTCCGGTTGCAGAGGACTATGAACTATGGCTGCATTGGACTGCTCGTTGGCCGGTCACATATGTTGATGTTCCTTTGGTAGAAAAGTGGGCAGGTCATGGGGACCAGCTTTCCGAGCAGTGGGGAGTGATAGAGTATTTCCGTTTGCGTTGCTTGCTCGATTTTGCGGATATGCCGGTGGAAATGCCCAACATAGCTGATCTGCCAAGTCTTCCGCCAAATGAAACAAGGGCGGCTAGGAATTTGCTACCGGAAAAACAGGAACTGATGCGTAGAATGCTGCAGAAAAAGCTGTCCGTGTTTGCACAGGGCGCGGCCAAGCGAAATAATCCTGAGGCGGCGATTTGGGCGGAAGGCCAGGCTAGCAGGCTGTAGTCCGCCCAAAATAGCTCTTTGCTACATGTTGTTAGCGAATTCCTGGATCACCTTGGCGAGCTCGGCATCCTGCGCAGCATATTGCAGAAAAGCCTGCAGAAAGCCAGCGGGGCTACCGGTGTCCAGTCGAGTGCCTTCGAGGGTGTGGTAGATTACCCGTTTTTGTTCCATCAGCTTGCTTAGGGCATACACATGGTAGTACTCACCATCGCTTTGTTTTTTATGAATCTCCCAGCCTTCTTTAAGCGCATCAAAAATATCCGGGGTGTACAGGTAGCGCCCAATGCTGGCGATACGGCTGGGCTCGGTGCCCGGCGCGGGCTTTTCAACAATATTGCGGACATGCAGCTGATCCGGGTACAAGTCGAGAATGCCATAGCGTTCAAGGTGGGGCGGATTATCAAGCCCGGCTAGAACGGTTTTTCCATGCTGATGAAAGCAGTCAACCATTTGTGCTGCCAGCGGCCGCTGTCCAAAATGCAGGTCATCAGGATAGGCAACGATAAATGGGCTATCGCCCACAAATGACTGCGCCTGCATAAGTGCGTGCCCCGTTCCCATCATGTGCTGTTGCCGGGTAAAGAAGACTTCCATTTTCGCTGGTTCAATGATTTTTAGCTGTTCTGTTTTGTTTTGCCGAATGAATTGGCCCTCAAGCTCAACTTCGCGGTCAAAGTAATCTTCTAGCGCTTTTTTTCGCCGGGAGCTTATGATAAGCACCTCGGTAATGCCGGCAGCAGCAAACTCTTCGATAATAAATTCAATTGCCGGTTTGTTCACAAGCGGCAACAGTTCTTTCGGTACGGTTTTAGTAGCAGGCAGAAAACGAGTCCCGTAGCCTCCTGCAAGAATAACGCCTTTCATGTGCCAACTGTAGCATGACTTTTTTAGGCTTGCAATCTTGGGTAGTTTGACGGC
The DNA here is from genome assembly GCA_964398645.1 of uncultured Spirochaeta sp. Lineage (GTDB taxonomy): Bacteria > Spirochaetota > Spirochaetia > DSM-27196 > DSM-8902 > Spirochaeta_B. Next base: position 8,182 of record CAYNNU010000095.1, read on the forward strand.
GCCCGTTTGGTGCGCTATTGTTCTGATATGAAAAAAGCTTTTGTAGTGTTTTGCCTAATTATTTCCTTGATGCTTGCTGCTGCCTGTACGGTTCAGCAGGATCTTGTTCTGAATAGTGACGGAAGCGGTCAGTTTACGCTTGATTTACAGCTGAATCGACTATTTTTGAACTATTACCGGGATCTGCAGGGGGCTGCCCCTGGATCAAAGATTTTTGACATTGCTGAAATTCGGGCAGAGCTGAACAGTCGGCCTGGCTTGCTAGTTAGTTCTGTAAGCGAAACGGAGCCTGGGCACCTTGTAGTAGAGGCTGAGTTTGATCAGCTTTCGAGTATTTTTTCTAGTGAAGGAAATGAGGTAGCCGATATTTTTGCCTACGATCAGGGTGAGGGGATCGGAACCATGGTGATTCAGCTTGATCGTCAATCTGTGCCTGTTTTTCTGGCACTCAGTTCGGCTGGACAATCTCCGATGATAGATTATCTTCTGCCTCCGGCTGATGATATGTCGCCCGATGAGTATATTGATTATCTTGAAAACAATATGAAAAAGCTATTTGAAATTATT
>CAYNNU010000096.1:0-8663 GCA_964398645.1 uncultured Spirochaeta sp.
CATCATTTGGGGATAGGGCCAAAACGGCAGAAAAGAGCATTGGGGCCTGTATGGCTATAAGGAGAGCAACAAAAATACGCATTAGCCTTTTTCGCACGATCCTGCTGTTCATATATGTCCTATCGGAATAAGCGGGCAGGCGAATTAGGGCAAATATGATTAGCGGGGAAGCGGTAGCAACGCAGGGAACATCTCGCCGCCCAGGCCGCGCTGGCGTTGCAGGTACGCATAGGATTCAAGAAACAGAGTGACGAAATTGCAGCAGCTGCTGGCTTCGTCGGCTATTGTTGCAGAATCGGCGGGCGCGGCCGGCAGCGGAAAGCTGAAAACAAACTGCGGATAGCCGCTTGCAACCACTACCCGCCGGCCAAAGCGAACCGCCCAGCGGCAACGAACAGCCGGGCAGGAAAACGCCTCCCAAAAAGCATCATCAGCCAGCGACTGACGCACCGCCGATCCTTCATCATCACTAAAATATACAAAAATTTTTTGGCTGCTGATGCTGTTATCCAGGCTAGGCTCAGCCTCCAACGCAAGCTCACCACCAGTCGCCTCGGCCCCACCAGCTGCTCCCCCGACATCCTCAGTCTCATACAGACCGGCTCGCCAGCGAGTCAAATCCTGCCGTGAGTACGGCAAGCCGACACCGCCAAACAACCGGCGCACGAGGGTGTATTCCCAATCGGCAGCGGAAACCGGCAATAAAACCGAAAGCAACACACAAAGCATCATCATTTTGGATAATCGGCGCAGCAAGCTTTCTCTCCTTGGGTCAGTATATATCCATCCGGCAAACAAATCCACGGCGCTTATTTGCTCGCTGTTCATCTATTATGCCCACGGGATTCATGCTACCATTGTGACATGGAATACCTGCTGGTTCTTGATTTTCTCGGAACCTTTATTTTTGCCCTGACTGGGGCAGTCAAAGCCGTTCGGCACCAACTCGATCTTTTGGGAGTGTTAGTACTTGCCATTTTTACCGGAGTTGGCGGAGGCATAGCCCGCGACGTAGTGCTGGGCCTTACCCCGCCGGCGGCTTTTCACAACGAATTATACCTTGTCCTCTGCATTGTCGCCGGCCTGCTGGTATTTTTTTCCGCCCCCAGAATTGCCCGCTCCTGGCCGCTCATTCGCATCGGCGATGCCTTGGGCCTAGGCGTCTTTGCCATGATCGGCGCCTGGAAAGGGCTGGAGGCCGGACTTGGCCCCATCGGGGTTGTGCTCATCGGCACACTCACCCCTGTTGGCGGCGGGGTTATTCGCGACCTTTTGGTTTCTGAGGTGCCGGTGGTAATTCGCACCGACTTTTATGCCACCGCAGCAGCCCTTGGCTCCCTGGTGCTATGGTTACTGATTCAGCTCGGGCTTGATCTTTCACTGGCCGCGGCCATCGGACTGGCAACAGCCACTGGCGCCCGGCTGCTGGCCATGTTTTTACACATCAATCTGCCGCAGGCAAAATCGTAAATTGACAAATAAGCACCGCCACACTATACTAAACAAATGTATAGTAATATGGCGCACTTTCGCCTTTCTCCCCCGCGCCCAGTCAAAGCCGAACTCACATCCTCCCGGAAAATCCCATACTTCATTGAGCAGGTAAAATGCGGCTTCCCCAGCCCAGCCGAGGACTACGCCGAGCAGGAAATCAACTTCAATGAGTATCTCATAAAACATCAGGCGGCCAGCTTCACCATAAAGGTTCAAGGCGACTCTATGGACAAAGCAGGAATCAAATCCGGCGATCTTTTGATTGTGGACCGATCGATCACAGCAAAAACCGGCATGATAATAGTCGCAATTTTGTTTGGCGAGTTTACCGTAAAAACATTTATTCAGAAGGGCGAGGAAATTTGGCTGTACCCCGAAAACGAATCCTACGAGCCCATCAAAATACACAAAGAGATGGATTTTCAGGTATGGGGCGTGGTAACCCATGTTATTCACCACTGCAAGATATCATGATGATCGCCCTGGTTGACTGCAATTCATTCTACGCCAGCTGTGAAAAAATATTCCGCCCCGACCTCAGAAACAAAGCAGTGGTCGTACTTTCCAACAATGACGGCTGCATCGTGGCCCTATCCCCGGAGGCAAAAAAACTGGGCATCAGCCGAGGGGCGCCCTACTTCACCGTAAAAAATCAACTCGAACAAGCCGGAGTTGCCGCGTTTTCCTCGAACTACACCCTCTATGACAACATCTCAAAAAGAGTAATGAGCATCGTCAAACTCTACAGCCCCGACGTGGAAGTCTACTCCATCGACGAAGCATTCCTTCAGCTCAGCGGCAGCCGGGAAAAACTGCTGCGTATAGCAACAGAAATACGCTTGCACATTTTACAATGGGTGGGGGTTCCGGTGAGCATCGGAATAGGCCCAACCAAAACCCTGGCCAAAGTTGCCAACCGCGTAGCAAAGTCATCGGCACAAGGGGTGTGCTGCCCCCGGCACGATCAGTGGCCGGACATCCTTGCACAAACAGCGCTGACAGACGTATGGGGAATTGGGCGCCAATATGCAAAACGGCTCGAGCAGCAAAGCATAAAAACCGCCGCCGACTTTGTCAGCCTCGACGACGCTTATGTAAAAAAATCTCTCACCATCAATGGCCTGCGTACCCTCTGGGAACTGCGAGGCCGGCAGGCGGTTTTCTGGGAGGACGGCGGACCGCCGCCCAAGCAGGGAATCATGTGTAGCAGGGGCTTTGGAAAGCTGGTGGAATCGCTGGATGAGCTGCTGGAAGCCGGCGCCGAATACGCCCACACCGCCGTGGAAAAGCTGCGCAAGCAAAACAGCAGCTGCCGTATTATCCAAACCTATATCACAACCAACCGCTTCCGCGAGCAGGACCCGCAATACAGCAACTTCTGCCGCCGAGTCCTGAACCACCCCACCGCCTACACCCCCGACATTGTACGCGAAGTACAAAACCAAATCCGCCACCTCTATAAAGCAGGATTCAAATACAAAAAGGTAGCAGTATACCTCACCGCCATTGAAGCAGCTGGCAAAGAGCAAACAGAATTATTCTACCAGCCAGACCCGCGTAAAAACCAAATCATGAAGGCGGTTGAGCGCATTAACAGCCGCAACGGCTACCGGGCGATCTATTGCTCGCCCAAGCAGGCCGGGCATGGCTGGAGTATGCGGCGCGAACTGCTCAGCCCGCGCTACACCACCGAGATTCTGGAAGTACCAATTATTCAGATTTAAGACTCAAGCTGATCGCGGCAACAGGAAAGATAGTAGGCAGCGGCATTATCTTCGGGATCAGCAGCAACAATTTTTTCCAACACATCGATAGCCTTGCTACATTTTTTCTTTTGAATGAGAGCAAGCGCCTTCTCAAAATCATTCAAAGACTTCTTCTTTTTATTATCCTTCTCAGGATCCGAACCATCAAAGATCTCAACGATTTCCAGCGGAGCAGCCTTCCCCTTTACAACAGCTGAACCAAGTTGCCGGAAGGCAATGCCCTGAACATCTTCCATAACATCATACAAATCCTTACTGATGATGATGGATGCACCATAGGTTTTTGTCAGCTGCTCCAGACGAGCGGCGATATTAACCGCATCAGCGATAACGGTCGTCTCCATTCTGTTAGTCTCGCCAATCGTTCCCAGCATAAGCGGACCGGTATGAATACCAATACCCAGCGAAATACCCCGATACCCAGCCCTGTCGCGCCCTTGGTTATAGTTGTTCACTACGTTCTGAAGCTCAATAGCCGCGCGCACAGCCTGATCGGGCGGAAAGGGAAACAAGGCCATAATGGCATCGCCGATAAACTTGTCGACAAAGCCACCCTTTTGCCGGATTACCGGAACCAAACGGGACAAAAACGAATTGAGAAAGCTGAAGTTTTCTTCCGGCGTCATCGCTTCAGACAGGGTGGTAAAAGAACGAATATCAGCAAAAAGAACGGTCATGTTCTCCAGAACCTGGTCTCCAAGCTGGACATCAAGAATACTCTTTTTCTTCAGATACTCTAGAAACTGGAAGGGAACGAAACGGGACATGGAAGCATTTATTTGAGTTAGCTGCTGGGACAAATCGGTTACTTCGTTAAAGGATTCCGCATAACGCTTCAAAAGCAATTGCGATTGAATGATGATAAATACGATAAAGCCCAAGGGCACCAAATAGCCGGTCTGAATAAGTTGATAGGAATACAGAATATCATTGACCGCCATAAGAGCCAAAAGGAAAAAAGCCGCCATAATCGGCAGGCTATGTTTTCGCCTAGCAGCGACGGCCCGGCCTAAGACAAAAAGCACATAGCTAATCACTGTTAAGAGCAATATCTCACCAGGCAAAATTGCATGGCTGGTAATCCGCACCGGAAAAACTGTAAAAAACGCCGCCAGCGGAATATAGGCATAGATAAAAAAGCGATTTATCTTTTGTATTGATTCCCGTGGAAACAAAGACGTAATAAACAACATGAATAGGGGTGCCAGCAAAAAGAACGGACTATATTCCATCCAGCGAGCAACACCCCAGGGAAAATTCGGCATGAGCTGTGTCAGTAACTGCTCACCAGTGCTGATGTTTCGAAACAATATAAACAAACAGGAAAGCCCAAAATATAATTCTGCAATCTCAACCCTGCGATACACATACACGCCTATATGAAACAAACTGATGGTAAACAAGACCGCAGCAATGAACATAGCAAGCAGAAAGCGTCGGCGCTGACTCTCTGCAATCGTTTGCGCCGGCCCCAAGGTAATGCTGCGCCAGATTCCATCATAACAATGATCAAAATTACTTATATGACAAACAATATCCGCCCGCCCATTTTGAGACTGAAACACGACAATACCAGGCCGAAACTGTGGAACTGTGTTGCTCCTGTCCGTGCCGGCTACTCCGTTATGAAAAACCTCTTCACCGTTAATAAACACCCTGTGCGCAGTAAGTATCTCGGGAAAATCCAAGGCATAGGTCCGCGTATCTTCCAGCCCATGTACTACAAAACGGATAGTCGCAAAACCATGAGAAGGATAGTCCGCATTCCAGCCCCCGGGAATATGAAAAAATTCCGGAGTCGGCAGGTTTGATGTAAAGTCTTGCGGCTGGATATGCGCCTGCCAGTAAAATTCCCAGTCGCCGTCCAGGGCCTGTTTCCAGTCCTCAAGCCCGACTTGCGAGGAAACATCAATACTAGCCCGTTCCATCCCCTGCGCCCAAAGTGCCGGATGCACACACACAGAAAACAGTATCAGCAAAGCAAGCGGTATTTTTTTCACACGACAATCCTAATTCAAAAATATGCCTGTGTACAGCTTGATTCTTCGGACATATACTAGGACCTATACTATGAGATAAGTAACAAATACGAAGCGAGGTATCCATGTTCAATCAAAAAAAATCAATCCACAAGCTACTACAAATTCTTTTCTTGATGTGTGTAAGCTCCCTGTCGGCTTTCGCAGACTTTTCAGGCTGGCCAACCATCGAAAAAGACCGCTGGGCAACTCTCAGCTTAAGTGAAGTACGTTCAATTCTCGATTCAGGAGCCAATGTAAATGCTCGCGATACAGATGGCATCAGCCCTATCATGGGAGCCGCGGCCTTCAACGAAAACCCGGCGATTGTATCTTTACTAATAGAAAGGGGCGCAGATGTAAATGCTCACAGCAGTGCAGGAATTACAGCACTTTTAGTGGCCGCTGGAAATAATCCCAATCCCCAAATTTGTTCCTTGCTCTTAGAAAACGGGGCGGAGGTAAATGCAAGCACGGCAGAAAAAATCACCCCGCTCATGATGGCAGCAGCCTACCGGCAGGAAACTGCAATTCTTTCGCTTCTGCTGGAACATGGGGCGGAAGTTGACTACCGCAACAAGGAAGGCGAAACGGCCTTAATTGCTGCCGCAAGATCAAATCCAAACCCGGAAATCATTGCCATGCTTTTGGATCACGGCGCAGATATTGACGCCCGGGCAAACAGAAGCCACAGCCCGCTTTTGGTTGCGGCAGTTATGAATAATAGCGCCGAAATTGTTTCCCTGCTATTAGAACGGGGGGCGGATGTTAACTCCAGACACACCGATGGAAAGACCCTTTTGATGATTACTGCTGAAATAACGCAAAATCCGCAGATTGTTTCGCTGCTTTTAAACCATGGTGCCGATCCAAACATTACCCATTTTAATGGGCAAACCGCTTGGGACTTTGCCCAGCGCAATCAAAATCTCCGAAACACTGATGCCTACTGGCAACTGAATAACGCGAGGTTTGAATAAGCTTAAAAGGTGTACAAGGGCTTCAAAGACGAAGCAAGGGGCTTCGAAAAAATCTGGGCTGACCGCCTCTGAGCACTATGCCCATATCCAGGCATGGCCCATTCTGATTTTTTGTAAAAGGGTAGGCAAAATCCTGTAAATCAACTTGGTTCTCTTGCTCCTCCTGCTTTTCAGCCTTCTCCGCCTTTTCCGCGTGTACATAGAAATCCAAATCCTCAATCCAGGCTTTTCCCCGCCCAATTGCCTGACTCAATAATGATTCCACACTGCCGGAATATGCTTCGCCCGTAACTGGATTACACCAGCTCAAAGGGTTTTCAAAAAAACGGGATTGGCGGCGGCCGACTGGATAAAATACACTGCTCATATCCTTATTGCTGCCGCGAACCGGCACATATACAAGACGCCCCAGAAGCCGCAAAAGACGAGATGAAAACAAGCGCTGAATCTTTTGATGGCTTGTAATCAAGCGCCGGGCTTCCTGCTTTGTCAGGGAGTCATCCCCGGAATAAAACACGCCAAGGCACTCCAAAAAAGCTTCTTCGCTCACCAGCTTTTTTGCATCTGCATAAGCCCTGTGCACTTTCCCCCGAAAAGGCGCTGGATATTTTTTTTGTAGATATTGATCCAAAGCCGACTCAAAAGCAGCATGTCGGTAAAAACCTCCATCCTCTTCTGTCTTACCCGTGTAATAAAAAATCATGGGATGAAACACCGTATCGGCAGCAATGTGGCAGAGCGCCCCAGCCGCAAAGGCTAGAACATAAGCAGGAACCTGCCCGCCAGAGCGATAATACTTGAGCAAAGCCTTTACCGGCGCAAAGCTATCATTCGATCCCTTGCCGTGCAGTCTGTCGCTCATTTTTTTCAGATATTCGTATTCCTGTCCGCGCTGATAAAACCCGCAATCATGGCAAACCGAACCAAGCACAAACCAGCTTTGAAAGCGCCCGATCGCCATGACTATCGGCAACGCAGAAAGCAGCTTGGCTGTCTCCTGTGCAATTATCCAGTGGCCAATCTCCTTCGGCATAGCTAGCGATCCTGCGTAGCGAAATTCTCTGCAGCGCGGCGGCCTTCATCAATATCTACCTTAAGAAGCAAGAAAAAACCAAGCCCAAAAAGTACCAATAGCGAGAGAATCCCAATCCTGTTGCTTCCGCTTAAGAGCGTAGAAAATCCAACCAATAGCGGCCCGATAATGGCAGCGAACTTGCCAAACATATTAAAGAAGCCGAAAAACTCACCTTCTTTTCCCGGCGGCACAAGGCGGGAAAAAAGACTACGACTCAGGGCTTGAATGCCGCCTTGAAAAAGCCCCACAGCTACCGCCAACAAATAGAAATGCAGTTCAACCTGCATTAGGGAACCCAGACTCGTAAGCACAAAATATGCAACGATTGCAATGAGCAAAGCCCGCTTTAGACCGATCTTCCCCGCAAAGCCTGCATACAACAGCGTCGCCGGAAAGGCCACAAATTGCGTAATCAGCAAAGCAGTAATCAATGATGAAGAAGAAAAATCCAGCGATGCCCCAAAATCCACCGCCATCCTGATCACCGTATCTACACCATCTATGTAAAACCAGTACGCCAACAAAAATAGCGCTGTATATTTTAGCTTGCGAATATGCGTAAACGTGATCCACAACTCTTTGAAGCTTTGACTCACCACATTTCCCGACTGTGCTCCGCCGGCATCAGCCCCGGCATTACCGCCAGGATTCTGTCGGGCCTTCTCCACTACATTGACCAGCAATGGAATGGTAAACAACGCCCACCAAATACCTACGGTCACAAAAGAAAAGCGCACAGCAATTACATCATTTGCCAGTCCAAAATACTGTGGAAAAAGATACATCGCTACGTTCACAGCAAACAACAAGCCCCCGCCGATATAGCCTAGCGAAAAGCCGAGCGAGGAAACAAAATCCACACTATCTGTATTACTCGCGCTTGGAAGCAGTGCATCGTAAAAAATATTCCCGCCGGAAAACCCCAGCACACCCATGGTGTATACCGCCATAGCCAGCACCCACTGACCCTGAGCAACAAACCAGAAAGCCAGCGAGGAAGCTGAACCAATAAAAGCGAACACCAACAGAAAGCGCTTTTTCACGCTGGCCTTATCGGCGATTGTGCCCAAAATAGGCGCGATTGCAGCAACAATGAGCGATGCAATCGAATTGACTACCCCAAGCCAAAATGTTGAAAGCCCGGCATCAGCACCCGCTGACCAATAGGCCTTAAAAAAGACCGGGAAAAATCCCGCCATTATCGTGGTTGTAAAGGCAGAGTTTGCCCAGTCATACATTGCCCAACTCAAAGACACCTTATTCAATCGTTTCACGTAACCCTCCCCCCAACCAAAAAACTATACCAGCAAGATTAAATCTTAATGAAGCC
>CAYNNU010000097.1:0-8659 GCA_964398645.1 uncultured Spirochaeta sp.
ACCATACGCGCCAAATTATTCTGCACCATATTTGTAATTGTTCGCTTTAAAGGCCGAGCACCGAAGGCAGGCTCAAAACCGGCATCGGCCAAAAATTCTTTTCCGGACGGGGTCAATTCAAGCATAATCTGTTTTTCCTGCAATCGCTGTTGCAATTTCCCAATTTCCAAATCAACTATGCGACTGATTTGCTCCTTATCTAAGCGGTGAAAAGTAATTATTTCATCAATTCTATTGAGAAACTCAGGCTTAAATGATGCATGCAACAATTCATTGATTTGAGGCCGTATTTCTTTCAAATCGGAAGTTCGCAAAATCAAATCGCTGCCAATATTACTTGTCATTATGATTACCGTATTGCGAAAATCCACCAGCCTGCCCTGTCCGTCGGTCAATCGCCCTTCGTCCATCAATTGCAAGAGCACATTAAACACATCCGGATGAGCTTTTTCAATTTCATCAAACAGGATCACACTATACGGTCGACGCCTCACAATCTCGGTCAATTGTCCCCCTTGATCATAGCCCACATAGCCCGGAGGCGCCCCAATCAAACGGCTTACTGAGTGTTTTTCCATATATTCACTCATATCGATACGGGTAAGTGAGCGCTCATCATTGAACAAAAAATCTGCCAGTGTTTTTGAGAGCTCGGTTTTTCCAACACCAGTAGGACCGATAAACAAAAAGACCCCAGTCGGGCGGGTAACATCCCCAATCCCGCTTTTATTCCGACGAATAGCATCGGCAACTGCACGAATGCCCTGCTCCTGCCCGATAACCCGCTGTGCAAGCACATTTTCCAACTCAAGAAGCTTCTGCATTTCGCTGCTCATCATCTTTTGAACCGGAATTCCTGTCCAGGTAGAAACAACTGCCGCAATATCTTCTTCGCTCACCTCTTCCCGCAGCAATGTATTCCCATCTTCCTGCTGGGCATCAATTTCCTGCCCTACCTTTTCCAGTTCCTGCCGTTTCTGCGGAATTAAGCCGTGCTTGATTTCGGCTGCCCGTGAATAATTTCCTTCCCGTTCTGCCTGAGTCTCTTCGATGGTTAAATCCTCAATTTCCTGTTTAAGCTTTCGCAACTGCCCAATTGTTTGCTTCTCATTTTGCCATTTAGCATGCATTGCATCCCGTTCTGAGCCAAGTTCAGCTAATTCTGTATCAATTTTTTGTAAACGTTGAATACTTGCGGCGTCGTTTTCCTTTTTTAATGCCTGCTTTTCAATATTCAGCTGCAAAATTCGACGCTCAAGCTGATCCAATGCGGTTGGCTGGCTTTCAATCTCCATTTTCAGCCTACTAGCGGCCTCATCAACAAGATCGATAGCCTTATCCGGCAAAAACCGGCTGGTAATATACCGATCGGATAAAACTGCCGCCGCCACCAGTGCCTCATCCTTAATCCTCACCCCATGATGCAGCTCATAACGCTCCTGCAAGCCACGCAAAATAGCAATGGCACTTTCCACAGTTGGTTCATCAGTAAAAACCGTCTGAAAACGACGTTCCAAAGCGGCATCCTTCTCAATATGTTTCCGATATTCATCCAAGGTTGTTGCACCAATGCAACGCAATTCCCCACGGGCCAAGGCTGGTTTTAGCAGATTAGAAGCATCCATAGAACCTTCTGCTGACCCTGCTCCAACCAATGTATGCAATTCATCAATAAAAAGGATAATTCTGCCATCACTATCATGGATTCCCTGAATCACCCCTTTCAAGCGCTCCTCAAACTCACCGCGAAACTTGGTGCCGGCAACCATTGCCCCCAAATCCAATGCAAGAATTGATTTATTTTTCAGACTATCCGGAACATCGCCGGAAACGATACGACGGGCAAGACCTTCAGCAATTGCTGTTTTCCCAACCCCGGGCTCACCAATTAAAACCGGATTATTCTTTGTCCGCCGGGAAAGCACTTGCATAACACGGCGGATTTCTTCATCGCGGCCAATCACCGGATCGAGCTTTTCCCCTCGGGCCAAGGCGGTCAGGTCCCGCGTATACTTCTCTAGCACTTGGTATTTATTTTCAGGGTCCTGATCCTGCACAGTCTGATTGCCACGAATGTCCTTCAAGGCCTCCAAAACCTCTTTGCGGTTTACACCGGCTTTCTTCAAAACATCCGAAGCACGACCATCGCCTTCAAGAATTGATAATAAAAAATGCTCTGTACTGACAAAATCATCTTTGAGTTTTTCCTGCTCTTTTTCTGCCCGCACAAGAATTTTTTGTGATGATGGAGCTAACTGAATCTGGGCAGAGTCCCCGTAAACCTTGGGAAATGAGTTTGCTATAGTTTCAATCTCAGCACGAATGGCTGGAATCGAAACGCCAATCCGACTCAACAAAGGAGGAATCAAGCCATCTTTCTGATCCAGGAGAGCAAGAACTATATGCTCTGGCTCTATGGTAGCGTTATCATTTTTTAGCGCAAAACTACCGGCATCCTGCACGGCTTGCCGGGCCTTCGTAGTAAGTTTCTCGTAATTCATGTAATAAATATACAAATGAAGTCAAAAATCGCAAACTATTTTATTTTTGAGGGCGTAACTTCCATAAATGATATAAATTGATACTAATAATACAGATATTGGTAATTATTATGGGCATTGAATGGATAAACACCCCATAGATAACAAAACAAATTGACCCGATCACATTGAGAACACGTAAGCGAACAACCGACGACATAACCAATGAAAACGCGATAAAAAAAGATGCTGCATATCCTATTAATTCAACCAGCCAGTAATTCATTCTACCCCCAGAAGCCTACAATCACTCTTGACCAGCAGCCCTGACCACAATACTATTTCGATTATGAAACAAGCCGTTCCGGTACCGCGCTCTGCTGTCAGTGTAATCCCCCCATATCATCCCGGCAAGCGAATTTCCGGTGCAAGTAAACTTTCGAGTAATGAAAATCCCTTTGGCTGCTCCCCAAAAGCAAAACAGGCAATTAAAAAAGCCTTGTCTGAAGTGGAAATCTATCCTGATGGCCGCGGCACAGCCCTCGTTCAAAAACTGGCGATGCTTCATTCAATAGATCCCGCACAAATCATCCTTGGAAATGGTTCGGACGAAATAATGAGCATGGCTACCGCTTCATTTATGGAACCCGGCTACAATGCAGTTATCGCAACACCAACCTTTAGCCAATATGAATACTCAACCCGCCTATTTGGTGGCGAGGTGAAAAAAATTCCCTTAAAAAATGGCAAAAATGATCTTGATGCCATGCTAGCGGCCATTGATCCCGATACCCGCATGGTGTTTGTCTGCAATCCAAACAACCCGACAGGAACCTACTCCAGTCAAAAAGAGTTAGAGCGTTTTATCGCGCAAATCCCAGCACATATTCTGCTTGTGTTAGACGAGGCATATTGCGAATTTGCCACTGCGGCTGATTACCCAGATTCACTCCCTCTGCTTAAATCATATCCAAACCTGCTAATTCTACGGACTTTCTCCAAAATTCACGGCCTGGCTGCCTTACGCCTTGGATACGGCTTTGCATCACCAGAAATTATTGAGCTATTTCTCCGCGTCAAGCAGCCTTTTAACAATAATTCTTTAGCCTTAGCTGCGGGCCAAGCAGCCTTGAACGACACGGCATTTGTCCAAAAAACACTGAATACTACCCACCGCGGAATGGAATATCTAACGAACCAAATGGATCGCTTAGGTCTTTCATACTACCCTAGCCAGGCAAATTTTTTATGCATTCATACGCCAATTCCTGCTGATGAGGTATATGATCACATTCTTTCATTCGGCATTACAATCCGTTCATTACGATCTTTTGGAATGGATAATTCAATACGAGTTTCAATCGGCACAATGAAGAATCTCAAGGCCTTTGTTCGTGGAATGGAGAGCGTGTGCAGCTAAGCAATGACCGCCCGGGCTGCGGCGCAATTTGGGCGGGACTGACTGCCGGTTTTATTACCGTATGGCCCGTTCTTTTAGCTGGAAGTTGGCTACAAAGCCACATCCAGCTACCCTACCGCAGCCTGGAAAGCGCCCTGCTGTATGCTGCTCTACCAGAAGAGCTCATTAAGGGCCTAGCCATATTCTTAGTATTTAGATTTCTAAATAGCCCTCCTTTCTGGGTCGGGCTGGGCTTTGGCTTTTCTGAAACGGTATTCATGCTGACAAGCGGAATTTGGGCATCCCGCCTACTAAGCTCAATTCCACTACACACTGGAACTGCAGCAATCACCGGCTGTGGTATCCTTTTCGTATTGACGCTCAACAAGCCCTCTTTTTGGAATTTTTTTAGCCGAATTATTGCTGCAGTTTTGTTGTTATGCAGCAGCATTCTTATTCACTGGATATACAATATTGCCGCCAGAAACCACAGTTGGATGCACTATGCCTTTGCATGGCTCGCCATCATCATCGGGTTTTCGCTTTGGCGAATTATATACAAAAGAATGACATACACGCCTTGACTCTAAGACTAATCACCTATATCTTATGGACTGCAACGCAGGGTAGAGCAGTTGGCAGCTCGTCGGGCTCATAACCCGGAGGTCGCAGGTTCGAGTCCTGTCCCTGCTAACAAGCACATGGTCCATTGGGCCATGTGCTTTTTTTTATTTGCAGGACTCGAAACGAAGGGGCGGGCGCGAATACCTGGAGCGCCGAGGCACAGGACGTGCCGAGAGCCCCGCAGGCGGCCCGGCGGGAGCGGACAGGATGTCCGCGACCATAGGGCGATTCATGTCCCTTGCACATATAATAACATTGACAGTCCATCCCCTTTTCTCCTATGATTCTAAAAAAAGAGGTTACATATGCAAACAAAAATTGCCGTACCGGCTAGAAATGGCCAGATAGATACTCATTTTGGCCACTGTGAATACTTTCAAGTTTACGAAGTAAAAGATGGCGACATCCTTTCCGAAAAAACAGTTCCAAGCCCAAATGGATGCGGTTGCAAGTCCAATATTGCCGCAATTTTGGCACAAGACGGCGTAAGTCTGATGATTGCCGGAAACATGGGACAAGGTGCAGTTCAAACACTGCAAACCTACGGTATTAACGTTGTTCGTGGCGCAGCCGGTTCAACCACAGAGGCAGTTCAAAGCTGGATATCCGGCCAATTGAACGACTCAGGAACCATTTGCCATGAGCATCAAGGCAACTGCTCTCACTAATTTCAATATAGGCAATTCAAATATTCAACGCATAAATTGATAATTACCTCATACTTTAGTATGAGGTAATTATTTTATACATCTTCTTTCCAAATCATACTTACTATTGATATGCATTACACACCAAAGCACATATACTTTTCTGCAGGAGGATACGATGACAAAAACAATTGTAAAGATCACATTTTTTCTTGTGGCATTTTCGCTGATCATCTCAATGATTGGCTGTGCAAGTACACCGAAAGCAATTCAATTTGCTGGTGGTTCAATAACCATTGCAGGCAATCAGGCAGGCGACCCACAGGAAACAATTTTTTATCGCAAGGCAGGAAATGGGCCGCAGACTATCGTTCTAGTTCCAGGAAATAATACATCTGGTGCAATTTTTGAACCAATAATGGAAATTATTGCTGGAGAAGAATGGGCAAACGCTTACACTGTCTTCACCTTTGACTACCGCGGAAGCGGACTTTCCAGTTACAATACCGAAATACGCGGTCTCAACGACTTCGCCATTGACTTCGAAAAGACAATGCAGCAAATACCTGAAATTCCTGAACAAGGAGTAGCCCTGCTAGGATACTCCATGGGTTTTGCCGTAGCCCTTGAAATGGCCATTGAAAACCCTCAACGCTACTCTGCTCTAATTGGCCTTGCTCCAGTTGGGACACGCGGTACCCGTGTAGGATTCAACGAAGCCAGTGCCGGTACAGACGCACTAGGAAACAACTACACCAATGGTGACTGGGTACCCGTCGCAGATGAAGAAGCAGGTATCGAAGCAGCCCGCTTTCAGCAACGCTCATGGCAAGGCGCCGCACGAACCAGAGAAACAGTTTCTTTTGTCTGGAATATGCTGGTCATTAACGACACTGTTGGATTTGACTTGGCAACCTTCACGATGGACGATCCATCATTCACACAAAGCGCAACCTACCACAGCCAAATTCGGGATGTTATGAATATCGACTACATGCCCCGCTCGCTGTTCTATAGCCATGCTTTCAACATTTCCAACTCAGATATTACTCACACCAACAATGATGGAAGCCAAATCATCATCCCTGGAGATGGGCGGATTTCACAGCTTCCTGATAGCATACCTGTTTTATTGGTAAAAGCCACAACCGATTTTGCTAACTGGCAAGGCGATCAGGTAATATATGACAACTATATTGCAACCAGCAAATATGATTTTAAACAAGCTGGTGCCCAGGTTACGGCAATCCTCATTGATGGTGGCTATGGCTACGATCATGGTTTTCCTACGGTGCATCCTCTTGAAACAGTCAACCTAGTTGACAGCTTTCTGAAAAATGCGCTCACCAGTGCCGAGGTTGCAAGTCAGGCCCTGGATGGAACGCCGGTTTCATTCTACCCAAATAATGAAACAGAATTTGAAACAAACACATTCACCGGCTTTTAATTATATGCGCCAGCCTAATCTATCTGTTGCTCTGGCAGCAGATAGATTAGCTCTGTTCTGCTTGAAACCCCTGTTTTGCGAAAAATATTATACAAATGAGTTTTAACTGTAACCAATGATATACACAGCGTTTCAGCAATAACACGGTTTGCAAAACATCATCACCTTGTTCAACTTTCTGCTGAAGGAGTAATTCAACATCCTCCCTCAGAAAATTCCATACGAGCTACAAACTACCACGCTCAGTCAAAAAGCGATGAAATAAGTCCATAATAATCGGATCAAGTTTGCTATTATTTTCAATAAATTCGCTATACATAAGATCAATGGCTTCCTGAGGACTTAAGGCTTTCCGGTATAACCGATGAGGATCGGTTAAGGAATCAAAAACATCGACAACTTCAAGCATTTTCGCCGGGAAATAAGCCAATACTTGATAGTCAATCAATGGTTCCATCTCATAGGACATCAAAAAATCAATTTTAGCAGCCGGATTCATATGCTTGTATTCTGCCAAAAACTCTCGGAAATAACCGTATCCGGCCGGATGACCATAATACTCATGATGGTAGCCGGTAATAAGTGCTGCCTCACGGGGATAGGCACTCTTTTCAATGACAGCTTTATAACCAATTTTCACATGCCGAACAATGACTTCACGATCATAGCCCTTCTCACCTTCATGATATTCAATATCATCAGTTTTTCCGACATCATGTAATAAAAAGCCCATAGCAATTTTGCGAATTTCAGGGAACGTAAGTGCGCGCATCCCATCCCAAAAAACTCGTTCTAGGGTCAATTCATTTTCATCAAGATGCGGCAGCAATCGTTTGTAAAAAGCACGATAGCGTTGCGGAAATTGAATACGTATTGTATTTGCCAAACTGGTTTGTAAAAACTCAGTATTGTAATAGAGTAAAAACGCAAATCCCATCAGATAGACTCGCGTCATATGCTGAACAACTGTTCCAGTTGACCGCTTTACCAGCTGAGCAATTAAATCAGTCTCGTAAAAATCATTTCTGAGTACCAACTCGGTACCTCTAACCATTTCTTCTGTTGCTTCGGCCATTTCCTTGGTATAGCGCTGTGCTTCGGCATTACTCATCCGCAAAGCCTGCTCCAACATGGCTCTGTTTGCCATCATTGTTTGAACTGCTGTGTCAACCAATACTTGACTAGCCTCTTTGGCAGACGTTTTCTTGGTTACTTCTTCAAGGCGCCGGGCCTGCTCACGAACAAGCTGAACCCTTTTCTCCTCGCTTAAACCTTCAACTTTGGAATAATCCTCGCCAAAATTTGGCAAAGCCGATTCACTGCCGGAACCTTCAGGAGACTTTTTTTGCGAAATATCGGCTACATCAGGCATAAAATGTTCATAGACTGCTTGAACCGCATCTTCACCAACGTAATATTCATAATCACTACGAACCCGAAAAAAATTTGAATTATTTACCAACAAAGAACGCATAGGAATTTTTCGTTCCTCTTTATTGGAAACCCGACGGGCAATAACGACATAGCCATGTGAAGATAAAAAACGAACAGATCTCGGCTCACGGACAGCAAGATCCTTCAACAATGTCAATTTCATATAAAAAATATACTATATTTTGATAATCAAAAAAAGAAGTATTTTCAACACTACTGCACACCTATACCTGTATTGGCAGTTTATGAAAATTAAGGCTATACTTGAAGAGTGATTACAGCCGAACTTCCGAATAATGAACTACAACGCTTAGAAAAGTTAGCCTCATATCGTATCTTGGACACCCTGCCCGAACCTGAATATGATGACATCGTTCAGCTAGTTGCCACAATCTGTAAAACGCCTATTGCAGACATATCCCTTGTAGATGCAAATCGCCAGTGGTTTAAAGCAAAAATCGGCTTAGATGCAGCAGAAACTCCCAGAGAAATTGCCTTTTGCTCACACACAATTCTACAAAGTGATGTTTTTATCATCCCAGATGCGAGCAAAGATGCCCGTTTTGCTGACAATCCACTGGTAACAGAGCCTCCAAATATTCGCTTTTATGCAGGCATGCCCCTTATC
>CAYNNU010000098.1:0-8588 GCA_964398645.1 uncultured Spirochaeta sp.
CTACCACATTGTTCGTGGTGCTAAGGATACTCTGGGTGTTGATGGTCGTCGTCAGGGCCGTTCGAAATACGGTGCTAAACGGCCGAAGGCTTAACAGGAGAATCGAGAAATGCCGAGAAAAAAGATTGTTGCCAGAAAACCGGTTCTGCCGGATACTCGTTATAAAAACACAACCGTTAGTCGCTTTATTCGCCGCATGATGCTTGATGGAAAACGTTCAACCAGTGAGCGTGTAATGTATGGCGCTATGGATATGATGGACGGAAAGGCTGATGTGTCCAATATCGAGGTTTTTTTGAAGGCTATCGAAAACGTTAAGCCTACTGTTGAGGTAAAATCACGCCGGGTTGGTGGTTCTACATACCAGGTTCCGGTAGAGGTTAAGGATAATCGGCGCGAAGCACTTGCGATGCGTTGGATTATCCAAGCGGCACGTTCCCGCAGTGGGAAGTCAATGTCGCAAAAGCTGAGCGCTGAATTGCTCGATGCGTATAACGGTACTGGTACCGCTTTCAAAAAGAAAGAGGATACCCACCGAATGGCAGAAGCAAATAAAGCGTTTGCTCATTA
The DNA here is from genome assembly GCA_964398645.1 of uncultured Spirochaeta sp. Taxonomy (GTDB): domain Bacteria; phylum Spirochaetota; class Spirochaetia; order DSM-27196; family DSM-8902; genus Spirochaeta_B. The sequence continues at coordinate 571 of CAYNNU010000098.1, forward strand.
CCGTTGGTAAGAAAATAGAGCTGCATAAGCGCTGGTAAAGAATACCAGCGGACTGTGGAGCTTAAACCAAACCGGTCATTTTGTGATTAGGTGGTTTGTTAATATGCTGCGTTGCAGACTCAATGTCTCCTCTGTTGTTCCTGTTGACAAACTATACACTTCTCACTAATATCGGAAACTCGCGCGCAAGAAGTATTTCTTCGGCGTACAGAAAATATACGATGAAATTGCGCAAAGAAGGCGCAAGGAGGACGTAATGGCTAAGGAAAAATTTGAGAGAACGAAACCTCATATTAACGTCGGCACCATCGGTCACGTTGACCATGGAAAAACAACCTTGACGGCTGCTATCACTAATATTAGTGCGCAATTGTCTGGTAGCGGAAAGGTTATGAACTATGATGAGATCGATAACGCTCCAGAAGAAAAAGAGCGTGGTATTACCATCAATAGTCGTCACGTTGAGTATGAGTCTGCTAATCGGCACTATGCTCACGTTGACTGTCCCGGTCACGCCGACTATATCAAGAACATGATTACCGGTGCTGCCCAGATGGACGGCGCTGTTTTGGTTGTATCTGCAACTGACGGTGCAATGGCACAGACTAAAGAACACGTTTTGCTTGCTCGCCAGGTTGGTGTGCCTGCACTGATTGTTTTTATCAATAAATGTGACCAGGTTGATGATCCTGATTTGATTGAACTGGTTGAAGAAGAAATGCGTGAATTGCTGAGCTCTTATGAGTTCCCTGGTGATGACGTTCCTGTTATTAAAGGTAGTGCATTCCAGGCTATGGAAAGTCCTGATGATGCTGAGAAAACTCAGTGTATCAAGGATCTGTTGCAGGCAATGGATGATTACTTCCCAGTGCCCGAGCGTGATGTTGATAAGCCTTTCTTGATGCCTATTGAGGATATCTTCTCAATCCAGGGTCGTGGTACTGTTGTAACCGGCCGTGTTGAGCGTGGTCAGGTTAAGGTTGGTGAAGAAGTTGAAATCATTGGTATCCGAGATACTCAGAAAACAACTGTTACCGGTGTAGAAATGTTCAACAAGCTGCTTGATAGCGGCGAAGCTGGTGATAACATCGGTGCGCTTCTTCGTGGTGTAGATAAGAAAGGTGTTGAGCGTGGACAGGTTCTGGCAAAACCAGGCAGTATCACTCCTCACCATAAATTTGTTGGTACAATTTACTGCTTGAGCAAAGATGAGGGTGGTCGTCACTCCCCATTCTTCTCCGGCTATCGTCCGCAGTTCTACTTCCGGACAACCGATATTACAGGTGACGTACAGTTGCCGGAAGGTAAGGAAATGGTTATGCCTGGTGATAACACCGAAATTAACGTAACCCTTATTCATCCGATTGCTATGGACAAAGGTCTTCGCTTTGCTATTCGTGAAGGTGGCCGTACCGTAGCTAGTGGTCAGGTTACCGAAATTATCGAGTAATGTGTGATTGTAATTGGGCCTTGTGTGTGCAAGGCCCAATTTTTGGAGGCTTTTTTAATGGATAAGATTCGAGTACGTTTACGAGGCTTTGATATTGAGCTTATTGACCAGAGTGCACGCTCGATAGTACAGACGGTGCAGAAGTCCGGGGCAAAGGTTTCCGGTCCTATACCGCTGCCTACTCGGATAAACAAGTATACGGTGTTGCGTTCACCTCACGTTAATAAGAAAGCTCGTGAGCAGTTTGAAATGAGAACGCATAAGCGCCTTATTGATATTATTGAACCGACATCATCCGTTATGGACGCTCTTATGAAATTAGAGCTGCCCGCTGGCGTGGATGTAGAGATTAAGCAGTAGTTTTTGATGTAGATCAGGAACGAGACTGGGGAAAAACATGGCAAGTTTGATTGGAAAAAAAGTTGGAATGACCCAGGTGTTCACTGAAAACGGTACTTTGGTGCCTGTTACAGTGCTGCAGTTTGAAACCAACTATGTGGTTGCACAGAGACTGGAAGAAAAAGATGGCTATTCAGCTGTTGTTTTGGGTTCTGGCTCTATGAAAGAGAAAAGCGTTTCTCAGCCGTATAAAGGGCAATTTCCCGAAGGAGTTGCTCCCGTTAAGCGCTTGCAGGAGTTCCGTGATTTTGGCGCGGAAGTAACTGTTGGTGATCAATTGGGAGTAGATGTTTTTCAGGATGTTGTATATGTAGATGTTGCCGGTGTATCCAAAGGAAAAGGATACCAAGGGGTAATGCGTCGGCATGGTTTTGGCGGTGGTCGAAAGACTCACGGTTCAAAGTTTCATCGTGCTAACGGTTCTACAGGTATGGCCGCTACGCCTTCGCGGGTTCTGAAAGGAACAAAAATGGCAGGCCGGATGGGCAGTGATAATGTTACTGTTCAGAATCTTCGTATCGAGCAGATTGATACAGAGAATCAGCTGATCCTTGTCCGCGGCGCTGTACCGGGTTCGCGTAATTCGACTGTCGTAGTTTCTGCGGCGAAAAAAAAGAACTGAGGTAAGTAACTATGGACATGCAAGTTCTTTCAATAGATGGAAAAAAGAAAAAGTCAATTTCGCTGAACGATGAAGTATTCAATCGTGAAGTAAGTGATGGTGCGATTTATCATGCTATCCGAAATGAATTGGCAAATATGCGTCAAGGGACTGCATCTAGCAAGACTCGTGGTCTTGTGAATTATAGCGGTAGAAAACCCTGGAAGCAGAAGGGAACTGGCCGGGCTCGATCGGGTTCACGCCGTTCGCCAGTTTGGGTTGGCGGTGGCACCACATTTGGTCCGCAGCCAAGAGATTACAGTTATTCAATGCCGAAAAAGTTGAAGCGACTGGCGTACAAGTCAATCTTGAGTCAGAAAGTTCAACAGGAAAATATGGTCGTTGTAGAAGATTTTGCTCTGGAGTCAGGTAAGACAAAGGATATGATGCAGATTCTGACGAGCCTGATCCCGCATGAACGAGCAGTTCTTGTAGTTGCCGGTAATGATGAAATGATTAAGCGGGCAGGCCGGAATATTCCGTGGTTGACCACCCTTAATTATCAGCGCTTACGTGCACACGATCTATTTTATGGCAAAAAAGTTGTGATGACTGAATCGGCAGCACTTGGCCTGAACGATTTTTTTAAATCGAAGGTAGAGGGGTAACAGATGAAGTTGAATGATATTATCATCGAACCTGTTTTGACAGAAAAAACCAACGATTTGCGTGAGCAGAGTAAATATGTGTTTCGGGTAGATCCCCGAGCAAATAAGATTCAAATTTCGCAGGCAATACAGGATTTATTCGATGTTACTCCTGTTGCTTGCAACATTGTTAATGTTACTGGAAAACCACGTCGTGTCCGACATCGAATGGGATATACTTCGTCGTGGAAAAAGGCAATTGTTACGCTCAAAAGTGGCGAAAGTATCGCACTTTTCGAAGGCGTTTAAGAGGGGAGCATTATGGGTATAAAGCAATATAACCCGAAAACTCCGGGACAGCGGTATAAGACATCAATTGATTATTCCGGCTTGTCCAAAGATAAGGCTGAGCGGAGTCTGACCAAGGGAAAGACTTCTAGCGGTGGCCGGTCCGGAAACGGACGGATCAGTGTGCGTCGGCGGGGCGGCGGTCACAAACAGCGGTACCGAACTATTGATTTTCGGAGAAACAAGTATGTTGTTGATCCGGATACCAGGGAAACAAGTGGAATTCCAGGTGTTGTTAAGACTCTTGAGTATGATCCAAACCGAAGTGCGTTCATTGCTTTGGTAAATTATGCTGACGGAGAAAAGCGCTACATTTTGGCGCCGAAGGGATTGCAATGCGGTGATTCAATTATGAGCGGCGATAATGCAGAACCAAAAGTTGGAAATGCTTTGCCTCTTAACCGTATTCCCTTAGGTACAATGGTACATAATATTGAGTTGCAGCATGGTCGTGGTGGCCAAATGTGTCGTGCGGCCGGAACATCGGCAACGGTTGTTGCAAAAGAAGGCGACTATGTAACAGTTAAATTGCCTTCCGGTGAAATGCGCATGGTATTTAATCGTTGTTTTGCAACAGTTGGTGTTGTTGGAAATGAAGACCACATGAACGTTTCGCTTGGGAAAGCCGGGCGGGCACGCTGGTTGGGACGAAGACCTAAAGTTCGTGGGGTTGTTATGAACCCTGTTGATCACCCGCATGGTGGTGGTGAAGGTCGTACTTCTGGTGGACGGCATCCTGTGAGCCCATGGGGTACTCCTACTAAGGGGTATAAGACCCGGAAAAAGCGCAAGCAGTCTGACAAGTTTATTGTCAAGAAACGGAAATAGGAGCGGATTGTGTCTAGATCAATAAAAAAAGGCCCGTTTATTGCCAAAAGTCTGTACAAGAAGGTTGTTGAACAGAATAAATCTGGTGAGCGGAAAATGATTAAAACCTATTCCCGGACATCAACGATTATTCCGGAAATGGTTGGACTGACTATTTCCGTATATAACGGGAAAACTTGGGTTCCGGTGTATGTTTCAGAAAATCTTGTTGGACACAAGCTTGGAGAGTTTTCTCCGACACGCTTGTTCCGTGGGCATGCCGGATCAGATAAAAAAGCAGGAAAAAGGTAGGGCAGATATATGGCAGAAAACACTGGATATAGTGCAAAGGCAAAATTTTTGCTTGTTTCTCCTTCCAAGGTGAGACGTGTTGCCAATGTTGTTAGACGGAGACCTTTTCCTGAGGCAATAGCAATTCTTGATCATCTTCCTCATAAGGGAGCTCAAATGTTGGGCAAGGTTGTGCGTAGTGCAGCTGCAAATGCAATGTACGCGGATAAGAATCTTATGGAAGATATGTTGTATATAAAAGAACTTCGGATTGATGATGGTCCTCGAATGAAAAGGATATGGCGGCGTGGCCGAGGTCGTGCCGATGTGCTCTTGAAACGAATGAGTCACATTACCGTTGTTGTGGATGAAATTGCAAAGGCTGGAGTGAAATAATATGGGACAGAAAGTAAATCCGATTGGCTTTCGGCTTGGAGTAAACAAGACTTGGAGCTCAAAATGGTTCGTTGATCCCCGTGAGTATGCAGAAACTCTTCATGAGGATTTGAAGTTGCGGAAGTTATTGCTTGCACTGCCTGAAGCAAAGAATGCTGATATTTCTGAAGTTGAAATCGTTCGGCATCCACAAAGGATAACCCTGGTTATTCATTCTTCCCGTCCTGGTGTAATTATTGGTGCCAAAGGTTCTACAATTGAACGGATTGGTACCTACTTGCAGAAACAGGCTGGAAAGAAAATACAGATAAAGATCAAGGAAGTAAAACGCCCTGAGACAGATGCTCAGATCATTGCATTGAATGTTGCGCGACAATTAAAAGGTCGATCAGCATTTCGACGGACTTTAAAAATGACCGTTGCTGCAGCAAAAAAAGCTGGGGTACTTGGAATTAAAATTCGCCTTTCAGGCCGCTTGGGCGGAGCTGAAATGAGCAGAACAGAGTCACACAAAGCAGGACGAATACCATTGCATACTTTGCGTGCTGATATCGATTATGGAACTGCGGTTTCTGATACAGCTCAGGGATCAATTGGTGTAAAAGTTTGGGTCTTTAAGGGCGAAGTGTATAAGCGGAACACCAAAGAGGATGCCGGCTCCCTGGTGAAGAAAAAACGTGAACCGGCTGGAACAAGGAGTTAAATGCTATGCTGAGTCCTAAGAAAGTTAAGTTCAGAAAACAGCATCGCAGTGTAAATACCCGACTGCTTCGTAAGGCTTCACGTGGTCAAAAGATTGCATTTGGAGATTTTGGACTGGTTGCTCTTGAACCAAAATGGATTACAAACCGGCAGATTGAAGCTGCTCGTATTGCTATGACACGTCATATCAAGCGTGGTGGTAAAGTATGGATTCGGGTTTTCCCGGATATGCCGTATACAAAAAAGCCTGCTGAAACCCGTATGGGAAAAGGAAAGGGTAATCCTGAAGCATGGGTTGCATGTGTTCGTCCTGGAATGGTTATGTTTGAAATTGCCGGGGTAGATCCTAAGCTGGCAGAACGCGCAATTGAATTAGCGGGAGCAAAGTTGCCCATTAAAACCCGTTTTGCAGTGCGACGTGATTTGGAGATTGCTGATGCGTAATTCATTTAAAGATTTGACATTTGAAGAACTGTTGGCTAAACGCGAAGAAGTGAAAAAGCAGTACCGAGATATTCGCTTTCAGCGTGTTGTAGGACATGTGGATAATCCGCTGAAAAAGCGCGTTTTACGGCGTCAAATTGCCCGCTTAAACACGCTTATCTATAATCATGCAGAAGTCGTTCAAGGTAGCGAAAATCTGGTAAGCGAGGGATAGGCCGTGGAAGCACAGATCAAGATCAATACAGTTGGGAAAAAGATTTACACCGGTCAGGTTGTAAGTGACAAGATGGATAAGACGGTTGTTGTTTTGGTTGAAACCAAGACTTTGCATCCGCTCTATAAAAAATATGTGAGCACATCCAAGCGGGTAAAAGCTCATGATGAGGGAAATGAAGCACATGTAGGGGACACCGTACGTGTTGTTTCGGCCCGCAAAGTAAGTAAGCATAAAGCCTGGCGGCTGCTTGAAATTGTAGAGCGCGCTAAGTAAGGAGTTCGTTGTGGTTCAAATGAATACGTATTTGAATGTGGCAGATAACAGTGGCGGTAAACGCGTGCAATGTATCAAAGTCTTGGGCGGTTCAGGCCGTGTTTCGGCTAGCATTGGCGATGTCATTGTTGTTGCTGTAAAAAACGCTCTGCCGAATGCGCCTGTAAAAAAGGGTTCGGTTGAAAAAGCCGTTGTGGTGCGTACAAAGAAGGAAATTCGCAGGAAGGATGGAACATATATCCGTTTTGATGATAATGCCTGTGTAATTATCGATGCTGCCAGTAACCCGAAAGGGAAGCGCATTTTTGGTCCAGTTGCTCGTGAATTGCGAGAACGAAACTATATGAAAATCGTTTCTCTTGCGCCGGAAGTATTGTAGGTGAGGCCATGGTAGGAAAGATTAAACTGAAGAAAAATGATCAGGTGAAGGTTATTGCTGGGAAAGACAGTGGTAAAACCGGACGAGTGTTGAGTGTGGATCGCGTAAAAGGTCGAGTAATTGTCGAGGGTGTAAATCTTGTAAAAAAGACAAAACGTCGTCGCAACGAACAAGACCAGGGCGGGATTATTGAAATAGAAGCACCTTTGCATGTTTCCAATGTTATGGTTGTTACCAAAAATGGTAGCCAAAGCCGTATTGGCACAGAAGTGCGCGGAAATGAGCGGGTTCGTATCGCTAAGAAGACAGGAGAGGAATTATAATGGCTGAAAAAACCTATGTTCCTGTTTTACGCAGTAAGTTCTCTGCAGATATTGCTCCTGAAATGGCAAAAGAGTTTGGCTACAAGAGCAGCATGCAGATACCGCGTTTGGAAAAGATTGTATTAAGCATGGGCGTTGGTGAAGCAGTTAAGAATAAGAAAGTTCTTGATGCTGCTATCCAAGAAATGAGCTTGATTGCTGGACAAAAAGCAGTAAAAACGAAGGCAAAAAAATCAATCTCGAACTTCAAAATTCGTGATGGTATGGATATTGGAGCAAAAGTTACGCTGCGCGGAAATCAGATGTATGATTTTCTGTTTCGTTTGATACATGTTGCTCTTCCCCGAGTTAAAGACTTTCGCGGGGTAAATGGAAATGCTTTTGATGGACACGGAAACTTTTCCTTGGGCATTACAGAACAGATCATCTTTCCGGAAATCGATTACGATAAAATCGAAGTAATTTCTGGTTTGAATGTCGCTATAGTAACAACGGCAAAAACCGACCAAGAAGGCAAAAGTCTTCTTGCAAAGTTTGGTATGCCGTTTAAGAAATAAGGGAATAGAGAGGAACGCATGGCGAAAAAGTCTTTGATTGTTAAAGCTCAGCGAACTCCCAAGTTCAGTACAAGAAAGGTAAACCGCTGCCGCATATGTGGACGGCCGCGTGGATATATGCGGAAATTTCAGATGTGCCGTGTGTGTTTTCGAGAATTAGCCAGCCAAGGTCTTATACCTGGTG
>CAYNNU010000099.1:0-8360 GCA_964398645.1 uncultured Spirochaeta sp.
GAGTATGGTGCTGGTCATATCCCCGGTGCATTGCATGTTAATTTTCTGGAAAATAATTTCCGGGATGGTAGTTATCGGCCAGTAAGCCATATTCAAATTATCTATAAAGAGGCTGGAGTTCGGTATGGCGATGAAATTGTGATGTATTGTAAAACGTCGATTCGCGGTGCGGCTACGTATTTGGCTCTCTATAACGCCGGCTATCGAAATTTACGTTTATATGACGGCGCTTGGCTAGAATGGACAGATAATCCTATGAATCCCGTGTATGTTCCAGAGGGCATTGATGTTCAGCTTCGTGCGTCAGGGCAGTCTTAATTGAGAAAAATCAGCCTTTAAGGCTGAAAATGAATAAGGAGAAAAATATGAAATTTTCTATGAAGAAAGTTATTTCCGTTTTAGCGGTTCTGTTTGTAGCAGGTGCACTGCTAGCAAGCTGTGGTGGACAAGACGGAAACCAGAGTGCATCTTTTGATGTAAAAGCCTTTGTTGAAGGCTATGTTGCCGGCTTACCAGCAAATAGCAATTACATTGTGTCCATGGACACCTTTGTTGCTGAAGTGTTGGCAGGTGCAGATATGTATGTTGTTGATATTCGTCAGCCTGACGTTTACAACCAGAGCCACATTATTGGCGCTGTGAATGTACCATGGGGTTCTGATGCAATGTGGGAAGCAATGAGTCACATTCCGACAGACAAAACTGTATTTGTACATTGTTATACTGGTCAGACAGCTGGTCAGGCTGTAGTTACCATGCGCATGGCTGGTATTCCTGCTATTTCGGTTAACTCAGGCTGGAATCTTGGTATTTCTCAGGTTGAAGGCTATGAAGCAGCTACTGAGTCAACAGTAAATGAAATTGATACCGCCTATGATAATGGTGCTTCTGATGAAGTAATTGCAGTAATTCGTGATTACTATCAGGCAATGGGTGAAAAGGCTGGTACCGTTTTTGCAAACAATATGGTGAGCGAAGATAATGCGCTTAAGATTGTTGAAGCTGGCGATGAAGGTGTTCAGTTTGTATCTTTGCGCCGTCCGGCTGATTATGAAGCAGGTCATATTGCAAACGCAGTAAACGTTCCTTTTGGTGCAGATATGCTTGATGGTGTTAGCAGTTTGCCTGCTGATAAAAAGCTTGTTGCATACTGCTACAGTGGTCAAACAGCGAATCAGGCTACAGCACTGCTTCGTTTGTTAGGCTATGATGCAGTTTCTCTTCGTTTTGGTATGGGTACCGCCCGTACTGCTCCCAATGGCTGGGCAAACAAGGGTTTTGCCGTTGTTCAATAAGGGGTTTGTGTGAAACTCACCGGCTCCCGGCATACTGCCGGGAGCCTTTTTTTGATTATTACAGTCCTTGTCTATGTGCTTCTCCATCTCTGGACCCTTTCTTGGTTTCCTTTTGTCCATTCTGATGAGGTTTGGCTGGCTAGCCTGACTAGAGGTATTGCTGAGCAGGGTCTCTCAGCCACTGAAGACTTTTTTATTCTTACGCCTAGATATCCCCACGCTTTGAAATCTCTGTACCATGTATTGCAAATTCCATTTCTTCAGAGTGATTGGAGCATAGTTTCAGCCCGCTTTTTGTCTTTAATTTCCGCCTTGTTGGTTTTACTTTTCCTTTTTCTTGTTTTTCGCCGCGTGTTTTCCCTTTGGGCTGCTTTTTTTCTTACTTTTCTTTTGGCCTTTGATTCCTGGTTTTTTTCTGCAAGTCATATGGGCAGGCAGGAGATGATGATTTTGCTGCTTACTGTTCTATCATTTTTTTGCTTGGTTAAGGGGTATTTTACTGCAGAAAAAAAAGACGGTAATAAAAAAAAGTGGTGGCGCTATGTGTTTTTTGCTGCCCTTTTTGTGGGAGTTGGTATTTTTGTTCATCCTAATAGTTGTATTGCAATGGCGGCTGTCTTACCTTGGGTGCTGGCATTATCTGAGCCCGCACAAAGATGTAAGTCTATTTTTTTGTATCTTGCTACATGCTCCTTTTTTCTTTGTTTAGCAGCAATTGCCAGTGTATATCTTGATAGCAATTTTTTTGCACATTATTGGGATTTTGGGGTTTCGGTCGGCGTTGGTTCTGGTTTTCTTACTCGCTTGGGCAATTTGAAACTTTTTATTGCAGAATTGCTTTTTCGTCGTGCTGGAACCTATTACATGCCCCCATCAATCTTTCAATTTGTTCTATTTATTCTAGCAGTATTCATTTTTTTGCGTATTTGGTTTATCAGTAAAGCGAGTGGTTTTGTAAGGCATGAAAAGAACCATGATGTTTCGCTTGTTTTTTCTGCAACATCTTTTGCCTCAGTCGGTATGGTATTTTTTGCTCTCTTTGTTATTGGAAAATATAGCCCCCCTAGTGGGTTATTTATTGTACCTTGGATGTATATTTTTCTCATATCCATGCTCGCTAACACGTTTGTTAAGACGCCAAAAGCGCTACGCACAGTAGTGTCAATATTCGTTGTGTGTGTGTCTGTAGTAATACTTATTGGAGAGTTGTATCAATGGTACCCGCGAGATTCCGTTGGAAATACGCTCTATTCATATTCAAGTTATGTAGGTCGGCTTAATTCTACAATTGGACCAAGTGGCCGCGTTTTAGCAAATCTGAACACCGGCTTTGCATTTCCCACCGATCGTTTACGGGTGTGGCGGGATTTGGGAAGTTTGCCATCATTTTCAGAAGATGATCGGGCAATGCCCCTCTTACAACGGCCCCTGGCACGTTTTCTAATTGAACAAGATATTGAGTGGATTGTTTTTCCTGTAGATGAGTTGGAATACATCTATCGGAGTCGGCCAGTTTTTAATAGCATGTATGGAAATCCGCATCGATTCTATCCGGATACGCTTCGGATTCTTGATTTATATGGAACGAAAGTTGATAGTTTTTCTGCCCCTTGGTATGGAATGAGATTAGTCCCGCTTATGGACAAGAAGGATTCACGGGTTTTTGTGTATCATATTGAATTGCCTGTTCAATCTGCAACCGACAGTCGGCTTGATGAGGATCTGCTTCCAGCAGATGCTCGCCTTTTTGATTGAGCACAAGAATCCTGTCACCGATTTTTAAAGCTTCTTGAATATCATGTGTTACAAAAATAACCGAGGTGCCATACTCCTGTCGCAATGCGAGCAAAAGATCTTGCAAGTCTTTGCGGCCAATGCTATCAATAGAAGCGAAGGGCTCATCCATCAATAGTAATTGCGGATGGCCGGAGAATGCGCGTGCAAGCGTTGCACGTTGATGCATTCCACCGGATAGTTGGTGGGGGAATTTATTCGCGCTGTTGTGAAGCCCTGCCTCTTGCAGTGCGTGTATTGCTATTTTCTGCAGGTGTTTTTTTGGTTGATCACTATATTTTTTGCTGTGTTTTAGGCCAAAAATAACATTGTGCAGAACTGTTTTCCATGGAAAAAGCTGGTTGTGTTCTTGAAAAATCATTATGCGTTCTTGATCTGGTTTGATCACAGGAACACCACGGAAATATACCTGTCCCGAATCAGGATGAATAAATGATCCTGCAATTTTTAATATTGTTGTTTTTCCGCAACCGGATGGGCCGAGAATGCATAGTAATTCTTTGGGAAATAATTGTAGTTGAAAATTATGTAATACCGTTTGCGTATTGTAACGCATTGTAATAGTTTCAAGATGTAGTAGGGGTTGAGAATTATGCTTATGTGTCATGTGTGCATACCCCATTTTTTGATTGTTCTTTTTTCCAGAGCAGAAAAAAGAAAGTATTCTACTAAGCTACCGCTGATCATGATTGCGATGATACCTGCAAATAATCCTGCAGTATCCATGAATACTCGTTTTGATTGAATATACCAACCTAATCCCCCTGCGCCTGAAACTGCTCCAAACAACATCTCTGCTGTTATGAGAGCTCTCCAGGCTCGTGACCATGCAATCTTTAGACCAGCGATTAGGTGTGGGCTTGCGGCTGGAATTGCAATGCTTAGCAGATAGGGCGTGCTGCGGATTGCATAGTTTTCTGCAATCATTTTCCAATTGCGAGGAATCGCGGCAATTCCCGTTTGTAAGTTGGTAAGCATGGGCCAAAAAACTGAATGAAGAATGATAAGAGTAATTGCTTTCGCACCAATCCCGGCCCAGAGAATGATTATTGGAAGCAAAGCGATTCCAGGTAGAGGATGAAAGATAGCCGCCAATAGCTGAATTGATTCTTTTAGTATAGGGCATTTGTGTGATAGCACTAGGCTAAGCAGGCAAAACACACAAGCGATAGAAATACCTAGAAAAATATAACAGAACGAAGTGAGAATATTGAGCAGTAGCTCTCCGTGTATCAGGTCATGGAGTAGGCTCTCTCCAATTTGATGTAATGCTGGCATGAGCATCGGAGAAATGTTGGCAAAAATTCTGATCGCCTCCCAAATAGGTAGGAGTAGAAGAACAAGTATGATTGAAAGGCCTTTTTGCTGATTATTGTTCATTTTTGTTGTTGAGAAAGGTGAGCGCGTACCCTTTCAGAAGAAATATATCCAAAGCGGTCCATGGCATCAATAAACGTATCCAGTCCGTAAATCTGACTTTCAAAAAATATTCCTGGCTTGCATAATTGATCGCGAATAAGTGATTGCTCCTGTTGATAGTATGCAGCAAGTTTTTCCCAGCTTTCCATATGTATGGCTGTTTCCTGTGGGCTTTCGCTTTGCAATTGGTTGCTTTGCTGGATTGCTTTGTCTAAAGCATGTAAAAACACCTGGAGTATCTCATCATCATGCTCTTTTTCGCCCCAAAAAGGCGAAGCTACGCCAACAATAAAGGTGAAGCGATCGCCGAATGCTTCTTCGCCGGAAAGAATTTGCTTCGCTCCTTCTTGTTGTGCCATGTGAACATATGGCGGGGAGGTGAATTGGGCGCGTATCCCACTGCCTGATCGTAAAGCAGCCAAGCCATCAGGGTGGCTCATGCTTACAAGCTGTGTATCAAAGATATCATGCTGGCCTAATTGTTTTTCTGCAGCCATTGCTAGCAGGATATGCTGAATGCTGCCTGGTTGGGGTACGGCTATGTGGTCGGTGCTGGTAAAATCCTCAAGGCTGTTGACGTTTGGATCGAAGCTTACAAGTCCAAGTGGACATTCCGATAAACCATGGATTAATTGCCAGTTTGTGCCTTTGTCCAGGCCAATAAGAAAGGGGGGGATACCCATAAAACCGAAATCCAACTCTCTGGCAAGCATAGCTTCACGTATTGCTGTTGCATTACCAAGCTGAACCCATTCAATTTGGATATGTATTCCTTCTTGTTGGGCGTATTTTGCTAATTCTTCTGCAAGAATATCTTCGGTTTGCAATAAAACTACAGGGGTATAGGCCAGCCCGTATTGTTGGGCAATCCGGATTGTTCGTACTTCAGCCTGATCGTATTGCTTAGTGCAAGCGCTTAGTAAAAAAGACAGGAAGAGAGCAGGAATCAAAAAAGAAGCAAGGCCTCGTATACTATTTTTGGTAGAAAAATTCATTCGTCCATCATACATCGGACGTGAATCGAGTTTCTACCCGGACATCTATTAGTAGGTTTTTGCCGCAAGAATTATTAATCTTCAGGGTGTTAAATAATGTGTCTGATAGGGTATTCAATTGATTTGCTGAGTTTCCGGCTAGAATAGCGTATCCTGCTCTCTGACTTGAGTTATGCATTGATTGAATCCTTGTCCCCGCTTGCTGTAAAAAAGCTGCGCTGTGCACGCCAGGAAGATTTTTGAGGGTATTCATTCCCTGGTAGGAAGATATTTTTCCTTTTTGCGAAAAAAGCAGGGGAATTAAAGCAAAGTTTGATTGTGTTTTTGGAATCTTGGGTTTTGCCTGCTTGGGCAATTGATATCCGATTTTCTGAGCAATACATTGCAATTGCTGGAATAGTATATCTTTTCCGGCTACCAGAGGGATCCATTCATCCTCATACGCCCCACCTAGGCGCCCAGCGATTTCATTTACCATTATTCCTTTGCTTCCAATCAAAAACTGAAAGTACAAAGGAGTATGTGATAAAGAAAACGCACGGCAAATATCTTGGCTGATTTTTATGATTTCCGGTTTCAAATCTGTTGCCGCCTCGGAAGGAAATCGGTGGGCAAAGCATATTCCTGGAAAATGTTTGTTCGGAAAAGTCAGTCGGTCGCTTATTGTCCAGATCTCACATTCAGTTGGGCTGTGCGCCCAGCCGCTAATGGTTACCTCTTGTGATGGATAATATTCTTCAATTATCACACAGCCGCTACGAGAGAACTGCATACTATGCTTGAAGGCTGATGCTAACTCTCTGTGTGAATAGATAATTTTGATTCCTCGTTGCCCCTGGCTATCAGCAGGTTTGATAATCCAGGGTAAATGAAGATTTTGCAATTGCTGTTTTGTTGCGGATTCTTTCAGCTCTCTTTTTGAATGAATTGCGAGCCAGTTTAGGCAAGGGATGTTTGCCTGCATGAATTTATTTTTCATATCTTTTTTATTCGTGAGTTGTAGTGCGGTTTTTACACTATGTTGGTTGGCTAAGCCCAATCTTTCTGCTGCAATTGCTGCAGTTAACACGGGCTGATCAGTGCCGGAAGTGCTTATCGCATGTACTTTATGCCTTCGGGCAGATTCAGAAACTGCATCAGGATCAAATGTAGATGCTAGGCAACATGAGTCTGCAATTTTACATCCTTCTGCCTGAATGTTTTGGTCAGCAACTATGGTATAAAACCCCATTTCCTGTGCCCGCTTGATTAGTGGTATTTGACTGGTACTACCACCGAGGATCATCAGTCGTGGAGATTGACAGCTACTTCTCATCAATTTTGCCTATATAGTCGTAGGGGTTAAACAATTTTTTGGCCTTTACGAATTTGGCGATATTCTGAAAAGGCCCCCAAAAAAAGAAGATGGCCAGCCAGGTAGTAACTAGTTTATATATTTTTTGTCTGCTGGGAGCAGGTGATGTATTTGAATTTTTTTGTTGAGTATATTGTACTTGAGAAATGCTTCTGCAATGCGGGATAAGCATTGCAGACAAATAGGGGTAACTGTATTTTTTTTGCAGAGCCGTGAATGCAAGTTGATAGCGGATAGCCCGAAAACTACCAACTGATATATCAGATGGTAGATGTAAGGCTTTTTGGAACAGTAGTTGGTTACAGATGCTTCCGAACCTTCTAATAGGATTTCGTGTATATGCGCTTTGGGGGCTGGCATATACCAAATCAACCAAGGGCTTGCGTTCAAGGCTCAAAATCATTTTCGGAATTATTTCAGGTGGATGCTGGCCATCATCATCTATGGTAATTAGGTATTTGCTATTAAATGTTTGGGTAGCAAATGCTAAGCCAACAATGCTGGCAATTCTTTGACCGTAGTTTTTTTTCAAGTGTACAATATGCGTATTCGTATATGAAGCTGCAATACTCACGTACTCGTTTGTATGTTTTCTGTTGCTGCCGTCGTTTACAATGAGTATGTCAGCTTGTAAAAATGAAAGACGCGGAATCAATTGTTTGATTCGTTCTGCTCCGTTTAGGCTTGGAATGACAATTGCAATTTTTGTATCTGAAAAATCGCGATGTTCTATAATGTTCAAGTTTACTCCGCGATTTTATTCTCTAAATAAGGGTCGTCTGTACCTGCTTGGTTGGCATCTTCTGATTCTGCAGGATAAAAGAAGATTAGGTCCTGTTCCAATGCGTCTTCATATTCACTTTCAGAAAGGCGTTCGCGGATATACATCGTTTCCAGAATATCATGCATCCAGTCGAGCCAGGCAGTATTTACGCCACCATCTTCATAAAAACGGTAAAAGCGTTTTGGTGCTGGTAGAATGCTGGCTAGCCATACAGCCTCAAGGGCTGAAAGATCACGTGGGAGTTTGCCAAAGTAATGCATTGATGCATCATAAATACCAAAAATTCCCGGGCCAAATTCAACCACATTTAGATATATTTCCAATTGCCGTTCTTTTGGTATTGCCGCCGCATGTTCGAGAAGCGCAACGATCAATAATTCCTGAAACTTACGTGCCAGTATTTTGCTAGGGCTTAAGAAAAGGTTTTTTACCAGCTGCATCGGAATGGTGCTCCCGCCAACGGAATATTCACCTTCACGAAGATTTCGTTCAACTGCAGTAAAAATTGATTGCCAGTTTACTCCTTGGTGGCGGAAAAAATCCCCATCCTCTGTAGTGATGGCAGCAAGAGGCATATATGGAGAAATATCTTGTAGTGGAACAAAATGGTAGTCGGGATCCTGATAGAGGGGTTGACTTAAAAAACGATGTGAAAGGGGGCTCTCTGGCTTGAAAACTTTTAGAGCAGCTGGAATGGCCTGACGTGTATACAGTAATGC
>CAYNNU010000100.1:0-8354 GCA_964398645.1 uncultured Spirochaeta sp.
GGATTATTGGAGGATACAACTGTGCTAAGGCCCGTTGCATGGCAAGCATACTGGCTTGTAAAATATTTATCCGGTCAATCTCTTCCGGCCAAGCCCAGGCTATGCCATAGGCAATGCTTGAAGTTTTAATCATTTCTTCGGCTGAAAGTCTTGCTTTTAGACTAAGGCGTTTTGAATCGTTTAGAATGTGGACCGGGAAATCAGGCGGTAATACTACGGCAGCGGCGGTTACCGGGCCGGCTAGAGGTCCCCGTCCTGCTTCATCAATTCCGCATATATGCTGTTGTTTTGTTGACCGTGATTTGTGCATGGTGATAGACTTTCATGAATAGGCTTTTTTTGCTATAGGTTTGTTAAGCAGGGGGATATGTGTTTCTAAAGAGTATTGAAGTTTTTGGTTTTAAGTCTTTTGCGGACAAAAGCCGAATTGAGTTTTCCCCGGGTATATCTGCCTTATTGGGGCCCAATGGTTGCGGCAAGAGTAATGTTGTCGATGCGGTTAAATGGGTGTTAGGAGAACAGGCAAGTAAAAGTTTACGTGCTGAGCGCATGGAGGATGTGCTTTTTAATGGTACTGAATCACGCAAGGCTCTAAACGTTGCTGAGGTAAGTTTAATCTTGAGTAATGATGCCGGTTTGTTGGCTTTGGATGTTGCAGAAGTCGAAATAAAACGCCGCTTATTTCGCAGCGGAAGCAGTGAGTACTTTATCAATGGAACGCCTGTTCGGCTAAAGGATTTACGCGAGCTTTTTTATGATACCGGCATTGGAAAATCCGCCTATTCAATAATGGAACAAGGCAAAATTGACCAGGTTCTTTCTACTAAGCCTGAAGAACGACGGACAATTTTTGAAGAAGCCGCTGCAATTACAAAATTCAAAGCAAAGGGACAGGAAGCGGAGCGAAAGCTGGAACGTACGCTTGAGAACATTTCGCAGGTTCGCAATATCCTTGCTGAAGTTGAACGGCGTTATAAAACCTTGGAAAAACAAGCAGCCAAAACTGCACAGTATCGTGATTTGAAGGATTCAATCTTTCAGTTAGAAATTGATCAGGCTCTTTTGCGTTTGCGAAAGCTTATGGAGGATCAAACCAATACGGCCGGTCAGCTTGAAAAAGCAACGGCTGATCGTGATTCCTTGAAAAAGAAAATTGATAGCATCAATGAAAGTTTGGAAGAGCACATGGAAGAGGTTAATTCCATGGAAGAACGTTTGGTCGAAGCTCAGAAAAACCAATATCGTATTGAAGTTGAGCAAAAAGCAGCAAGTAGCCGAAAGGCGATGTACGCCGAGCGGCTTGAGGAAAGCCAGGCAAAAATAACTGCTGAAAATAATCGTCTGAAAGGCATACAGCAATCGATTGTCAGGATAGAAAAGGGTATAGAAGAAAAACAACAGCAATTAGCTACCTTTCGTGATGATATTGCAAAATTAGATACAAATATTGAAGAATTTGGCCAATCAATACAAACAACAGACAACCGGATCACTGTAAATGATGCATCTATCGTTGAATGCTCCAAGGATGTTCAGCGGCTTGAGCAGGAAATGGAAGGGCTTGGTGAGCAATTAGCCGGCTTAACTGATGTTATTGTGCAGGAGCTTGATAAAGGTCTGAGCGATAGTGGGTATTCAAGTGCTCGGCGCAACGAATTGGCAACGGCTATAAATCATGAAATTCAATCTCTTAGGATTGCAGTAGAGGGCAAAAAGAATCTTGTAGGTGATGTTGGAAGTGGGAAAGCGCTTTCTCCGGAAACCTATGATGCCTTGTTATCGTTGATGGAAGATATGGATCAGCGTCTTGATGCAATTGATCAGCTTGCCCAGGATTACCATGCGTCTGTTCCTGCTTTTTTGGATGATTTTTTAGCGCCCGAGGGGATCATAACACAAAAGCGTGAAATAGATGAGTCTATTCAAAAAAGCCGCGATGCGATTCGGTTGAATAGAGAAAAAATCGAAGAGCTGCAAAAAGAAAATCGCGATTTGCAGCAAAAACGTGATGAGTATCGTCAAACTTTACAGGATGTTCGCTTGCAGCGTGTGCAAATGAATGGTCGAATGGATGCTGCCGGGCAGGAAATTAAACGTGAAAAGGAACGGCTTGAACAGGAACAGCAACGGCAGGCAGAAATACAGGCTAACGTTCGCGTTGAACAGGATAGAGTGGAAGGCGTGCAAAAACATATTGATGAGATAGAGTCGCAAGTATCCGATTTAACAAGCGAATATGAAAAAGCACGGGAACAACTGCAAAGTTTAAATAAAGAAATATCTAGCCGAAATCGCAGTCTGGTAAAAAATGAACAGCAGGTGAAAAATCAGATGGCCTCTTTGGGGCAGTTGCAGGAGAAAGTCGAAAAAATCCACCTAAAAGAGGCGGAAATAAAAAGTGATATCCGCAATCTGTATGAAAACTTTCGGGAGCGTCAATCACGGGACCTATCTGAGTTTGAAGAGAGAACCTACGAAATTTCGGGTCAGTATAGCGATGTACGGGAACGGTATCAGAAAGCCCGTGCTGAACTGCGAGAATTGGGGCAGGTAAATCTTATGGCCCCGGAAGAGTTTGCTGAGGTGAAGGAAAGATATACCTTTTTGACCTCTCAATTGGATGATTTGGAAAAAGCCCGCCATGATTTGGATCGGATTACTGTAGAAATTCGCAAAGAATCTTCTCAAATGTTTCTAGAAACCTATGAAAAAATCAAACGGAATTTTCATAGTTTGTTCCGGCGGCTTTTTGGTGGTGGCCGGGCAGAAATCCGCTTGATTGAACCGGATAATGTTTTGGAATCCGGCATTGAGATTTTGGCGCAGCCTCCTGGAAAACACTTAAAAAATATCAATCTGCTTTCTGGTGGGGAGCGAAGTATGACGGCTGTAGCGCTATTATTTGCTACCTATATGGTAAAGCCATCACCGTTTTGTTTGCTCGACGAAATAGATGCGGCTCTTGATGAAGAGAATGTTGGTCGCTTTGTTTCTGTATTAACCGAGTTTTCGCGGGAGAGCCAGTTTATTGTTATTACCCATAACAAGAAAACAGTGGCTGGCGCGCAGGCATTGTTGGGTGTAACAATGGAAGAGTCCGGTGTGTCCAAGGTTATTTCTATTCGCCTGGACACCGATCAAAAACCTTCGAAAAAAGAGGAGGAGGCTGTTGCCGAGCTTAGCTGATATCCGCGACATACCCTATGCCCTTCCTGTTTTTATTGCATTGGTGGTGGCAATACTTTTGGTCATCATTTTGCTGATTTTTGTTGTTTCTGGTGATAAAGACTTACCAGATACTTCTGAAACGCTGCAATTACCTTCCTTGGATGTGATTCAGAAAATATTGGGGCCATTGCGGCAACATCATTTTTTACTGCCAAACCCTGAACAGCAGGTTTTGCAATTACAACTTGTCCCGTTTCGTGAACCCCGATCGCCATGGGCTTCTGATGAGATTCGGCCTTTTTGGCGCGATCCCTTGGAAATGGGTTTAGAGGGAATTGTTGAAGAAAATAGACGTTTAGTAGATCAATTATATAAGATGGTTCCGTAATCCACCGGGGAGGGGGGTATGGATAAAAAAAATGGGAAGAAGGCTTTTTGCTTGGGCAGAATTTTGCTGCTGCTTGCATTTGTTGTTTTGATTCTTGGGGCTTGTGCGACTGTACAACCGGAGAATGAGTTTGCACTTGGCGTTGATAATTCTGTTGATCAAGATCAAGCGGAACAGCCAGTGGTGGGGTTCTTTTATCGATCGAGCTCGGAAAAGCCCGATACTCAGGATCAAGAAAATGTACATTTTCCACAAGCCGAAACAAATAACCAAGAAACTTTGGAAAGTGATCCTCCATCAGATGCTCTTGTTCATGCGTCTGATGATTTATTTCAAATACAGGGCAAGCCTTTGCCTCCATTAGATGGACTGCGAGATTTTTCTGATCTCCCTTTGCCGGAGAAGCCGCAGGTTCAATCTGGTATGGAACTTGTTGAATCAACTGCTGGGGATGTTGAAGCTGGTCAGGATGCAACTGAGCAAAGCATGGCGTCCAATTCTCATTCGACTGTTCAGACGCAAACTCAGATAGTCAATGAGGGAACTGCTGAAGCAGACGTTCAATCTGACCTTTATACAGATTATCAGCCACAAACCACTGTTCTTTCGGATTTGCATGCTCCTCCGCCCGATATTGGCGAAGTAGAGCCCCTTGAACAGGTGCAATCAGAAGTTGGTCAGAACTTCACGGTCATTGTTTTTGGTGATGGCTGGATTTATCTCGGTGAAGAGAATGGAAGTCGTGACGTACGCTTCTTATCGCGGACAATTGATGAGCAGGGGAATACGGTCTTTTCGTTTTCTTCTTCAACTGAGGGTGCGTATCGATTGCAGTTTCAGCGTCAAGACCTTGGGCGGGGAATTACTGAGCGTTCTTTGGTTCAGGCTGCAATATTTCCTCAAGGATATTTGGTTGAATCAGAGGAAAATGAAAATCAATTATCTGTGGAAGATGAAACAGAACCGCTTTATTCCGCATCTAATATTCGTCAAAATTCATTTTCTGATAACCAAGACCGCACTGGAACAGCTGTAGATGAATCAGATCAATTTGATTCGGTTCGATTTGATGCAGGCCTTTCAGCTTCGCAAACACTAAGTTCGCCTGAAGAAACATTGAGCACTGCAGTAGAACGCGGGGATTCTCAGTCCCTGGTGCAGCTTTTAAGGCAGCAAAGTCCTGAGCAGCTTGTGGCTTCGGCGGATATGCAAGCTGCAATTCAGGCAGTTCGCATGTTAGCAAACGCTGGCTCTCTTGTTGAAGCCCAGGATTTGTTAGAATATATTCGTGAAAATGGTGATGCTGATCAGCAGGCACGTTCTTTGTTTTACCTAGGAAATCTTTTTGAGGAACCGACAGTGCGAAATTACCGCCGCGCCCTGAGCTTTTATGACATGCTGCAGCAACTTTTTCCCTATCATGAGCTTGCCAGCCCGGCTGGAGTGCGTAGCCGGTATTTGCGTAGACACTTTTTTGATATTCGCTAGTTTTGTTTGGTAGGATGTCCTGTTTGGAAAAGTGTATGTCTTTTCTGGCTGGATACATAGTGATATTGACAACTGACTGATTGTCCTGTATAAAAAGTGAATGCTCGATCGTATTTCGCAGAAGTTTGGTGACATATTTCGTTCTATTTCTGGCAACAACCGGATTACAGAACAGAATGTACGCGATGCCGTACAGGAAATAAAAGTTGCCTTGTTGGAAGCGGATGTCAATGTGAGGGTAGTGCGTCGGTTTATTAACCGGACACTGGAAGAAGCAAGTGGGGATGCTGTATTACGTTCGGTGTCTCCCGGGCAGATGTTCACAAAGATTGTGCATGATAAACTGGTTGAGTTTCTTGGATCCACCCGACAGGAGTTGGAACTTAAGGGACCAGATACCGTTTCAACTATTTTGTTGCTTGGCTTGCAGGGGTCGGGAAAAACAACCACTGCAGCAAAACTTGCTGTCCGCTTAAAAAAAGAGGGTCGGAAGGTATTGCTCGTAGCGGCAGATTTAGTTCGTCCTGCAGCTGTAGAGCAGTTAAAGGTTTTAGGCCAGAGCATTGGTGTAGAAGTCTATGCTGAAGTTGGAGCCGGGAATCCCGTTGCTGTTGCTAAAGCCGGTTTGAAGCGAGCAAAAAAGGAATTGTTCGATACGGTAATTGTCGACACTTCCGGGCGTATGCAAGTAGATGATGCGCTCATGAAAGAGCTTCAGGCTGTGCAGAAGGCAGTCGATCCAGTGGAGCGTTTGCTTGTTGCTGATGCGATGACCGGGCAGTCTGCGGTTGATATTGCTTCTGCCTTTCATGAAAAGGTAAGTCTGACCGGGGTTATTCTGAGCAAGTTTGATTCAGATGCTCGTGGTGGAGCTGCCCTTTCCTTGAAAACAATTGCAGGAACTCCAATCAAGTTTATTGGGATTGGGGAAAAAACAGATGATCTTGAGCCGTTTTACCCGGAACGGATTGCTGGTCGCATTCTCGGTATGGGCGACATTGTTAGCCTAGTAGAGAAAGCACAGGAAACCATCGACGAAAAAGAAGCTGTTGAGCTTCAGCAACGTATGGCGAAAGCAACTTTTTCGTTGCGAGATTATCTGGATCAGATACAGCGGGTTAAAAAAATGGGTAGTATGGAATCATTGATAAAAATGATTCCGGGTGTTCAGGGAAAGCTATCGGAAGATGATCTGGATACCAAAGAAATGAAATATGAGGAAGCAATTTTGCTTTCTATGACAGAAGCGGAACGCTTGAATCACCGAATTATCGGGATCAATCGTCGCAAACGAATAGCTACCGGGAGTGGAACCACCGTATATCAGGTGAACCGTTTGCTAAAGAAGTTTGACAAAATGCGAACTATGATGAAAAAGGTCGCAAAAAATAAAAAATACCAGTCACAGTTGATGAATCAGCTGGGCGGGATGCAGTAAGTGTAGAGTACGGAGGCACGTGTGAGTTTGAAAATTCGTTTGAAACGTTTGGGTACAAAAAAACGACCCTGTTACCGGATCGTGGCAATAGATTCCCGAAGTGCGCGGGATAGTCGCCCGATCGAAGAATTAGGGTATTATCAGCCAATTAACAAAGATGAAGATGCTCAGGTTAAATTGAAAACTGATCGTATTCAGGATTGGTTGAAAAAAGGCGCTGTTCCTTCACCAACCGTGAAACGCCTGCTGAATCGCCAGGAAATTACTGTAAAATAACAGTATTCGGCGGTTTTTGCGGTTTTTGCGAAAGGAGCACAACATGGAAAAAGAATTAGTAAGCTATGTAGCTCAATCCCTGGTTGATAATCCTGATGCTGTTGATGTAGCAGTTATTGAAGGCGAAAAATCAACTATTTTGGAACTTCGGGTTGCAGCTGATGATGTTGGAAAAGTAATCGGTAAGCATGGCCGTATTGCAAAATCTTTGCGGACCATTCTGAATGCAGCATCAACCAAGTCTGGTAAACGGGTGGTGCTGGAAATCTTGGATTGATGCAGTCTGAGTTTACCATTGGCATTGTCCGTAATAGTCATGGCATTCGGGGTGAAGTAAAGGTTTACAGTACATCTGGTGAAATGCAGCATTTTCATAAACTAGATTCTGTAACGCTCGCCCAGGCTGATGGTTCAGGGGGCTGGAAAACAATCGGTGTGTACCAGGTAAAATCAGTACGGGGAAAACCGGAGGCTATTATTCTTGCCCTTGAAGGGATTGATAATCCAGAAGATGCGGCTATTTTGAAAGGCGCATCAATACGGGTTCCAAGAGAATATGCCGCGCCTTTAGGCGAAAATGAATACTATATTGGTGATCTTTTCGGTTGTCATCTGTATTTTGAAGATACCGATATTGGTCGAGTAAAAAATGTCTGGAATAATGGACTACAGGATATGCTTGAAATACAGCTTACAGAAGGTGGAACTCGCGTAGTTCCTTTTTCTGGTCAGTTTATCGGGACAGTTTCGCTGGAGGATGCCCGGATAGAACTGAAAGAAGTGTGGATTTTGGAATGAAGTTTAGCATAATTACGCTTTTTCCTGAAATTCTTTCCGGTTATTTACAGACATCAATTATGGCCAAGGCCGTAGGAGCCGGAACCATTGGCTACGATATAATTAATCTTCGTCAGTTTGGTACAGGAAAGCATCGGACTTGCGATGATACTCCTTTTGGCGGTGGAGCTGGTATGTTGTTAAAACCAGAACCGCTTGCAACAGCCTTAAAGAGCATTGGCATGGTGGAAAAAACCGGGGCAAAAAAACGACAGGCCAGGGTAATTTACCCAAGCCCATCGGGAAAATCATTTACCCAAGCCAAGGCACAAGAATTGGCGGCTGAAGAGCATTTGGTTTTTATTTGTGGTAGATATGAAGGGATCGACCAACGAATTATAGATAGCTATGTTGATGATGAGCTTTCTATCGGAGATTATGTTTTATCCAGTGGTGAAGTTGCGTCATTGGTTATGATGGACGCCGTGTACCGCTTAGTGGATGAGGTAATATCGCCAGAATCTTTGGAAGAGGAAAGTTTTTCGGGTGGTTTATTAGAATATCCGCAATATACCCGTCCGGCAGAATTCAATGGACATTCTGTGCCGGATGTGTTACTCTCCGGCAATCACGCTGCAATTTCTGTATGGCGAGAGCAGCAACAGCTGGAGAAAACCAGAAAAAACAGACCGGACCTTTGGAGCCGGTATATGAATGAACAAAAAGATTGATACAAGATAGAGGAGCAGGCTATGAATGCATTGAAAACTGTAGAAAATACACAATTGAAGGAAGGCCGGGACGAGTTCAGCATTGGTG
>CAYNNU010000101.1:0-8347 GCA_964398645.1 uncultured Spirochaeta sp.
CGAGTCTTTGGCGCAGGGTTTTCGGGTAGATGATGGATTTGCCTTTGTGAAGCGAGCTGCCACAGTCCATCAAGTGCCGGTATTCATTATGTCCTATGCCGCTTTGGTATATGCCCGCGGTGTCGATCAATTTGCCGCAGATGCCGCCGCAGCAGGGGCTGCTGGTCTGATTATCCCTGATTTGCCGGTGGACAGTGATGAAGGCTTGGGAGCTGCAGCCTCCCGGCACGGGCTTGATATTTGGCCGGTTGTTGTGCCCAATATCAGCCCCGAACGTTTAGAGCTAGTGGCTTCTCAGAAGACCGCTGGAATATATGCAGCTTTGCGTTCCGGAATAACCGGCAGTCTCACAGAAATCGGGAAGGACAATCTGGCCTTTCTTGAACGCTTACGCCAATTAGGTGATGCCACTGTGTTTGCCGGTTTTGGCATTCAAGAAAAATTTCAGGTGGACGCCCTAGCGCCTCATGTGGATGGAATCATCATTGGATCGGCTTTGGTAAAGGTGATTGGTGCTAGCAACCCCGAAAGTGTGGTTCAAAATGTTCGGGATCGATTACATCAACTCCTTATGTAGGAATTTGAAAGTATTGCTCATAGGCCTTGACCTGATTCACCTGTTAGTCATAGCTTAAGCCATTATATAATGGTAGGGAGAGTGACACGTGACTGTCGATGTACAAGAAGACTCATTTGAGTCGGAGGTATTACAGGCGGATGTGCCGGTTTTGGTCGATTTTTGGGCCGATTGGTGTATGCCGTGTAAAATGATTGAGCCGCTCATGACTGAGTTGGGCGTAGAATACGCTGGGAAATTGAAGGTTGCAGGGCTTGATGTAACCCGCTTTGGAAGCCTGGCTGCAAAAATGAATGTGGTGAGTATTCCCACCTTGATTTTATTCAAGGGCGGGGAAGAGCAGGAACGCCTGGTTGGAGCTGCAGCCAAAGAAGTGATGGTTGAACTGATAGAGAAATATATCTAGCAAATTGCCGATTCCTGCCATTCGCCGTAGGAATCGGCTGGCTTTACGGTTCATATACATCCATAGAGTTTTCTGCTCCGATAGTCGCCCCAGAAGTGGGAACAATATGCCAATCATCCCGCGTTCGGCTTTCAACTGGCGGCACTGAGCGGTTAATGGAGCGTGTCCCAGTAGAGCCTTCCGGGCTAACGCAATCTTCCGGCCTGATATGATCTTCTGTAAACACCCAAGCCTCCTGTGCCTCTGCATCCAGAATCCAGGCAAGCATTCCCGCTGTGCCAAAGCCCGAGTAGGTGGTATCTGAGTCGGAAAAACGATCGCTGTACAAAAAAGCATCCATCGGCGGACTGCCGGCCTGCTGATACAGCGTCATCACTCCGTTGTTGGACGGCAATCCGGTCGATTCCGGCAACCACAAATCCCGCGAGTTGCTGCTACATAAAAGACCGCCTGAGGCAGAAAGATCTTCGTTTAGTTCATTAACTTCGGTTTCCAGCCCTTCATTGCGCACATGCAAGGTGATGTAGTCTCCAGCAACAACATCCACCGCTGGAAACAGGTAATAGGTATCGAATACCTCGCTTGTTCCCAAATACCAGGCAAGTCCGCCAAGGTTCCCAGATTCTTTAACCAGCAATTCTATGCAATCTGGATTATTGCCCGATCCACGTACGATTATTTCATTAAAAATTAGGCTTGCCGGATTCCCGTTAAAACCATATAGCCGTTGAAGCAGATGGCTTGAATGGCCTTTATCACTTTTTAATAGTATGGAAGCAATGTATTCGGTGCCGGGCTGGCTGTTTTCGCTCAATTCAAACCAGGCTGATGTATCGTTTATTCCTTGACTTGCGATCTCAATGGGGGGATCGAGGAACACATCGGCTGAATCCAGCATGCAGTCACACTGCAACTCAATCCTGTTTGCCGAAACAATCGCGATGTGTTCCAGCCGCGGCGGGTGCAGGCCTTCGGCAAAAAATAACTGCACATCCCCTGCAGCGCCGCAACCAGCAAAAAACGCGCCGCACGCGGACAAGCTTATCATCAACAATAGAAAACTGAAAAAATCATCGAACACCTTCATATATATCTATACAGTAGTAAGTCTCTCTTAGTTCGACTTTACGTGGATTTTTTTTTGTGAATGTGGTACATTCCCTTTCATGTGTGGAATAATCGGGTACTGCGGACCAAAACCCGCTGTGGATGTGATTCTTGAAGGATTAAAGCGGCTTGAGTACCGTGGCTATGATTCAGCTGGATTGAGTGTTGGCCAGAATGGCAGCATCGATGTTGTAAAAAAGAAAGGCAAGGTTGCGCAACTGCGCCGCGCTGTGCCAAAAGATATGGGCGGCCAATGGGGCATCGGGCATACCCGCTGGGCAACCCATGGCGAAGTTAACGATGAAAATGCCCATCCCCACTGTGATACCAGCGGAAAAATTGCTGTTGTACACAATGGGATAATTGAAAACTACGCAGTCCTGCAGAATAAGCTGAAGGGCGAAGGCATTCAGTTTCGCAGCCAGACGGACTCCGAAGTAATAGCGCATCTTATTTCCTCTTTTTACGAAGGTGATCTAGAGCAAGCGGTCAAAAAGTCGGTGCTGCTTTTGCAGGGAACCTACGGGCTTTTGGTTATGCATGCTGACCAGCCGGATGTTATTGTGGGCGCCCGCAACGGTTCTCCGCTGGTACTGGGGCTTGGTGAAGGTGAAGTATTTTTTGCCTCTGATGTAACTGCTATCCTCGGGTACACCAAACAGGTTGTATATCTGGAAGATGGTGAAGTGGCTGTAATCAATCCCAATGGCTATCACACCACTGACCTGCGCGATAACGTTATCGATAAGCAGGTGGAAACCGTCGGCTGGGAACTGGAAGAAATCGAAAAAGGCAAGTTTGAGCACTTTATGCTCAAGGAGATTTTTGAGCAGCCGGCTTCAATCTTGCGCGCCATGCAAGGGCGCATCGAGCACGAAAACGCCACCGCTCACCTTGGCGGACTCAACCTGGATCGCAAGGAACTCTTTGATATTGAGCGGGTGCGTATCGTTGCCTCCGGCACCAGCTATTACGCCGGCATGGTCGGCGCCTACATCTTGGAGCAGCTGGCTCGCATTCCCTGCGTTGCCGAGCTTTCCAGCGAGCTGCGCTACCGCAATCCGGTAATCGAGCGCAACACCTTGTACTTTGTGGTATCGCAGTCCGGGGAAACCGCCGACACGCTGTATGCCATGCGTGAACTGCAACGCAAGGGTGCTAAGGTGCTGGGGATCTGTAATGTCGTCGGTTCCACTATTCCGCGCGAATCAGACGGCGGTGTGTACATTCACTCCGGTCCTGAAATCGCTGTGGCATCCACCAAGGCCTTTACTAGCCAGATAACGGTTATGTACCTGTTCTCGCTGTTTATGGCCAGAATGCGACACATGTCCTATGAAGATGGATTGACTTTGGTAAAAGCCCTAGAAAACGTGCCGTCCTTAATAGAGAAAATCTTGACCCGTGCCGGCAGTATCAAAGAACTGGCGCAAAAATACAGCAAAGCAACGAATTTTCTGTTTCTGGGCCGCGGCATGAACTTTCCTGTCGCCATGGAAGGCGCCCTCAAGCTGAAAGAGGTTTCCTACATTCATGCCGAAGGTTATAGCGCCGCTGAAATTAAACACGGGCCCATCGCTTTGGTAAACGAAGAAACTCCCAGCCTGTTCCTGGTTCCCAACGACCCCCTACGCGACAAGGTTCTTTCTAACATGAAAGAAATCAAAGCCCGCAAAGGACCGGTTATTGCCATCGCTGTTGAGGGGGATGAAGAAGTTGCCGCCATCGCCGATGATGTTTTTTATATCCCCGACGCAAACCCCATAGTCTACCCCTATTTGCTGGTAGTCCCCATGCAGCTGCTCTCCTACTACATGGCCCTCAACCTCGGCCACGACGTAGACCAGCCCAGGAATCTGGCAAAGAGTGTCACGGTGGAATAGGTTTCCTATAACACATTCATGGAAGGGCGTCGTTGTATAATTCGACGTCCTTCTGACTACTCAAATCCTATCACTCAATCTCATTCCTGAAGATCGAAATTTCCGTCATAGATTGATAATGAAACTTCATAATGATGGATTCTCTGATAAAGAGATTTCAAAATATCACAATGGTAAAAGAATCGTATCTCCTCGAGGGAGGGATTATTACCCAAGTTTGATTTGGGTAATGAGGAAGAAACTCGAGGATAGAGAAAAAAGACGTAAGGATTATGATGTTCAGATGGGAAGGATGAGATTCTATCTGAAAAAAGAAGTCCTCCCCCATAAGGTATTTGAAAATGATATGGTATAATAGCTATCTATAAAACTCTGAGTGAGGGGGTACGAGAATGGAAAAGAAAATCTACAAAACCTTCAGTGAGTATCTTGAAGATCAGACTCCCCAGTGTAAAACGTATTTAGAGGAATTACGTCAAATAATTCTAGAAATCATTCCTGATACGGAAGAGTTATTTAATTACAACATCCCGGCATTCACTTTAATACCTGGTGGTAAGAGAGAACAACAGATAATGATTGCCGGATATAAAAAACATGTCGGACTATATCCACATCCTGTTGCCATGGAAAAGTTTGAATCTCGATTAACACCCTATAAGAGAGGGAAAGGGTCTGTTCAGTTTCCACTTGATGAGGAACTACCACGCGATCTGATTACCGAGATGATAAAATTTAGGTTGAGTTGTTTTTAATAACCTAAAACATTCCAATCAAATAACGAATCCGGGTGAAGATTAATCAACCCAGGAATTTGGCAAAGAGCGTGACGGTGGAGTAGTGATACCAGCGGGCATTTCTAGTTATTGATGGATTGTAAGAAAAAGTGGCATCGAGCCATGTAATAGGCGGTTGGGCCATCCTGCGGGTGTTCTTTGAAGATTTTTTGAAAGCCATCCAAGGCCTTTTGGTAATGTGCATCATTGTAGGCTGTGAGGGCTTTGTGAAAGGGCGATTGAATTTTCTCGATTTGTGATAATTCCTCTTCTGCGTATCCATCAAGCACTTCAAACAGTTCGATAGGCTTTTCGCGGCCCCGAAGGTGTATGGTTCCGATGTTGCGGAAACGATAGTCCTGTGGATTCGGAAGCCTCGCCTTGAACTGTTCACTAATAATCAGGGGTGCTCCCACTTCTTTGGTAAAGCTTTCCAGGCGGCTGCTGACATTTACCGCATCTGCTATCACAGTTGTTTCCAGCCTATCTTGTTCTCCTATGGTGCCAAGAATTGAGTCGCCGATATGTACGCCTATACCAATAGCAATTGGGGGATAGCCGGAATTCTGGCGGTGATTATTATACCTTCTTACCTCAATTTGCATTTCTATTGCTGCCTGCAGGGCTTTTTCGGGGCTTGTGGGGAACAAGGCCATCACTGCATCGCCGATGTATTTATCAATGAATCCTTGATGCCGTCTGATAATAGGGCCTATTCGTTTCAAATATGAATTAAGAAAATTAAAGTTTTCCTGGGGGGTCATTTTTTCCGAGATTTCGGTGAAGCGTCTGATGTCAGAAAAGAGAATGGTCATGTTTTTTTGTACCTGATCGCCCAGAGCTATATCAATTATACTTTTTTTGTTCAGGATATCGAGAAATTCAAAGGGCACAAAGCGTTTTAGTGCCGTGTTTAGTTTGCTGAGGCGGATGGAGAGGCTTTCAATTTCGTTAAAGCTGTTGGTAAATTTTCTGGATAGCATAATGGTTTGGAAAAACAGAAAGATGAAAAATCCTGTGGGCACCAGGTAGAGATTTCCAAATATACTTTTGCTGTAAAGAATGTCGTTTATCGCGGCATATATAATTATCAGACTTCCCAGAGCTACAAACAGAGAGCCGCTTCGCCGTTGTATCGCTGCCTTGGTAACTGTTATGGCAGAAAAAATGAGCCCGATCATCATGTGGGATAACATGATATTTACTAAATGATTGCTAATGTATGCCGGCAATAGCAGGGAGGGTATGCTAACGACTAAGGTTTGGATGGAATAGTAGGCTGTGATTTTTTTCATTGCCTCATTGGGGAATAATGCATTAAGAAATTTCAGGAAGAACCAGGCGCCAAAAACGGGAAGGGCAAATTCCAGCCGCCTGGCAATATCCCAGCTGATAAAAGGAAACCAGCTGGTAAATAAGTGTTCGCCGGTTGTTGCTACTCGGATTACGCTTAGCAGACTGAATAGGCCAAAATAGAGCGCTGAGTGTTCCTGTTCCCGGTAGAGATAGATTACGATATGGTACAGACCGATTATTAACAATCCGCCAATCAACAATGCCTCGATGATTGTCCGGTTTTGACGGTACTGTTGTATGGTATTGAATGCGCCGAAATAGGGTGGCCGCCATATACCGCTTTTTCGATAGTGGTAGTTTGATGTTTGTAAAATGATTTCGACAGTATTGTTCCTGCTGGTGAAGGCTGTGACCTGAGGATGAAAGGAAGGGACACTGGTTTTTCGACTCGTTCCAGGATTTCCATCGCGAAGAAGTTCCTGCCCGTTTATCAGAAGCCGGTAATTTGTAAGCAATTCCGGTTGGTACAAGCCATATATTTCGCCGTCATGTAATCCTGTAATCCTGAGTCTGTATGTTCCATAGCCTTGTGCTGGCAGGTGTGCTCCTTCATATTCGAGATTGCACCAGCTTTCAGGCAGCTTGGAATAGCCAGGGGCATTTCTAGCAGGATTTTGTGGGGAGACCCATTCTTTCCAATAGAATTCCCATTCTCCTTCCAGTGCTATTAATGAATCCCGTGAAAAATTGGAAAGTGATACTGTTCCGTCTACAGCATTGGCGGTAAGCGCATCACGCTGTGCGTTACTGAGTAATAGATGAAGCACTCCTGAAAGCAGAAGCAGGCTTCCTGCAATTAATAGTTTTTTCTTCATCCTTTCTACTACCCTGTATAAGTAGCTGATTATATCATTAGAAAGGAGAAAATGGAAAAATTTTGTGTATTTGACGTATAATTGTGATTGTATGTATTCTCTTATTGAATAAATTATATCAAGAAATGAATAATACTTTTTGTTCCATTATCTTTTTCTGCTGTATACGTACCATTTAGCTGTTCAACCAGCATTTTTACTATTGTCAGTCCAAAGCCAGAGCTTGTGTTTTTTTGAATTGTATCGTCAATTCCGATGCCATTGTCGTGAACTATGACGGTCACTTGGTTGCCGTTTTTTTTTATGGATAGTGATATGGTGCCTTGTGCCTTTTTTGGGAATGCGTATTTGAATGCATTTGTCAAAAGCTCGTTGATGATGATACCCAGAGTAATTGCACTATTTGCTAGAATATTGAATTCATCAATTTGCTTGTGGATGGAAATCTGTTTTTTTTCGGAAAAAATGTTCTGAATTGAATCAATTAGGTTATGAATATAGTTTTTGATTGGTATTTCCTGTTGGTCTTCACTCAACAAAAGACGATCATACAAAATTCGCATCGATTGCACTCGCGATATTGCATCAATTAAGATTTTTTTTGCTTCAGAATTATTGGTTGAATCCTGCTGTAACATTAAATAACTTTCTATGTTCTGAATATTATTTTTTACTCGGTGGTGAACTTCTTTGAGAAGCGTTTCCTTTTCAGCAAGCTGCTTTTGTATTTCTTTTTCTGCCTCTTTTCTTTCTGTGATGTCTTGATGCGTTCCAATAAAGCGGGTAGGGGTGCCATCTTCAGCCCTTTCAACAATAATGCCACGCCCAGCTATCCACATCCAGTCGCCATTTTTTTTCTTAAAACGGAATTCTACTTTATATCTTTCTGTCTCGCCATGCAGGTGTTTTTCAACTTGTGACAATACATTTGCCAAGTCTTCAGGATGAACCCGTTCCTGAAAGGCCTCAAAGCTAGCATCAAATTCATTGGCCGAATAGCCAGCAATTTCAAAATATCGGGGGTCGAAATATACCTTGTTATTTTGTAGATCCCAATCCCACATGCCGTCATTGGCGGCGTGGTGTATTTTTGATAATCGATCCTCATTGATACGCAATGCTTGCTCTGCTTTTTTCCTCTCGGTAATGTCATACCAGGTCACATGAAGGATGTCTTCCTGATTCAATGTAATCTTTAAGAGCGTAACCTCCAGCAGGAAAGGAGTCCCATCATAGCGGACGCACATCCATTCAAATAGACAAAAACCCTCCCTCAGGGCCTTGTTGATATATTCTTCGGCCGCAATTGATGACCTTCTTCCATCTGGTTGTATCTCGGGTGAAATCTCATCGGGATTTGAGCCAATGAAACGTTCTTTGTCATTAATACCAAGGAAATGCAGGGCCGCATTGTTGCATTCGTAAAA
>CAYNNU010000102.1:0-8037 GCA_964398645.1 uncultured Spirochaeta sp.
TTACTGAATTACGACAGCTTGAGAATGCACATAAGGCCGCCTTAGCCGCATCAGCGCGGATAATTCAGCCGACATTATTGGATTTTCTGCGTTAGTAGGGGGGCAAACGGATGAAAATACTCACAAAGGCCTATGGAGAAGTTGATGTTGATGCCAGACAGCGCATCGTATTTCCTTCCGGCCTCTTAGGGTTCGAGCGCTTACGGGATTTTGTACTGATGGATTCACACCAACAGCCATTTTATTGGCTGCAAAGTTCTGAATTGGTGGAAGTCGCTTTTGTAATGATTGATCCGCTCATTTTTCGCTCGGATTATGCTATTGAACCGCAGCCGGAAGAGCTCGAGGACATCGAGTATCAGGAGGGAGATGAATTGCTGGTGTTTGCAATTCTTACCATTCCAGCTGAGCAAAGAAAAATGACCGCCAATCTACAAGGGCCGGTTGTCATTAACAAACGAAATCGCCTAGGCAAACAAATCATTTTGAACGATCAACGCTGGCAGGTTCGTCACAGCATTTTTGAAGAGTTGGCAGGGACACGCGCATGTTAGTTTTGGCCAGAAAAAAAGGTGAACGAATTCTTATAGGCGATCAAATTGAAATATCGGTAATTGAGGTTAAGGGCGATCAGGTAAAACTGGGCATAGAGGCGCCAAGCCATGTTGCGGTGTACCGTCATGAAGTATACGAAGCAATTCAGCGGGAAAACCTTGAAGCTGCCCGATCTGTTGCCAGTCTGCCGGATTTTTCCGTTTTGCAGCAGGATCAGAAGGAACAATCTGAATAATCAGCGGGCCTCTTCGGCCTGGCTTAGGCGGTAGTATTCCGGGCCCTGCCAGGGGCTGTCCGCGTCTTGGCTGTTATAGATTTCTTTGGCAATATCGGCCAGGCCATGGGCGCAGCCGGAATCCATTTCAATTAAAATCTTAACATCCGGTTTGCAAAAATCATAAAAAGCCTGAGCATGCGGGCCGAGTATGTGTAGACTGTCGTTTTTTGTTAGCTGTTTCTCAATAACTTCCCGGGCCTGATCGCTATGGGCATCTAGTACCTCGCAAAGAGGCTCCCCTGTTACTGAATACAGTTGCATAAAAAAACGCTGCTTGCGGCCATCGATGCAGGGTAGCAGGTAGTGATTTCCGCCTTCCAGACTCTCATCGTCTATTCCAAGTTTCCAGCTGCGCTGCATGGCCTGCAGGGTAGGGATGGAAAAAAGCTTCGGCTGTCCGGTGGCACACAGTCCTTTACAAAAGGCCGCGCCAATGCGCAAGCCGGTAAAAGAGCCGGGACCTCGGGCGTAAGCTACTAGATCGATCGATTCCAGCGGGGCTTTCTTGAGCAGTTTCTGCGTTGCCACCCCAATCTGTTCTGCATGTTTTAAGCCTTCGCGAAATTCTATCTGTTCGCAGCCTTCTTTTCCTAGTAAGACTGCTTCAAAAATTTCTGTGCTGCTATCGATGGCAAGCACTACAGGTTGCGTTTTTTTAGTCATTGCTGTTCTCCTGGCGCCGGTATGCCATCAGCCAGTATAAGAATGCGTTCTTCGGCAGATTCACCGGCCTCAATGCTCAGCTGGTATGCCGGCCCAAAGCTGTCGGCAGGAACCCGCTTGGCCCATTCTACCAGCAAAATCGATCCGCTTTCAGCCTGTAGTTCTTCTATGCCAAGTTCAACTAGTTCGTCTGCATCGTGGATGCGGTATAAATCAACATGGATTAGGCCGGGAGAACCTGTGTATTCTTGAATAATGCTGTAGGTAGGACTGGTGATTCGTTCGGTGATTCCCAGACCGCGGGCCAGACCGCGGGCCAATACGGTTTTGCCCATTCCCAATTCGCCATCAAGCAAAAGCACGACCCCGCCAAGGCTGTCCCGGCAAAGCTGTTTTGCCCAATTGCCGATGTGTTTGCCAATGTTTTCTGTTTCTTCAGGTGATCGTGAGACCAGCCGCATTATTGCAGTTTGCCCTTCTGATCGAGCTCTGCAATAGCTGCCTTCAAGGCCTGTTTGGCTGGAAGCATGGGGTAATCGATGGGTTCCAGATAATCAATCTGTACTGAAATCCCCCCCAAAGGAGAGTGCTCGATAGTGAATTTGATTTCTTTTTCTTCCGGTTTTCGGCCAAGGTATTCTACAATTGCCCGGGCTTCAAAAATCCGTCGATAATGGATATGAGAGTTTTTGTGTTCAACATTTTTTAGTTCAATAAGAGTCATTTTTTTTAGCCTGCTTTATTTCTTCTGCGTTCCCCGAATCCTAATACAAAAGCATCGATCGTGTTAAGATGCTTGCGTGATAGGCGGGTAAACTGTACGTGCATATGATGTCCGCCGGTTTTAATCTTTTGTATCCCCACCACTTTGCCAAAGACCTGAATATGGGTTCCCTGCGGAGTATCAAACTCTGCTTTGAGTAGCTCATCCTTGGGCAGGGGAGCTCGGCAGCGGATACAGCAGCCACCGGCGCTGATATCCTCAATGGTGCCAATATTTCGGCGCTCTTCAATTACCCGGGCGCGTTTTTTTGTGCTATCTTCCGGATGCTCTTCAACTACAATGGGATAATAATAGGTTGGCTTGTCATAAAACCGTCGCGGGGCCAGTCGTTTGCTTACGGTTTTGATTTGCGAGGTATGGCTTAGAAACATTGCAGCAATACCATGCCGGGTATTGTATCCGGTAACGGTAGCGGCAAATTGATACATGCTATCCTGGTCGCTTACGGCTTGCAGATAGACCTTGCTACCTTTGCGCAGTCGAACCTGGTTGCCTTGTTTGTCGTAGGGAACCTTAATTCCGAAGCCAGATGCGCTGTTTGCTGTGATAAGCGTTTGGTAAATTTTACCCTTATCCACTCGCAAGCGGATCATCATTCCAGTACCAAGCTCCCGGGTCGATTCAATATCCGTTTGTTCTTTCAGCTTTGCATTCTGCAGCTTACGCAGGGCGGAAAAAACAAAGTGCAAACGGCCGTCGGCATTGGCGTTATCCACCGCGCTTTTTTGGATTAGGCTGTGGAGGCGTTCAGCTTGTTCAGTAAGAAAATCGATATCGTTGAGCAAACGTTCCGGCAGAGGAAGGCTGTATCGCTCTGCAATAAATAGAAGGGAATCTGTTTCCTGCTCTGTCAAAGCTTTTTCGGCAGCAAGACGCTTAAAACGAAGTTTTGCAAAAAAGCCGATTTTCTTAGCCATGTCTTATGATCCCTCTACCCCATTTGTTTTATCAGTGATAGCGCGTAGTATATCATGACAGAACTCTTCGAGTACAGGTGCTACCTCATATTCTAAAATATCTCCAACACTTACTGTGTCATTGGCGGCAAAGGCCTCTTCAAATTCTTTTAAAAGATCCAGGATGCCTATTTCGCGTTCCTTCAGGTTCGCGATTTCCAACTTGTTTGCTTCTTGCGCGGTGTTTTCGATTACCCCCAGGCTGCGCAACAGCTTGCCAAGTAATTCGCTAACGCTGAAAACGGTTTTCATTGCGGTTTGTTGCTCATTGGATTGGATTTGTATGGATACTTCCACTATTTCGGGCATTAAATCGAGTAATTGTTCTGCCGCAACGCGTGCGGATTCTTGGGGATGCAGTATCTCCCGTTTTCTGTCCTGTAAAACGGAGCGTATCATTTGTACGATAATTGCAATCGTCTGCCTTTGTTCGCTCGTGGGCTCTTTGTTTTCCTGCATGAGTGCAGGAATGATGGTGTCCAGTTCGTTGGAGCTGCTTCCGCTACCCAACTCTTCAGCTAATTGCTGTTGAATATATGGGTATTCAATTGCTGCATTTTGGATTTCCTGCAGGCTTCCTTTTAGCAGGTTTTCTTCCAGCAGTGAAAGGTAATCGTCCATTATTGTTATCCGACGGACGCGGTACTCGATGGCGGGGCAGGTTTGGATGGAAATGCTTCCGCCTGACGTAGCTTTCTGTTCTGCTAATGCTGGGGGAAGTCCGCTGGAAATATCCTGCTCGTCAAACTTTGTGGAAATAACGAACTCACCATTTGATTCAATCCAGCCGGTTAGCTGGTTGAGCACAGATCCGATGGTGTCGTTATCTTCAAGAGTTGTTTCAATTGCTTCATCGTTTACAAAAATTTCCATGCATCTTCCTTCAATAATCTGTTAGTTTCTTGGATTCATATTTTCAAAACGCTGTGAATTGGCTTCCATTTGCTGGATTGCCCCTTCCATTCTGGCAAAATCACGGCGTAGGTCTGCTTCATAGTCTTCAAGTCGGCGGTCGTAGGTTTCTATCTGATCCTCAGCCCGGGAAATTGCAGAATCTATGGTATCTGTGCGGGTGGCAATTATTCCGCCGGTTTGCACATAAGGTCGGGTTAGACGGTCAAGCTCGAAAGCAGCACCGGTATCGATGCGCCCGTCGCCATCCGTATCGTTTCCAAACAGTTGCCGGACAGCGTAAAAATTGTTCTCCAGTGCATCTTCTAGCTGGGATTCATTTATCTGCAGGTATCCGCGCAGGCGGGAGGCGTCGAAACCGCCGCCTTGGTTGGCAGAGCTGGTAGAAACCCCGATTTGTGCAAGGAGCGCCATTTCACGGTCCATATCGGTTTCGTAGGGAGCGGAGGTGGCTGCCTTCATTGCCCGGGAAATTTGATTGAGCGTACTGTCTCCCTGCATCCGTCCCATACGTTCCTGGGCTTCTTCCCGTTCGTCGGAATCAAAATACTCAATCTCATCGATTATGGTATCATCGCTGCGGGAAAGAATAAGAATTTCGGTCATGAGTTGGTTGTAGTAGCCGGCAAACTCAATAATTGCATTTTTTGCTGCTTCCCGGTCCGGTCCCACAGTCACCTCAACCGGGTTATCGCTGGCCCGGCGCAGGTTGATGGTTGTGCCGGGGATTAAATCCTCGATCTTGTTGCTGTTGCGGGTAAAATCGATTCCGTCTACAGAAACTATCGCGTTCCTGGCGGTGGACAGAGGATTTTCCGGCACATAATCGCCACGGGAGTCTGGATCATATATACGGACATTACGTATGAAAACATTTTTTAGGCTATTGTTATTGCGAATTTCCAAGGCTTCAGGGCTACCGGCAAGATAATCAGAGATTGATATTTCTACCATCTCGTAGCCTTGTGTTTGGACGGGCGTAGGGATGAGCTCGCTGCTACCGCTGCCGTCCAGGTGGACAATGCGGTCGTCGGTAACAGGTGGCGGCGGCACCTGCGGCCCTGTGTCCGGCAGTTCCAGTGCAAGCCCTTGGTCGGGCAGGCGCACATCCCGAACCTGAACGCTGTCTTGTTCGGGCAGGCTTGGGCCCGGTGGCGGCGCCGGCACGCTCCTGCTGGACTCGTCCAGCACATCAATCCGCATTTCGAACTGCAGGCGCATGTTCCCGCCTGGTGCAATCGCCGGCAGGGGGATTCTACGGGTACTTTCAGGCGACACCAGCAGTTCCTGCAGATTTTCCGGCAGTGCAACGCTCATGTCTGTTGTTAGCGAGCGGCTTACCAATCCGATGTCGAGGGCAATATCGATGAAATTATCCTGAAAACCAAGGCGATTGTCTTCGCCCTCATCCAGCGATTCGATAATAAAACGCTTGCTGCTCGGTGTGTCCTGGACAATGCGGGCGCGCAGATGTTCGCCAAGCCGGGAGTTCACTGCGGACGCAAAAGAATCTATGTCTCCGCCGCGAAAGCGCAGGCTGTGCTCTTCATCGCCAATAGTAAAGCCGTATTCACCGGCGGGTATTTCGATTTCTTCGGGTAGGGGATTGCTGGCAAAGCGGTCGGCTGCCGCTGTTTGCCGAACAATCAGTTCAGCGCGTTCTTCGGTGCCGTTTCGTCCAGCCTGTGCGGTGAGTATAGCCTCGTCGCTGCTTTCAGCTGTGCGGTCGCGGAAGGGGCTGTCTACGCCAAAAAGATTCCGTGCAGCACCCTGCAAATTGGATATTCTGCGCCCGATTTCCTGCCAGGATTCCTTCTCGAGCTCCCGGATTTCGTTGTCGCCTTCCAGGCGCCTGATCGGGCGTGCCTCCAGCTCAACCATGTCCTCTATTTGCTCATCAGAGAAGTATTTGTTGTTCACTCCGGGTATGGTGAAATCCGACATCAGCAGTTCCTCTGACCGCCGAGTTCGGCGGGCTTAAATCTCTTCGTCAATAAGTAGGCCGACTGCTTCCCGAATCCGCATGCTGATTCTTAGCAATTCTTCGGGCGGCAGTTCCTTGATCACTTTATCGGTCTCTGCGTCAACTACCTTGACAACGACCTCATTTAGTTCGTTGTTGATTGAGAATTTTAGCTTTTTATTCAAAAAACTGGCAGTTTGCTCAAGCTCGTGCACAATGGGTGTAACTTGCTCCATTGTGAGCCGAGATTTTCGCTGCTCTTCGTTTTTTTTCTGTTCTTCTGCCCGTACTACTTGTTTATGTACAGCTTGAGATGCTTTGTTTGCGGTAGTTTGAGAAAAATTGCTTGTATCTATCTGGATAGCCATAGCTCCCTCCAAACAGTAAAAAATGGGAGGGGGAGGCGCGACCCTCCCTCCCGGATTCCAAAAGATGACGTCCAGAAATCTCTTGGAATTAAACCAATGTTAACCAAGCAGTTGTAATACGCCCTGCGGAACGGCATTAGCTTGTGCCAGCATAGCCTGATTTGACTGGGTAAGGATCTGGTTTTTAACAAACTCAACCATTTCCGAAGCCATATCAGTGTCGCGGATAAGCGACTCAGCTGCCTGCAAGTTTTCTGAAGCTGATGCAATACCATTTTGAGCCATTTCAAAGCGGTTCTGGTATGCGCCAAGGTCAGCACGCTGGCGGTTAACTGCCTGCAGTGCAGTATCTACAGCACCAATTGCATTATTTGCGCTTGTTGGTGTAGAAATGGAAATGATTCCATTGTCGCCTTGTGCATTCATCAGACCAAGTGACTCAGCGGTCATTGTGCCAATGAATACTTGTTCGCTCTGATCCATATTGGCACCAACCTGGAACTGCATTGCCCGGCTTGTTTCGCCAGTAGCTGCAAAAGCACCTGTCAGCATGTTCATGCCGTTAAACTGTGCATGGCTGGCAATTCGGTTGATTTCATCAACCAGCTGGGAAACTTCAACCTGGATTTGCATCCGGTCTTCAGCAGTGTAAATGCCGTTTGCCGATTGTACAGAGAGCTCACGGATACGGTGAAGAATGTCCTGGGTTTGCTGCAGATATCCTTCAGTAGTCTGGATGAACGATACAGCATTCTGCACGTTTCTTTCTGCTTGATTTAGACCTCGAATCTGGCTACGCATCTTTTCAGATACTGCCAGTCCCGATGCATCATCAGAACCACGGTTAATTCTTTGTCCTGAACTCAGTTTCTCGATGTTGTTCTGAATTGCCGACGTCCTGGTACCCAGTTGACGGTTGGCAAACGTCGCACTCGCGTTGTGGTTAATTATCATATAACCCTCCTTGATGGTGTGTATTGGGCATCCCTGCCCAACCTCTACCGAAAGGCTGTCTATGCGCTTGTCGCGCCCGCATATACAGTTTTTCGGGGAAACCAGTCCCGATACACCGAAAGGCAGCCAAGGCTGCCGTTTGTGCGCATCGAAAGGTTTCTCCGACTTCCGGTAACACCAGAGGGTGTTTTTCAAAGAACACTAGGTATCCTCGGAAAACCGAGGATACCTACTCTTACACTCTTAAGGATAATACTCTAACCCAAAAGTTGCAAGACTCCTTGTGTACGAACATTAGCCTGAGCAAGCATTGCCTGGCTAGATTGCAACAGAATCTGATTTTTCACAAAATCTGCTGACTCTTCGGCCATGTTTGCATCGCGGATTCGCGATTCAGCTGCTTGAAGGTTTTCTGCTCCTACATCCAAACCACGGGTAGCAAACTCCATACGGTTTTGGTATGCGCCCAAGTCAGCCCGCTGCTTGCTGATAATTTGCAGAGCTGAGTCCAGTGTTCCGATTGCTGTGTTGGCAGAATCGGGAGTGGACAAGCTGATTGGATCCTGACCATCGTAGCTCAGTACCCCGAGTGCCTGTGCGGTCAT
>CAYNNU010000103.1:0-7962 GCA_964398645.1 uncultured Spirochaeta sp.
CCCCAAACGCCCGCCAGTAACCGCCACTGCCACCGAAACCAAATTCGAGATTCCAGCACCGGCAACCGCCACATCGTTCAAACCGATATGCTCGCATAATACCTTTTCGTCCCGAATGACCCGCGCCCGCAACATCAGCCGTTGGTAATCAGCAACCCGCCCCTGCTCATAATCACAAAAGACCTGGTACCACTCGCTGGCAGCAACCTCAGTAATAAAACCAAAACTGCCCAAATTCACCGGCAATATTGGAATGCCGCGCCCAGCCAGCAGTCGAGCACAAAACAGAACCGTTCCGTCACCCCCCAAGCTTATCGCCAAATCTGCTGCAGGAATGTCTTCCTTAAACGACTCGCCGGTAAAACGGCACACCGAAACAGCCAAACCACGACCTTCCAGCCGCTCCTGGATATCACTAATCATTCTTCCAGCGTCTGCTTTTTGTGTGTTGGCCATTATCAGTACAGAACGAATCGTTTTTTTCATTGTCTTAACTATACTTACACTTGTTCAGGCTGTAAAGATTGAGACAGTTAGGTAAAAAAACAAATTTATGGCAAGCTTATCAAAATTCTGGATATTTCCTGTACCTGCAGGTTGGTAAGCGAAGGATATAAAGGAAATAGCAAGGTCTGCCGCCACAAGCGCGCAGCCTCTGGAACCGCGCTTGTACTGCACACTAGCTGATCCTCCTCGGAAGCAGTCGTTTCCTGCCCCGGTTCCAAACCGTAGGCATCAATGATACTCCCCTCGTAGGCAGATCGGGTGTCCACACCCTTTTTGGCAGCATACTGCTGCGCATCATTGCGCCCAGTCTGCACAACAACCGGAAGCCCATAATGCACCCGCCCAGCCCCTTCGGCCTGAACCAGCAAGCTGTGCCGGGACTGCTGTACTGCCCGCTGCAGTACAGCAGCAATTTCCT
Source organism: uncultured Spirochaeta sp. (assembly GCA_964398645.1). Lineage (GTDB taxonomy): Bacteria > Spirochaetota > Spirochaetia > DSM-27196 > DSM-8902 > Spirochaeta_B. The sequence continues at coordinate 926 of CAYNNU010000103.1, forward strand.
TGCGGCGCTCACAACGCCGTGGTAATTCCTTCAGCTGTGCCCGCCCCAGTGCCGCATTAATATCCGGCAAAAAATAGGCCGAAGAAAATCCGCGCGCCGCCTTATTCAATGCCGATGACTGTTTCTTACTTCTTCCCAAAACGGCAGCGCCGCCACCGGTAGTGATAATATCATCCTCTTCAAAAGAAAAAAGCACGTAATCGGCCACAATAGCCGTTTCGCACTGCTCGCCTGCCGATTCACCTGCCTGATCATCCTGTTCATCCGCAGCCCCGCCGCATACAGCGCGAAGAGCCCCACAGCTTTTACTCACATCTAAAACGAGCACATCAACCAATTCAGAAAGACTGGCAATATCCGGAACAAAGCCTAAGGAACTATCGCACACAAGGCAGGCCACCTGAAAATCCCGTTCAACTGCCATAGCCTGCTGCAAGGACTCAACAGAAACCGTTCCGTTACGCGAATCAACATCGACAAAATCAAAGGCTATGTGTGCGGCAGCTGCAGCCTCCGCATATACCCTAGGCAAAAGCGGCGAAAGCAAAATACCTTGCCCCTCTGTCAACTTTAATGCGTCAAAAAGAACATCAAGCGCCCGGCGCATCTCCCGAAAAGCCGCACCTCCCTCAAAATCAAAAACATCAAGCAGAGCGTGCACAAAGCCATCAGAAATCTGCCCCGGCCCCAAGGTATCATCAACCATGGTTTCCAAAACAGCTTGCATATCCCGGCGATTTACAGCGGGTCGAAACAGAGGAATACTCACGTCATTACTTCCTTAATACAAAATCAGAATTGGGAAAAATCACCAATTGCCCGTAGTTCCCGGGGATTAAACAGACGACGAATATCAAGGATGATTAAATAGCCGTCTTCTTCACGGTTAACCACTCCCTGAATATATTCCGCCCCGATACCACTTATCATTTGCGGGGGAGGCTGAATATCCTGGCCCTCAACGGTAACAACACGATTTACTTTATCGATAATTACCGCTAGCAGCATGTCATCAATTTGAATGATGACAAAACCGCTTAACAATCTATCTTCTTCGCTCAAATCTGCCTTTTTCAAATGGAACCGCCGGTGCAAATTAATCACCGGTATAATTTCACCACGTAGATTGAAAATCCCCTCAACATAGGTAGGAGAATTCGGTATCGCACGGACTTCCTCGACCTTCACAATACCCTCAACATCCATGATATCGATTCCGTACTGTTCTTCTCCCAATTGAAAGGTTACCAACTGCATTGATTGAAATTTTCCGGACATCAAATCCTCCCCTCACAGCATACTCATACTTTAGGCTTTTCGCAAGAGATATCACCGGACTAAGGGCAATAAAAAGCCCGCCTGTATAGAATACGAGCGGGCCTTATGGCATACTGACAAACAATATTACTGTCTGCCCGTGGTGGATATGTTTACCGGAGACCGGACTTGAACCGGCACAGCTCGCAAAAGCCGGGGGATTTTAAGTCCCCTGTGTCTACCAATTCCACCACTCCGGCAAGCAACAGAACTCTACCCTAGCCGACCAAGAGGGTCAATATGTATACGGATACTCATTTCCATTATCTTGAAACAATCCAAAAAGGCTACTCCCATGATGAACTACTGACCAAAATGAAGGATGCCCACATCAGCCTAGCAATCGATGTAAGCATCCGTGGTCACATCGACATGGATCAACGGCTAAAAGCCCTGAAAGACTACCCTTTCGTATATTTTTCCGCTGGATACCACCCCGGTAGAACAAACTCCATAGCTGCACAGGAAGCCGCAAAACAACTCGAACCCTTACTGGATATTGAGCGTGTGGTTGCAGTTGGCGAAACCGGACTCGATTATTACCGAGACTATGGCGAAGCGGATGCACAAAAGCAATTATTCGCAGTACAACTGGAGCTGGCTCAGCAAAAAAAGCTTCCAGTAATCATCCACAACCGTCAAGCCAGCAAAGACGTAATAGCCATGCTGCAAAGCATCCCTTTGAATGCCAGCGGAATAATTCATTGCTTCGATGCGGACTTGGAAAGCGCCCATCGCTTCCTGGATTTGGGTATGTATATTTCTTTTTCCGGCAACATCACATTCAAACGCAACGAAGAACTACGAAAAATCCTTACTGAAATTCCGGATGATCGCCTGTTGCTGGAAACAGACAGCCCCTATCTCACGCCGGAGCCAAAACGCGGAAAAACAAACCATCCCGGCAGAATAATCCACAGCTACAAAATGGCGGCGCAATGTCGAAACACAACAGTAGAAAAACTGGCAAAGCAGGTACAGGAAAATACAAAAAAACTCTGCCCTCGCATACAATGAGAACAAGCTGATAATCAAGTATGGGTCGGAAGGCAAATACCTACTGTGGTCCCCTTACCCTCTGTACTTTCAACCGAAACAGTCCCACCATGAGCCTCAATAACACTTTTTACAATGACCATCCCCAAACCAGTACCACCTGATGATGATTTTGAGAAAAATGGATCAAACATCATGCCTTGAGTCTCTACATCCATACCAGAACCTGTATCTATAAATTCAATGTACAAAAAGTTTGCATCATTCCAGGCATGCACACGCAAACTTCCTCCACTATCAAGGGCCTTTCGGGCGTTATCCGCAAGGTTGTACCACACCCGCTGCATCCGCTCCATATCAAGAAGCACAGGCCTGTCAACAAAGTTCTCCAGCACCAACTCTTTTTTCTGGTCCCGAAAAAGCTTTCCCAAAGAATGTTCAAGACGGGCAAATAATTCATCCATCTCAACGACCGACAACTCCAAACGGATTTCGCCCCTGGAATAATCAAGTAACTCATTGGCAATACTATGCATACGCTGAATTTCCTGCAGCAATACCCCGCAATGTGCCCGCACCTTTTCCGAATCACCAGCGTGCATGTGTATCAACTCTGTATACCCTTTAATGATACTCAAGGGGTTGCGGATATCATGCAATATGAGGGAAGACAGTTTTCCTAATGTTGATAGCCGCTCTTTGCGAAGTAACTGTTGCTGGGCTATCTGCAACTCACCATTTGCCTGAATCAATTCACGGTTCCGTTTGCGTAAATTCGTAACATAGGAAATATTTGAGCGGCGAACAATACCAGATAAAGAGCGGATAATTGACATCGCAATCCCAGGGCTCTTGCTCACCAAATACATAAAGTCTTCACGAGAAACGTACAAAAGGCGGGTATCTTCAACCACAATAACTGTAGCCGAACGTGGAACATCATCAATGAGCCCCATTTCACCAAATAAGTGACCCACACCATGTGAACCCAATCGATCCGGATGATCGGTATAATAATCCTTCCACACTTCTACGGAACCAGACTTCACAATAAAAAAGCGCTCGGCGCGTGCATGTTCAGTAAAAACCACCGCACCAGCCGGATATTGCTCGACATGGCACCGCTCGACCAAAAGACTTAGGTCATCATCAGACACATCTTTAAAAAAATATACCTCTCGTAAAAAAGACCAAACATCTTCCACCCTACGCTCCTCTGCAAACAAGACAAAAAAACCCCGTATAACACGGGGTTTTTTTCAACATGTTGTATCCCCTACCAGGAATCAACCATGTCATCTTCATCGCGCGCCTCTTCGGCAAACAAGTCAGTAACAACCCGAAGGTCATCAAAGTACACATAATATGAACCGTATGTTTCCTCCAAAGCCGGGGTAATAACAAAACCCAGAATCCGGATTCCAGTCAGGTTACTGTAATGAATATCTCGCTGACGAATATGCGCAGGAACAGCAACTGTCAATTCTTTCCAACCGGTAAAGTTCAATTTACCCATTGGTAATACTGCCCGGTTTCCGAAATGGTCTGAAATAACCACATTCAATGTATGATTGAAGTTACGTCCAACTACCCAAACACTGATTGTTTTGGCGATACCAGGAACAACCAATGGACGGTTTGACAATACCGACAATGCAGTGGAACCGCGGCGATAAAAATTCGCCCGCACACCAAGTACGTATTCATCCGGCTCTGCTGTTCCAGTAGCTTCTTCAGCCTCAAGCGGTCGTTTATCCGCCGGAGCACCAGGAAAGCGCTGATGAGTAATAATACCCTGATCAAGCGGCATAGCCACACTCCACATACCCGGATCTTCAAACTTAGAAATCGAGATTTCCTGCAAGCGTTGCTGAGCAGTATCAGTTCCAATTTCATCTGCTGCTATCTGTCCAGCCTGCACCCGGCCACCCTGTGTCTGAGCGAACAAGCTTCCTGCAGTCGCCAGTAGGATTACCAATATAATCGTTCTTTTCATCATCTCTCTCCTACCTTAGAAATTAGACCCAGATGCCTCTGACCACAGCTGATCAATCCGATTCGGATCAGCCAGCTCCTCACCATCAAACGGCTCTTCATGCAAGTCAGTAAGTACAGTGATATGATCGATATAAATCTCAAAACCATCAACTCGTTCCGTCGGACGGGTCCACATCAGAATTTTTACCAATTCAAGCGAACGAGTCATAGGGATATACCGTTGCCCCTGCGGAATATACGTAGGAATCTGTACCTGCAGGTTCTGCCAACCAATAAAGTTGATATTTCCTGCCGGCAAAGTATGCACTACCCCGCGATAATCGCGCAACTGCACCTCTACATAATAATTATGGTTCGAACCCCATACCCAAAAATCCAATGATTCAGCCCTGCCGGGAATTGTAACTGGCCGAGAAACCTGGTTGCCTTCAGCATCAGTTTCCACCGGAATAAACTCAAGATAGTTATATCCAAGACGGTCAAACTGCGCCCTTGCCCCCAATGAGTGCAGTGTTACACCTTCCGGCTCATGGCGATACAATCCATCAGGCCAAGAACGGATAAACCCATACTGGGGAAAGCCCTCAGTAACAAATTTACTTCCCTGCACAACCCAAGGGCTCGCAACAGGATCATCAAAACTTTCGATGGTTATTGTCGCTATCCGACGAGCGGCAACAGGCGATACCAGAAGCAAGCCCAAAACCACCAGGCAGAAAGAAAGCAGAACGCTTCGCTTCATCCTCTTCTCCTTTATATATAGAACATCGTCCAGAGTCTTAGTGAAGTATAGGCGTTCATTTTTTCTTTGTCAAACAGAACGCTGGCATACCCCATATCTTTTTCTATGAAAATTCGGTTTTCCACACCCGTTATTGATTATGACCGTTTTTTGCATCATCGTACAGCATAAATTCCGCCTGAGCGGCAAAATCCTGTAAATTTTCTCCAGAATAATTCAAAACAGCACGAACAGCAGCAGGAAAGTTATATTCAATGCTTCCCAGAATAAATGACGAACGCGGATTTCTTCCGATATTCTCCGTAATAACTCGAAACTCTTTTTCGGCTACAAACTCGAGTGTTTCAGGAACCTGTTCAGCCAACAGAACTACCAGTAAAAGTGAGCTATCAACTGCCAATGTACTTATTTCCTGCTGAATAGTCGCCACAGACGGCAAAGATGGATAACGCTGAACACTCACCCGCGAAACAGGATAGGACGACAGAGCAGAAAGTAAAAAATCAATTTCCTGTACTCTCTGCTGGTTTCCGGTATACAACATCAGAAATACCCTATTTGCTTCTGTATCAGCCGCCAGATATTGACGGATATATTCCTGCAGATGTTTCATTGCCTCCATACGGCTTATCGGAATACGGAATACATTTTCAGCCGAAACAGAAAATTCTTCACCAGGACTAATGACGAAAAACTGATGTTCAGGAAAACCCGAGGCGGTTTCTACTGCCGCATAATGCAAAAAAGGAGATAGCAGCACTTCCGTCGCCTTGCTTGCGGCAACAGCATTTTCAAGAGAGTCAGTCCAGGGATAATCACCATCAACAGTCACTGTTTGTGCTCCAGGATACTCTGCCTCAGGCTCCATCCGCTGAATATAGGGATCAATAACAAGCAAGGGCTGAACAGAACAGGACGAAAAAAGAAAAAGCAATGGCAGTAAGACACTCAAGCATCGGCTACAAGCGGAATTCGGACGCAATGCCGATAGCGCACTACTCATGCAGTCAGCACTCCCGACCAGATTGAACGCCGTTCTTCATCTGCTGCCGGCCCTGTCGAAACCCGACGACCGACCTTGGAAAGGAAAAACACACAGCCGACAGTAAGAGCGACAAAAAGCAATAAGGTTAAAATTCCCAACAACCAGCGATTTAGCAAAAACAGGCTTTGGACCCCGGCAGCAGCCGCCCCAACCGCCAGCAACAACAACCAAAAAGTATGACGGGCAATACGGCCGACAGATAGATAGCGCACAAACATCATCATTGGAGGAACCAACAAAGCAGAGCCCATCAATATAGGATCAACAAATAACTCCATTGCTGTCCAGATTCCCTCATGAAAGAGGACAGGATATATCAGCATAAACATCAGTAAAATCCAGTATACCCGCAGCATTTCCTTAAGCGAAATAGAACGCATTCTTGAATGACCAGCAGAAACAGCCGCGTATATAGAAGGCACAAAGAGCAAGGGCAGCCAATCGGTCAAAAAATGGTGCAGCCAATAACCAAACCCTGAGTATTCTTTCGTTTCCAACGCCGAAACAAGCCATAAAACGAACAAACTGCAAAGAATAGGTATCAAATACACCAATAGCCGTGCAAACGCATTTGAATTGCGCGAAGAAACTTGAGCTTCTCTTCTTTGCCCCGTAGATAGCGGGCGAATATCTATTGCAGGAAAAAGCACAGCAACAAGCGAGAACCAAAAAATTGACAGACCAATTCGAAATAGCACCATAACATAATAATGACACAAGAGCGCAGACGGTGCAATCACCGAAAAAAAACTCCTTGACACGACTGCTGCTTACGGACAGGGTATACAAAATGAAGGCAAATGAAATCGGGCTTGTTGAACAACACATACACTCATGCAACGCAAGCAGCGAAGGCATTGAGCTAGACAGCGGAATACACTTTGGCCCCATCGACATACAATACGAAACCTACGGCGAACTGAACCAGCAGAAAGACAA
>CAYNNU010000104.1:0-7932 GCA_964398645.1 uncultured Spirochaeta sp.
ACAGGAAACGTTGTGGAAGCCCTTGGGTATACCTGGGGATTTATTTACTGCCTGGCTACAACCGCTGGTTGAAATGACTCATAATGCTGTATTTGTTGGCCATAATCCAGATGCGATTGCTGCTGATAATCTGCGTATTGAATCGTCATATGCGGCAGGATTGCGGCGAATAATTGGACATCTTATTACAGAAGTATCTGCCAGTTCAGCGGATCGAGAAGCGGGATTGGGTAATCTTGTTGGGGAAGAACAGGATAAGAAGCTTGTTTTTGATAGGGATCGTTGTCAAAAGGTATGTGATTTCTCTACAGAACGGCAATGGCTGATTTCTCAAATAACCGCATTGCAGGTATTGGAATGGCAGTACCATAGTTTAGGTCTGACTCGCCTGGGAGCTATGAAACGTTTATTGCGTTCCTTGCTACAAGTAATTACTGGTGAAGTATTAAGCGATGTATCTCGCCAGCCATATCGAAAGTTTGATAAGAAGACAGGAAAAGTCAGTCAAAGTGATGCTGAGTATCTTGCTGAATGCGAACAGCGATTATTGTCTCTTTATGCTCAAGATGCCTTGGATATGTATACATTTGCAATTGAATCTCCAGATGCGGTAATTGGAGCATCAGAGTGGGAAGAGGTACCAGAATCCCAAATGCATACAGTGCGCTTGCGGTATTATCCCCGTCCTGCTGGCGTTAAATCAAATGGTAAAAGTTTGTATCTAGCAAGCCCAATGATAAATCGTTGCGAGATTTTTGATTTGTCACCAGGGAAATCGGTAATTGCCGGCATGCTGCAGTTGGGCTATGACCTGTACATGATCGATTACGGAAATCCAGGGCCGGAACAAAACAAGCTTGGGCTGGAGTTTTTTGGGCAAACGGTGCACGACCGCTATATTGAATTGATACAAAAACGCCATCCAGGGCAGAAAATTGATGTAATGGCCTATTGTATGGGGGGAACCTTATTCATTCCATATCTGGCTCGTCGGGCCGAAGAGGCCCAGCTTAGCGGCACAGAAGTTGGCATTGATAAAATTGTATTGATGGCAGCCCCAGTATTATTTGATGATGATGAAAGTGGTCATAAGCCGATGCGAGATGTTATTCGCAACGATTATGATGCAGATATCATGCACCGATTTTTTGGTTTTTGTAATGTGCCGCCTCAAACAATTGAGATGGGGATGAACGCTATCCAACCTGGGGTTGCCTTTTCTGTGGCCGAGGGTTTTTATTCCCGTGCAAATGTTGCCGGTGCAATAAAAGATGCTGCCCCCTTTATTCATTGGCTTTCCGTTGGTACGCGTTTTGCCGCTAAGGCCCACCAGGAGTGGATTCAGCGTATTTTTATGGATAATGCCATTTGGGAGGGAACCTACTGTTTGCCTTCCCGCTTGCCCCAGCTTGATGGAAAACCGGTTGATCTTGATGCCTTAGGAAAAGCAGGTATTGCAATATTTGATTATCGCGGAACCCGTGATGTAATTGCCCCACCTAAGTCTTGTGTTGCCAGCGAACATTGGGGCTTAAGCAAAAAAAACAAGCAATTAACACGCGGAGGATTAAACAGGACAATTGAAAAAAATATCGGCCACATATTCGTTGTGAGTCGAAAACTTTTGGCTGAATTCTTGGAACACGTTGAAGATTTTTTTTGTGACACATCGGCAAAAGTATCTAAAAATTCCCCGCATGGAGTAGAAGAATAAATGATTCCAAGTATAGTTGCATTTGATGCTGAAAAACTAGATTTTTTGATGGGGGAGACTCCTGTAGATAATCCTTTTCATTTGACTGGAATACGAAACTGGCAAAGTGAATTGAGCGGAATGGTTTTGAAAAATCTTGCTCACATTAGCGAGGTGCAGGCTGAGGTTTTTTCGTCATTTGGATTGCCCGGGGAATTATTTACAAATTGGATGAAGCCGCTTGTGCAAATAACACAAAAGGATACCGCTGCTAGTAATGATCCTGACCTCATCTCGCGTGATAATTCCAGGATCGAGGCCGAGTATGCTGCCGGTATTTCAACCATCATGAAGTTTTTGGTGCATGAAGAAAACGGAAAGATGGCATTTGATCGGGGGAAATGTCTTTGGGCATGTAAGGATGCGGACGGACAGGCCTGGTTGTCTGGCCGTTTAGCAGCACAGCAGCTGCTAGAATGGCAATATCATAGTGCCGGACAAACCCGCTTAGGGGCAATGAAACATTTACTGCGTTCGCTTGTGCAAGTAATTGCGAATGATGTTCTTCCGGAAATTGATCGGCAGCCCTATCGTAAAACCGATAAAAGTGGTAACCCGCTCATTTCAGATAGTGAGTATCTGCAGGAGTGTGAAAAACGTTTACTGGCATTGCTTGAACATGATGCAATAGACATTCGCCGATATGCACACGAGTCGCCTGAGGCAAAGCTAGGCGCATGTCCATGGATTGAGGTTGAAGGTTCGCGTCGTTATTCGATCATTTTGCGGCATTATCCCTTGCCCAAGGGTGTGAAGGCAAACGGAAAGGTTTTGTACATGGCTAGTCCCATGATCAATCGTTGTGATATCTACGATTTGGCACCACAAAAATCGGTGGTCGAGGGCATGCTTGCAATGGGGTATACCATCTATATGGTGGATCATGGTAATCCTGAAGAGGATCAGAAAGATCTGCCCTTATCATTTTACGGGAAAACCATACATGATGAGTATCTTGCCATAATTGAGAAAAAGCATCCAGGACAAATTATTGAAGTCATGGCATATTGCATGGCAGGCACGATGTTTGTGCCCTATTTGGCTCGTAGGATTGAAGAGGCCGAGTGTACTGGCAAAGCTGTATATATCCGTCAGCTGGTATTGCTTACCGCACCAATATTGTTTGATGATGAAGGTAGCGGACATAAGCCAATGCGCGATGTAATTCGCGAACAGTATGACGAAGGTATTTTATCAGATTTTTTCTCAGGTAGTAATGTGCCGCCGCAAACCATCGAACTGGGTATGCATGGAATTCAGCCAGGTGTTGCATTCTCTGTAACCGAGGGCTTTTACATGCGGGCCCATTTCCCGGGAGCCGTTGCTGATGCTGCACCTTTTATGAATTGGTTGCACTATGGAACGCGTTTTCCGGCTCGTGCACATCGTGAGTGGATTCGAAAGGTTTTTATGGAAAACCAAATATGGAACGGGAATTATATTTTGCCATCTAGTGTCCCTGACTTGGATGGAAAACCGGTTGATCTTTCGGCTTTGGACCGAGGAAAGGTTGCGATATTTGATTACCGGGGTCAGCGTGATCCCATAGCACCTACGGGTTCGTGTATCACAAGTGAGTTTTTTGGCCGCCGTTCGGCCAACAAGCAAATGACCCGTGGCGGCTTGAATAGAACTATTGAGCGCAATGTAGGCCATATCTTTGTGGTTAGCAAAAAACTACTTGCCGAGTTTTTGGAAACGGTGGAAAGTTTTCTGAATGACAATCCGCCCCCATACACTCCAAAGAAAAAATCCGATCAACCGAAGGATGCTGAATAAAAGAATGTACCTTCGGAACAAGTTTCTCTGCATCCTGTTGGTCTTACATATTCGTGGGCAATTTAGTCATAATAATAGACCTGCCTTGCCAGAAGACAGCAAAAAAGTATATCTTCAGGCTGAAGGAGTCTGAATGTACGAAGGATTGACGTTGATGCTCATTGGAATGAGTGTCGTTTTTGTTTTTCTGATAATTCTGGTTGCTGCTTCCTCGTTAATGTCGGCTTTCTGCCGTGCATTTTTTCCTGAAGAGGTTCAGCCCATAGCAAGCGGAAAATCAGATGATGGTGAGCGTGTTGCTGCTGCTATAGCTGCTGCGTATTTAGCACAAAACAACAGTGGAGAGTGAATAAGATGAAAAAACGTGTAGACTTTATGGTAACTGCTTTCCGGGATGGCTTTCAGTCTGCGTATGGAGCGCGGGTATTTACCAAGGATTTTTTGCCGGCGGTAGAAGCTGCCGTTGATGCTGGGATCAATCATTTTGAAGCGGGCGGTGGTGCACGCTTTCAATCATTATATTTTTATTGTAATGAAGATGCATTTGATATGATGGATCAGTTTCGCCAGGTTGCAGGGCCGCAGGCAAATCTACAAACCCTGGCTCGTGGAGTTAATGTTGTCGGGCTTGAATCACAGCCGCGTGACATTATTAAAATGCATGCACAACTTTTTAAAAAGCATGGAATTTCAACAATTAGAAACTTTGATGCTCTGAATGATGTAAACAACCTGATTTATTCTGGTCAATGTATTCATGATGCTGGATTGAAGCACGAGGTCTGTGTAACCATGATGGAATTGCCTCCTGGTTGCAGTGGGGCCCACGATTCAACGTTTTATGTGGATACTTTGCGAAAGATTCTGGACGCTGGTATTCCCTATGATTCCATCTGTTTTAAGGATGCTTCGGGAACCTCCGTTCCATCAAAAGTATATGAAACAATTCGCAAGGCTCGTGAGCTAGTGGGAAAAGATGTACGCTTGGTATTTCATACCCACGAAACTGCAGGAACCAGTGTTCTGGCATATAAAGCAGCATTGGATGCTGGTGTAGATCAGATCGATCTTTCTTTGGCTCCGGCAAGTGGTGGAACTTGTCAGCCGGATCTTATTACCATGTGGCATGCTCTGCGCGATACAGAATATGATCTTGGAATTGATGTGGATAAGGTTATCAAGGCCGAAGAGGTTTTTAAGGAGTGCATGAAGGATTACTTTATGCCGCCGGAAGCCTTGGCCGTAGAACCTCTGATTCCGTTTTCACCCATGCCGGGTGGGGCTTTGACAGCCAATACACAAATGATGCGCGATAATGGCATTTTGGATAAATATCCTCAGGTGGCGGCAAATATGAGCGAGGTTGTACGCCGCGGTGGTTTCGGTACCTCGGTAACACCTGTAAGCCAATTTTATTTTCAGCAGGCTTTTAACAATACCATGTCTGGCCCCTGGAAGAAAATTGCGGATGGCTATGGCAAAATGGTATTAGGCTATTTTGGGAAAACACCAGTAGAGCCGGACCCAGAAATCGTTAAGCTTGCACAGGAACAACTCGGACTTGAACCCACAACGAAAGCAGTATTGGACATAAACGATGCTGATGAAACTAAGGGTGTAGATGCTGCAAAAAAAGTGTTGCAGGACAATAAGCTGCCCATTACAGATGAAAATATCTTTATTACAGCTACCTGTAAGGAAAAGGGTATTCTCTTTTTACAGGGAAAAGCTCAGACAAACGTGCGAAAAAACGTGAAGGCGCCAACAGGTGGTGCAGAGGCTTCTGCCGATGGAAAGTATACAGTTACCCTGGATGGGCGAAAGTATGCTGTCCAGCTTGACGATCAAAAAGCAATTGTTAATGGCAAACCTTATAGCTTTTCAGTAGCTGCTGGTTCAGCAGGATCCGCTGCAAGTGGATCGGGAGATACAGTTGATGTAGCTGCTCCTATGCCGGGACTGGTATTGCGGGTTGAAGTTACCGAAGGACAGGCTATTCATGAAGGCGATACACTGCTGGTTATGGAAGCTATGAAAATGGAAAATGAAGTGTCGGCCCCTTGTGATGGTGTTGTGCAAAGTATCAAAGTTCAGCAAGGTGAACAGCGCCGTGCCGGTGAACTGTTGCTGGTAATAGAGAAGTAGGTGGCTGTATGCAAATGATTTTTCAAGCATTGAATGAGTTTCTCGCATCTACAGGTATTGCCGGCTTTTTGGGCAATAGTATAGATAATCCCGGTTTTGGCGGCCTGGGTCAGCTTATTATGATCGGTGTAGGTGTCCTTTTGCTGTATTTGGCAATTGTAAGGGGTTTTGAGCCGCTTTTATTGGTTCCTATTGGAATCGGGGCAATTCTTGCGAATGCTCCATTGGCTGGAATCGCCGGGGATGCAGGTTTTATTGGTATCATCTACCATTTTGGTGTTTCGAACGGACTGTTTCCATTGCTGATATTTATGGGCGTTGGGGCAATGACCGATTTTGGACCACTGCTGGCGAATCCCAAAACTGCATTATTGGGAGCAGCTGCGCAATTCGGTATTTTTGTAACCCTGCTTGGTGCCTTGGCTTTAACCCATTTTTTTCCTGGGCTGTTTAATTATGGTTTGGCTGATGCAGCCGCAATTGGAATTATTGGTGGGGCTGATGGTCCTACTGCGATTTATACAGCCACTAAGCTTTCACCTGGCTTGCTTGGAGCAATTGCTGTAGCAGCATATTCCTATATGGCATTGGTTCCCCTTATTCAGCCTCCTATAATGAAAATGCTTACAAGTAAGCAGGAACGGGCAATTAAGATGGAGCAGCTTCGGCATGTTAGCAAAACCGAAAAGATTTTATTTCCGGTTATGGTAATTCTTTTGACCATTTTGCTCTTGCCCGATGCTGTACCGTTAATTGGTGCATTGATGTTCGGAAACTTGGCAAAAGAGAGCATGGTTGTTGATCGGCTTTCGGACACAATGCAGAATGCGTTGATCAATATTGTTACGATATTATTGGGGCTTTCGGTTGGTTCAAAAATGCAGGCAAGCAAGTTTTTGGTTCCGGAAACCATAGGAATCCTTTTATTAGGACTTGTAGCCTTTTCGATTGGAACAGCAACTGGTGTTTTGTTGGCAAAGCTAATGAATAAAATCAGTGGCGGAAATATTAACCCGCTCATTGGAGCTGCTGGGGTATCTGCTGTGCCGATGGCCGCGCGGGTTGTGAACAAAGTTGGACAGGAAGAGAATCCGCACAACTTTTTGTTGATGCACGCTATGGGACCGAATGTTGCTGGCGTTATTGGTTCAGCGGTAGCTGCTGGTGTTCTGATTAGCATTGTGCCAGTTCTAGGCGGTTGATCTGTTTTGGATTGAGGCCGGGAATTATTCTCCCGGCTTTGATCAATCTGTTTGTATGACTACCTTTGCGGTATAGATTGCAGTCTTTCCCTCATGCGATGAATAATAGCTAAGATATAGCATGTTTTCCTGTAATACCATTCCGGCGTAGCTTGTGTCGCCTCGGGATGGCAGAGCTAAAGCTTGTACGAGTTTCCCTTTTTTTTCATCAATCCAGCATAATGATGTGTGTGCTTTGGGCTTGTACAGTCTAACCGCTGCTAGAAGTAATCCATTGGGCAGGATGATCATATTGGGTCCACCGATTCGGATTTTTAGATTTTTCCATTTCCAGTGAGTGTAGGGGGGAGCTGCTTTGCCAATCAAGGCAGTTGCGCTTTTCCAATCTCGCCGCAGTACACAATAGAGTGTATCCTCATAGAAAGCTAAACTTGCTTCGTTGGGAAATTGGCGGCTACATAGATTTTTTCCTACCCGTTCAAATACAATTTGATTATCGTGATCTGGGGTACTGGAAGCGCTAGCAGATTTGTTAGATGCGAGGGTTCCTGCGTAGAGGTATTCCGCTTTTCCCCGCCGGCAGTCGTAGGCTGCTCCCCAGGCCCGCTCTTTATGCCAAACCGGTCGCCAGATCCAGAAATCAGGATCGCCAACTTCTTGTGGTCCTTCCCAATCAACACCATTTTCAGAAAACCAGATCATTGTTTGATGGGTATGATCTTCGATATTGTTCCATGCGGCTCCTGCGCAGATCATCAGTCTTCCTTCTGGGCTGATGCTCAGTTTTCCATCGCGTAAATCAGCTTGCGGGTGTTGCAGTAAGGCAGCTGATTCCCATTTTTTACCATCAATAGATTGGAGAACGCGTAATGAACCATCCGGTGAAATGTGGCCACTTCCTTCTCTGAAGATGCAAAACCACTTGTTTTGCGTGAAAAGCAAATCGGTGAATGCATTATGCTCGGCCGAATCCCATATCTTTTGATTATCTACTAAAGTAAGTGATGGATAATGAGGTTTTTTTTGTAAGATCATTTTAGCAACTCCCTACAT
>CAYNNU010000105.1:0-7876 GCA_964398645.1 uncultured Spirochaeta sp.
CTAGTAAGAGTGTACTAATCGCTGAAATCAAATTCCGTACTGTTTTGTTTTGGGTTGATTTTGTCATGATAGCACAGATGAGTGGCTTGCCATGATATTCTGCCAATTGCATCCGGTATTGGATGATGGAAAGAATTCGCCGTTGGGCGGTAATGAGTGGACGTTCGCTGGCAGCCAGCGGATATTGAAGCTCCTTGTCCAAAAATTCATGTGCTTTTTCATACAGGACTCCGCACAGCTGAGGCTGTGTTATTTCTGGCAGCTGATGGATTGGCCGGTAATGGGGGTCGATTCCCAATATATTTATATATGGCGCTTGGTCATCGATTTCCAGCAACATCATACTTTCGGGGAAATCAGAAGCCAACACGGACTTGCCTGCGTTAGACAGGGTATAGAAAAGATCAATGGGGTTAGATGCCTGGACCCAATGAACGGCGGGTTGGTACACGTTCGTAAAATATTGCCGGAAAACCCGCTTTAATGTTTTTTCAATCTCAGGATCGAGAGAAAAGTCGGGGAAACCGCTGTCATTTTTTTGTTTGTGTGCTGTATCAATAACAACGGTGCTTCCGTCATCGAAATGTTCATATTGAAAAAGATATTCCACTGCGTTTTTTGCGGAGGATCCAATCCAGAATTGATTCTCTTGCTCATGTTCTAACAGGAAATTCCGCATTTGGCGGAAAATATTCAATGCATCATCTGTTTCATAGGTTTCAAGCAGGATGGAGTAGAGCAAAAGGTCGGTGTGAATTTCTTGTAATTGCTTGTGCAAGGAATGGACTGCAGAGGCCATTTTTTCAATGTCTGCGGTATTCCGGCTGGTAAAGTGATACAAATAATAGCCACTTGCTTGCTCGGTGCTTTCCGCCAGTGGTGAGAGCAGGCTTTTGATGCTGCTGTCGGCTGTTTCGGCGGTATCCGGCGCTATTTTTTGTAATTGACGATAGTTTCGTAATTCAATCAGCACATAAAACATGATATTGTTCCCCGCTTTTCTATCGGCAGAAACATATTGGCGAATTAGATGCTATGCGCTTTTTCCTGTGTTTGGCTGTGCAGGTAGCAACCGTCGGGACCTTGTAGCTTAAAATCTGCTTGTAGATTTTGCGCATATGAGGTTGGAATAAAGAAGACGGCCCCTTCCTTAGAGCAGGCAATCCTAGTGGGCATTGGCGGGATTTTTGCCGGGTCCGGGGATTGTGCAGCCGGGGCGGTGAGTAAACTATGTGCGGCGGCAACGGCACAGATGCTGAGTCGTAAGATCATTTGAGCAAGCAAATTGTTTGTTGGTGGCTCAATTACTTCAATCTGTCCGCAAAGATGTTGTTGTAGAATGAGCGGAATAAGCATTTTATTGTGTTGTGAATCAGTATTGAGCGAATAGGGCAGATGGAATCCTTGTGGGCTGGAAGCTGGATTATGAGGAAGCTGGATAAATGCATTCTGAGATGGCTGCGGTTCAGAGTGAATGCTGATACGGTATTCAACCGAAGGCGGTAAGATGGATTTTATGGCAGGAATAAGCGGGCTGATCCTCGCTGGATGCAGACGTTTTGGCGGGGTAAGTGTCGGCAGGGCCCTGCTTATTTCAAAAAGCTCTTGCATCGTATCATATTTGCGCTTCCCTTCTGCCTCAATATCTATTCTGATGGTTTCGCTATTCAGGCGGTTGCCGCTTGTTGTCAGGCTTACTGTGCTGTCGCCGTGTTCAAAAGCGATGCGCAATAATCCAAGTTGAGAATGGATGGCTGCATCGCTAACAAGCTGGCTCGGTGCATATAGATCGGCATAGGCATGACTGACGGCGCTCACGGTTGTGTTTACCGGCATGGAATCGGGTAGCAGTAGCTGCAGGCTTTGTTTGCTATGCATTAATTCCCGTAACGCAAGATACAGTTCGGTCGATCCGCGATTCATGGCCCGCCAGTCCACTGATGAATAGCAGGGGTAAACCTGACTAGTGGTTCAGGGTAGAGTAATTGATCCCATTCAATGGCTGCATCCTGGATATACCAAGCATTGTCAATTTCGGTGGCATATAGCATACCGACTGCTGATTTATCTTCTGAGTACAAGCGAAGGGGGATATGCAGTTGTGAGTTTTGGAGGCGAAAAGAGCCAAGGCGGTAGGCATCAATTGAAACACTCTGGTCCAAAATTGGTTCGAGTGCAATACGAAGTGAAAATGCACTTTCAGGGTCGATGAATTCTACATCAAAGCGAGATTCCTGCAGGGCTTCCAAAAAACTTTCAACCATTGGTAGCGCAGGATGTTGGCTTGTTTGCAGATTGTCCATTTCAATATCAAGCGGATATTTCTTGCGCATATTTCGGAAGGTTTGCCAAAGCAGAGAAAAAGCTTGGTCGGGCGGAGAAGACGGCCCTCTGTCTTGGGGTTCAGCCGCGGTGTTCGCTTCTGTTTCCTGTTGTGTCGGCTCCTGAGGGGACATTCCAGACGGGAGTAATTGCATACTTGGGCGGTCATCCTGTTCGGCAGTTTCGGGAGCATCAGCAGGCTGGTCGGTCATATTTGCCATATCCGCCAGATCTGCCAAGGGCTGTGTTGGCTGTACCGGTGTAGCTTGTTCTGATGGCGGGTTTTCCACATTGTTTTCTTGAGACTCTTTTTGGCAGGAAAAAAAGAACAGCCCCGGAATGACAAAAATAATAATGACAAAAAATTTGTTTGCTTGCTGCATATATGCAGATTAGCAGAGCATAGCTGAATCGGCAAGATAGAGCTGTTTAAAGCTATGTTTGTGCGGCCAGGAAGGTGCTTATTCGTTCAAATGTAAAAAAAGGCGCCGAAGCGGGCTGTTGCTAGCAAAAAACCATGGGATGCTTCCGCTATGGGATGGCAGCTTCAAGTCTGCGCCGGCCTGCGCCAAAAGCTGTACGCAAGCTGCTTGCTGGCCGACAATCGCATATATTACAGGAGAGAGTCCTAGGCTATCGGGCGTATTGCAATCAATGCCGGATTCTAGTAATCGCCTTAGCTCGGCAGACTTGCCGTAATACGCTGCCTGGTGAATTTGATCGGGTAGTTCGATTTGCATTGCTGCAGGCACATTATTTTGTAAGAGGGTTTGTGTCATACATATGTCAATGAGCCGTCGTTCCTGTAGGCTGCCTTCCCGACCTGATCTAATTTTTTCTGCAAGTTGGTCCAAGAGAATTCCAGCGCATTGTATGAGGGTTTTGTAATCGTTTCGCTCGTCAAGCTGTTGGCTTGCTGCGAACACCAGTCTTCTATCATAGTCACTGCCAGTGATAATGTTGACCAGGCTCGTCGTATCAGTGGAGGTGTACGAAAGGGGTGAGGGAAATCCCCATTCTGTTGCGGGTATACAGCCTACAAATGACCAGACATCAACAAAGGGAATCTCCTGAATTTGATTGTTGTTCAGGCCGGCTGTTGAAGGCATGATTGCAGGTGCATAGCTTAGTTGCGCATAGGTGAAAGATTCTTTTTTTGGATCCCATCCTGCTTGGTAGGTAAATACTATCTTGCCATCAGTAATATCAATAGTTGTGTAATGAATGTTCAGTTGGGGCTGTGGCCCAGAAAAAATAATGGATTCTATTTGCTCCACACTTTCTGCTTGGCCATCAGGTGATATGTTTGCTCGGAAAACGCCGAGTTGGTTGTAATGAATTCGGGCTGGAGTCTGTATGAATAGGGGGATAAAAACCCTACCTGGGCTAAGCAGTTTGTAATGAGCAAGAAAATACAGGGAATCGTTATCAAGCAGACCATTTGAGACCTCCCAGATTGTGTGTACTTGCTGTGGCCTAGTCGGGCTGTTACCGTCGCAAGCTGTAAAAAAAATGCTACATGCAAGCAGAATATGCAGGAAGGCAGTTGTAAAAATGCGGGGTTTCATATCATTCTCCCTACTTAGTGTACTGTAATAGGACTGGCAGTTTCAATTCGGAAGTTTTTTTCCTGAAACAGGACAAGCACTTGCCCAAGAGGGGTAAAAACTGTATTGTGCGGTAATAATTTTCACATGCATAGGGAGAAAAACATGCATCAGACACCAAGTCAAACAGTTGCAATCGTTCATTCAGCTTCGAATCCGGCCCCATTGGGCTTGTTGGGATTCGGTATGACCACTATTTTGTTAAATCTGCACAACGCAGGTCTGTATCCAGTAGATTCCATGATTATGGCAATGGGTATTTTTGTTGGTGGTATCGCACAGGTTATTGCCGGGGTTCAGGAATGGAAAAAGAATAATACATTCGGCGCCACAGCTTTTACCGCATATGGCTTTTTCTGGATCGCATTAGTAGCAATCTGGCTGATGCCTGCATTGGGTATGACTGCAAAGCCCTCCGGAATGGAAATGGGATTTTTCCTGGGTGTGTGGGGTCTATTTACTGTCGGTATGTTTGTTGGTACCTTCCGTTTGAACCGCGCATTGCAGATTATTTTTGGAAGCCTTGTAATGCTGTTTCTTTTGCTTACCGTAAAAGATTTTACCGGTATTGCTGAAGTTGGTATTGCAGCTGGTATTGTTGGTATTTTCTGTGGCTCAGGAGCTTTGTACTTGGCTGTTGCCGAAGTACTGAATGAGCTGTATGGCCGCGAATTACTGCCGGTTGGTTCAAAAAACTAATTGTCGGAAAATTACGAGTATTAAAAAAGCTGCCTCTATCGGGGCGGCTTTTTTTTGTTATGAGCCAGTCAGCCTGAAGTGCTTGACAACCATTCTTGCTCGCGCTAGAGTTAGTCATGATTAACTTTGTAATCTATTTTTTTAGGTAAAATTGATGTTGGCAAGGAGCGCTACGTTGACTACATTAAGTTCGCTTTCCATTGGTGATAGCGGCCGGGTTGTCCGCCTGGATGCAGGGGAACAATCCTACAGGGCACGTTTATTATCGATGGGAGTAACGCCCGGAAT
The DNA here is from genome assembly GCA_964398645.1 of uncultured Spirochaeta sp. GTDB lineage: Bacteria > Spirochaetota > Spirochaetia > DSM-27196 > DSM-8902 > Spirochaeta_B. The sequence goes on from CAYNNU010000105.1 coordinate 4,917, forward strand.
AGACTTTACCGTTGTACGCTGCGCTCCTCTTGGCGACCCGATAGAAATCGAAATCCGGGGATATCGCTTATCTTTGCGTAAACGTGAAAGTGAAATTGTTATTGTCGAAACAGATGCAGATATTGGGTCGGAGGCCGCGAAGGAATGAGCGATAAAGGGCGCACCATTGCCATTGTTGGGAACCCAAATAGCGGGAAAACAACTGTGTTTAATGGCCTTACAGCATCCCGGCAACGGGTTGGAAACTGGCCTGGTGTAACAGTGGAAAAAAAGCAGGGGACAATGATGATTCATTCACCCTCTTTTGATATGGTGAGCGGCCGCTACCGGCAGGGTGGTGGGCGCGGCAAACATTATCATCATGCTGGCTGCTGTGACGGCAGGCATGGCGGCCCCAATTGCATGTTTAATCCTCAAAATGATCTAATGGAGGAACTTCCTCAAGAATTGAAGTCGGTTGAGGTTATCGACCTGCCGGGCATCTACTCTTTAAGTGCCTTTAGTGAAGATGAGATTATCGCCCGGGATTTTGTTGTGCAGGGCGATTATGATCTTGTCGTTTGTGTTGTTGATGCAGTGAATTTAGAGAGGAACCTGTATTTAACCCTGCAGCTAATTGAAATGAATGTGCCAATGCTTCTGGTTCTTAATAAGATTGATAGGGCCGAAGCCCAGGGAGTCAAAATTGATATTGATCACTTGGCTCATCATTTAGGCTGTCCGGTTGTTGCTGCTGCTGCCGTTTGCAGGCGGGGAATACAACAGATTCGGATAGCAGTGCAGGAGGCCCTGGAGCAGCCCCACCCGGCAAATGCTTCGGTACAATATCCTCCTGCAATAGAGAGTCTTCTTTCTGATTGGGCACCGGTTTTGCAGGAGCGATCAGAGCAATTAAGGGTTCCTGCCCGCTACGCTGCCCTTCGTCTTATTGAAGGGGATAGCTGGATTCAGGAAGAAGTGCAGGGTATTAAAGATTTACCGGCTTCCAGCATAGAAAAGCGGCGCGCTGAAGTAGCAAGCGCGCTGCATGAAGATTTGGATATTGTTATCGCTGATGCCCGCTATGGATTTATTCACGGCTTAACTCGCGATGTCGTGCGGCGCAAAGCAAATAGACAGTCGATAACAGAACACATTGACAGCTTTGTAATGAATCGCTGGTTGGGTATTCCGTTTTTTTTGCTGAGCATGTATTTGGTATTTTGGACAACCATTTCGTTTGGCGGCGCCTTCATCGATTTTTTCGATATTTTGTTCGGCGCAATCTTTGTTGACGGCTTTGGCAGTCTGCTGAATTCTTTTGGCACGCCCTCCTGGCTTGTCGCGATTCTTGCCGATGGAATAGGGGCTGGTATTCAAACAGTTGCAACCTTTATTCCCATCATTTTTATGATGTTTTTTATGCTCTCCTTGTTAGAAGATTCAGGCTACATGTCACGGGCGGCCTTTGTAATGGATCGGCTAATGCGTCTGATTGGTCTGCCCGGGAAAGCCTTTGTGCCCATGTTGGTTGGGTTTGGCTGCACTGTGCCCGCAATTACTGCAACGCGTACCCTCGATACCCGCAAAGACCGCTTTATGACGATTTTCATGTCGCCGTTTATGAGCTGTGGCGCCCGCCTGCCGGTCTATGCATTGTTTGCCGCTGCATTTTTTCCGGAAAAATCTGGTTTGGTGGTATTTTCTATCTATGTGATTGGGGTTGTACTGGCAATTCTTACCGGAGTTCTGTTGAAATATACTATTTTTGGCGGTGAGTATGCCCACTTTGTGATGGAATTACCGCCCTATCATGCGCCCCGCGTATGGTCAATTGCGCAATCTGCCGGCAGTCGATTGAAAACATTTATAGTCCGTGCCGGAATAACCATAACGATGGTGGTAACCTTGTTGTCGGTGCTCAATTCACTGGGAACCGATGGCAGCTTTGGTCAGCAGGATACCTCTCAGTCTGTGCTTGCGGCAATCGGACGCTCGGTAACACCCGTATTCGGGCCGATGGGGATTGAACAGGATAACTGGCCGGCGACCGTTGGTTTATTTACCGGCTTGTTTGCCAAAGAAGCCATTGTTGGAAGCCTTGGTTCTTTGTATTCGAGTGAGGATGTTGTCGATACAAGCGATGCTGCCGATACAGCAGGTGCTGCTACATCACCTTTTATACAGTCGCTTGTTGCTGCCTTTAGAAGCATACCTGAAAATGTTGGTACAGTCGTAAGCGATTTACTGCATCCCTTCGGGTTTGGGACAGCTCAATCTGAGCAGAATGTAATTGTTGTAGATCCCGACTTGGATCGCTCTGTGCTGGCTCGAATGCGCGCGAATTTTAATGGCCCAGCGGCCTATGCCTATTTGTTATTCGTATTGATTTATTTCCCCTGTACGGCAGCCTTGGCTGCGGCAATCCGTGAAATGGGTGCCGGCTTTGGCTGGCTCCTGGCTGGATATTTAACTGCTCTGGCATGGGCAATTGCCACTTTGGTATATCAGTTTGCAACAGGTCCGCAGCTTGTGCCGCTTATCCTGGCGGTGTCTGTATTGCTTGGGCTGGTCGTTCTTTTTCGCATTATTGGTAATATTTCCCGCCGGGCGGCATAATGCTATAACTCTCATTTTTTGTTTCATTTTCGTAACTTTTTCCTGTCTTTTTTTCCAAGCTGCAATTACACTGATGTTATTATCTTTTTTTTGGAGGAGAGGAATATGATTTCATGGTCAAAGAGGAATGACGCACTAGGGACGGTGAACAGAGGAGATCCGGCAGAATCCGGCTTGTGCACGCTTTGCCGGGCAGATTGTCAGGGAAAATGTGAGGTATGGTTATCCAGCATGGTAGGGAGAAAACTCCTGTACCCAAGAGATTTTGGTGCTATAACAGCTGGTAGTGCAAATACCACCCATGTTGGTGTTAATTATAATAACCTGCGGATACAGGGTTATAACTACGGAGCCCAAGGTTT
>CAYNNU010000106.1:0-7837 GCA_964398645.1 uncultured Spirochaeta sp.
GCAATAAGCGGAGCATGCCATACGCCCCAAATAAGACCGGTAAGCACGGCTGCCTTCCAGAAATTCATGCTGCGAAACTGATCGTGCAGGAAACCGCGCCAGCCAAGCTCTTCGCCAAAGCCGGCAACCGCATTGATAGTCAACCCTGCAACAAGGCCCTGAATGAGCCCCAACCACATCGGGTGAATCGGCATTGCGGCAATCTGCTCCTGCATCAGGGCTAATTGTTCGGGGCTAAGCAAATCGGCATAACGCGCCATCATCCCTTCCATCCCCGGACTAAAAGACACCCCGGGCAACAGCAAAGCTACCCCTGCCGCTGCCAGCGAGACCGTTGCGGGCAAAAGCCAGGCAAGAAGAAACCAGCGGTTTGGTCGAAAGCGAAGCCCCAGGGGCTCCCGCACCGCCTGCCGATACACGACTTTTTGCAGAAACAGCGCCACAAGCATGGGAATAAACATATAGCCAATTGCAAGCACAGTTGCCGTCACCGTATTCCACTCTCCTCCAAGCAGACGAAATCCCAAGGCCAATGCCCAGGAAAACACAAACGTCAGCGCAATAAATATGGCACTTTTCTTCATCAATCTCTCCTTTATCCTGCTGCGGCAAGTATACAAAATCCGCAATAGCGCAATCAAGTAAAAACGCACCAGCATCGGCAGGGAAAATCAAACTAACCCCTTTTGCCGGATTCAATAAAGCGGTACAATAACAAGATGGGAAAAAGCAAAAAATCATCACTCAATTCTAAAATAACTGACCCCTACAGCACCTATGCCGAAGAACTCTCTAAACGCTATCTTTCCGTTCCCTCGATTTTGGAAGACTGGGGCACACTTTCCTTTCCCCAGACCGATGATTTCCCTATCCTGGATATCGGTGCCGGGTCCGGCCGGGAGCTTGCCTGGCTTATTCGCCATGGCTACACCGCCAGCGGAATCGAAGCGTCACCAGCAATGATTCAGCAGGCATTGATTGCCTACCCGCACATCAAAGAGCATTTGTTTCAGGGGCGTTTCCCCGATCTGTTAATTGACTTTAGCTGGCCAGCACACCTGCCTGGCGAAGGCGGCTGGGCTGGTATCGTGTGTTGCGCGCTTATACAGCACATCCCGGACAATCAACTATTCGATTTCTTTTTTGGGGCCTTGCGGCTGCTGCGAGCCAACGGGCGTTTGCTTATCAGCTATCCAACCGAACACGAAGAGAACACCCGCACCTACACTGATGAATTTGAGCGTGTGTATTACCTGCGCCACCCGCAACAATACGAATCAATCTTTTTGCAGCTTGGCTTTATGAACATCAACAGTGCCAACTCTGCCGACAACATGGGTCGTGCGCACACCAGCTGGAACACCGAAATCTGGCAGGCACCGCACTATTAAGCCTCGGAACAAAGAAACGCAAGAACTTCTTCCATCAATAGATTGATAGATTGATAATTACTCTGGCCAATCAAACGGATATCGTTTGCACTCTGAATATATGGAGCTGAAACCAGCTCATCGCTGCAATGGGTAAGCAAGCCCTGAGCCGTTTCGGCCGTCGTTTCCAGATGAAACTGCAAGGCGATTACATTCTTTCCCCACTGAAAGGATTGATTCTCGCACTGCTCGCTGCGTGCAAGATGTACCGCCCCTGCTGGCAGCTCGAAGGTCTCGCCATGCCAGTGGAATGCAAGTATCTCGTCGGGAAAGCAAAAAAGCCCTGAATCAGACTGATCATCATTCTGAACTCCATATACGGGGAACCAGCCGATCTCTTTTTCCTCGTTTCTGTATACACGTGCACCAAGAACCGAAGCAATCAATTGAGCCCCCAAGCAGACACCCAGCACAGGAATCCCGGAATCGATCGCGCTACGGATATAGGCTTTCTCGGCAATCAGCCAGGGATAGTCTTTTTCATCATGGATACTCATGGGTCCGCCCATCACAATCAGGATGTCGATATCCTGCACGGGCGGAAAATCATCATTGCGAAATACTGCGGTCTGGCTTATCTGAAATCCATTTTTTTCCAGCCAGGTCTGCATGCTGCCGATTCCCTCAAAAGGAACATGCCGTACATAATGCGCTCTCATTCTGACCTCCAAAAAACAAAAGAATACCAATACTTCTTGACTTCTACAGGCAAGAAAACGAAACTTATAGCATGGCCGAATTAGAAAAAGTGCCGTTACGAAAACTGATTGCTCACAACCCGCGGATATTGGAATATATGGAGCATCATCATTTCGTACTCATTGCACGGCGCAAATCTACCGGCGAACAACGCGAAATGCCTATCCGGGCGCTTCTGCACAATGACGAAAAATTCTACCGCAGCAACACGGATTTTGAATACCTTTTGACGGCAGAAAGAGCGGCAGAACTTTTGCAACAGTACCCCGAATACTCAGAGATTGCCAGCGAAAAACAAGAAAAATCGGAAGCCCCAAATGTAACAGAGGAACCCACCGAGGTTTCTCTTTCTGAGTTTACCGGCCCAGCAGCCGCCCCGACAAAAGCAGGGGCGCCAACAATTGGCGAAGATTCTCCGCCGAATTACGGCAGCGATTATGATCAAATAGTAGACTTGCCGCCGGAAGAATTGGTGGAATTGCTCAGCGGCCATACGCAAAAAATGACTGAGCTAGGTTACAATGCCGATCCCGATGTAGCCATTGAAATGGCAAGTGAAGCAAGCTCCGCTGCTGCCATGGCAAATAAAGCAGCAATTGATCAGGCCCTCTTGATGAGCAATGATGAAGCGAAACACTATACCAAAAACCTAAAGAAGGCCACCGAGGATATGGTTGCCCGCACTCAGAAACTGTTAGATACCTACTTTTACAAAAGCAGTGTTACCTCTGCGCTTATTCAAAAATCCAACGGCACCGTTGTTCAACATATTGCCCGCGTTTTTCTGATGGGCTTTTCCTTTTTGCTGTACTACAACCAGCAGTATACCAATACCAGCATGACCAGCCGCATCCGCACCCGGTTTGCCGCTAAATACCGCAACCATTACCGGCAGCTGCTACCGCATTTAGAAAAGCATGAGATTACCCTGGAGCGGGTCTTCTACAATGGAATGCGCTCTTTAAGCTTTGCAGAAATCCGCACCGCAGCCGTTGGCTTTCTTTTACACGACATAGGCAAAGCAGAAAGCATCGAGTACCACGAGGGCGAAAAAGGCTACGATCGCGATGTTATTATGGAGCACGTAAAAATCGGCTACAAAGCGATTATGGAAAAGTCATTATACCCACGGGAAGCGGCGATCATTGCCGGTTACCATCACGAGTACTATGGCGACCCCTTCGGTTACGGCTATTTTCGCGAAATGATGCCGGCCTACCGCAAGCTCAATCCAAAATCACAGCTGGAATGTCTGATGTCCTACGAAATTGAGCCCTTGCTGACCTTTCAGGTGCTGGCATACTTTCCGGCAAAAATGCTTGAAATTGTCGATGTGTACGATTCCCTGACGGATAAAAACCGGCGCTACCGCAATGCCCTAAGCCCGCAACAAACAATGAAGGTTTTGCATCAAGATTTTGTACTAAAAAATCTACGGCTTGATCCCATCCTGCTGGATTTGTTCGAAGATTTTCTACAGTACCGCGGAATACTATAAACATGAATACACACAGCTGCTCTGTTGCCGCAGTGGGCGACTCAACAACGTGGGGATTTCCTTATGGCCCGCAGGCCTCCTGGCTGGCAATGCTGGAAGCAAAATTTCCGGAATGCAGCTGGCATAATATGGGCGTGAACGGCGACACCTTTGCCGGTATGCTCTACCGCCTTTCGCGGCAGCCGGCCGTTCAGGAGGGTGCGTACAGCCACTGCATCCTGTCCTCCGGCTTGAACGACTGCTATAGCGATGTGTCTTTGGCCGCCGTTGAACGGGACATTGAAGAAATCCGGCAGCTACTTGAGCGGGCGGGCAGCCGGCTGATACTGGCAATCCCCATTAACACCCAGCCCATTGGCTGGTGGTTCGACGACAAGCTGATCAAAATGCAGAAGCTCATTGCCGATTTTGCTGCAGCCAAAGAAATCCCTGTGCTGGATTTTCGCGGTCTTGAAGCTGATGATTTCAGCGACGATATCCACCCCAACCATTCTGGCTACGCAAAAATGGGAGCTGCCGCCGTTCAATTCTGGCTATCGCAAAAATCCTGAAGAATACGATTAAAGCTTACGCTAGGCCGCATTATCTCTGCTATCCGTGCCGGATCAGCGTGGTAATAGCCATAAAAATCCACCGGCGAGCCCTCGCCTTTTTGCAATTCCTGCAAAATCTGCTGTTCGTTTTGTTCCAGATTATCGGCAAGGCTGGCAAAGCGTGAACGCATTTTGCTGTCCTCTGCACGCTGGGCAATTTCTTTGCTCCAGTACATACACAGATAAAACTGACTGCCCCGATTATCAAGCTGTCCAAGCTCAAAGCCGGGAGATTTTCCATTTTTCAGAAGCGTTGCTGTGGCCGCATCGAGGGCATCGGCCAAGAGGGCAGCGCCGTCATTGTTGAACACAGACGCAAGATGCTGCAGGGAAACCGTGAGGGCCAAAAACTCACCCACTGAATCCCAGGCAAAATGACCTTCCTGCTGCAGCTGCTGAACCAGCTTTGGAGCCGAGCCGCCGGCTCCGGTTTCAAACAAGCCGCCGCCGTTCATCAGGGGCACAATCGAGAGCATCTTCGCACTGGTTTCAAGCTCCAGAATGGGAAACAAGTCTGTCAGATAATCGCGCAGCACATTGCCGGTAACCGAAATACTGTCTTCGCCGCGGCGGGCCCGCGTAGCCGCATGTTGTGTGGCCGCCTCAGGACTCAAAATGGAAATATCCAGCCCATCGGTTTCTTCCTGAGCCAGGTAGCGCTGAACCTTGGTTATTAGCTGGGCATCATGCGCCCGCTTTTCATCCAGCCAAAATACAGCTGGTGTACCGGTTTCGCGGGCGCGGCGCACCGCTAGCTGCACCCAATTCCGAATTACCGGGTCCTGAACCCGGCAGCTGCGAAAAATATCGCCTTCTTCCACCGACTGCGACAAAATGACGGTACCAGCACTATCCACAATTTCGACGCGGCCAGCTGCCGGCATCTCGAAGGTCTTGTCGTGCGAACCGTATTCCTCGGCCTTTTGAGCCATCAAGCCAACATTGCTAACGCTGCCCATGGTTTTAGGATCAAAAGCACCGTTTTGTTTGCAGTCATCAATTATCGTTTGATACACCCCGGCATAAGAGCGATCTGGAATCAGAAAACTGGTATCGGCAAGCTTTCCATCCAGGCCCCAGCTTTTTCCGCCCAGGCGGATTGCCGCTGGCATGGTTGCATCAATAATAAAATCACTTGGTACATGAAAATTGGAAATTCCCTTGGCTGAATCGACCATGGATACAGCGGGTCCGTTTTCAAAACAGGCTTGGATATCAGCGCGGATAGCATCCTGCTCATCCTGGCTGAGCTCGGCAATGCGTGCGTACACATCTCCCAAACCATTATTCGGATGAATACCCAGACGGGCAAAGGTATCAGCATGTTTTTCGAAAACATCGCGAAAAAAGACATCAACCACATGCCCAAAAATTATTGGATCTGAAACCTTCATCATGGTTGCTTTCAGGTGAACAGAAAACAGCACACCATCTTGCTTTGCCTTGCGAATTTCCTCGGCGACATACGCGCGCAGATCTGTGCGTCGCAAAACTGCCGAATCAATTATTTCGCCTTGTTTGAGCGGAATACCGGCGCGCAAAACCTGCGTCTCGCCCTGGGCAGGAACAAAACGAATCTGCGCAGGTCCGGGAACCCCAGCGGTTTCGCCCACGGCACAGGAGGTTTCGGTTTCGTAATAATCCCCCTGTTGCATACTGGCAACACGGGCGCGGGAAGCAGACGTCCACTCGCCCATGGAATGAGGATACATGCGGGCATATTCTTTCACCGCCCGTGCAACTCGGCGATCGGAATTCCCCTGACGCAAAACCGGGTTTACCGCACTGCCTTTTATCCGATCGTAGCGGGCGCGATAATCGCGCTGTGTATCTGTGTCCGGATTTTCCGGATAATCAGGAATCGCAAAGCCCTGCTGATGTAGCTCGGAAATAGCCGCACGCAACTGCGGCACCGATGCGCTGATATTCGGCAGTTTGATGATGTTGGCATCGGGGCGCAGCACCATTTCGCCCAATTCAGCCAAAGCATCGGAAACCTGTTGCTGCGGGCTTAATAGCTCCGGAAAGGCGGCGAGTATCCGCCCAGCTAGGGATATATCGCGTGTCTCTATTGTAAGCCCGGCAGCCTCACAAAAGGCCTGAATTATTGGCAAAAGAGCTGCCGTTGCCAAAGCGGGCGATTCATCTGTCAGTGTATAGGTGATTTTCTGTTCCATTGTCTGTTTGGTTTCCATGGCGATGAGTATACTCAAAGCGGCTTGTCTTGCGAAGGGCATCGCGAACTATCCGCAATGCTTGACCACGCTCATTTCCGGCTATACACTTTTTTTATGCAAGAAAAACAAACAGACTGTCAAACAGACGACACTGAGCGCTGTTGCGCAGTCAAACTATACCGCGCACTGGAACAAGAAAACGGCCTACATGCCATTCATTGGGATACCCGAAATCTGGTTCTCGAACTGGAATACTCAAGCGAACTGGAAGGCACCCAGCATCTGAATGAGCTGTCGGATGAGCTTGTGCAGCAAGTAAGCGAGCGATCGGCGACCTGTAAAGACCGGGAGCAGAGCAACCCGCAGCGTGGATGCGGAATGTGTGTGGCCCGGGTCAAACGGCTGCAGGGGCACAATCAATGTATCAATCTCCAGCTGAATGATGCAGACCGCATCAGCCTGAAACGAGGCGTTATCCATGTTGTTGATGATTCCAATCCTGTCCGGGCAAACTTCCGCCGGCGGGCCATCAGGATTCAAAACACCCTGCTTCCCCGGGAAGTAAGCAACGACGATCCCCAGTCAGCTTCGAATCAACAAGACGCCCACGTCCAGGATCCGGCGAAGACCCCGGACAGCACAGAAGGCCGTCCCTGGGAGGCCCTGTTCGTTCTTTTTACCTTTTTAAGCATGATTGCAGGTGTGCTTACAGAACAATTGGCCCCGGATTTTCAGATTCTCCGCTGGACCTGCTTTGGACTTGCCTATCTTTTCGGCGGGTATTTCGGCCTGCGAGCCAGCATGGAAAGCCTACGGGAACGAAAAATTGATGTTGACTTTCTGATGGTATTGGCAGCGATTGGAGCCGCCGCCGTTGGCGCGCCCTTTGAAGGAGCTCTGCTTTTATTTCTATTCTCCCTATCCGACGTATTGCAGGCCTTCGCATTGGGACGAACCCGCAACGCGATCAAAGCATTGGCAAAACTCAAGCCGGATACTGCTTTGGTGCTGGATTCAGCCGAAGACAGCAAGGGCCGCCTGACCAAGGTTGACAGCATTGCCGCCGGAGCTCTTATTCAGGTAAAACCGGGTTTCCGCATTCCTTTGGACGGGGTGATAATTCGCGGAGCTAGCAGCATAGATCAATCTACTATTACCGGCGAATCCTTGCCGGTGGACAAGGCCGTTGGTGCAGAAGTGTTTGCCGGAACCATCGCCCAAGATGGGGAGTTCGTGCTACAGGTAACCAAAACCAGTAGCGAGTCCACCATTGCCCGGGTCATCAATTTGGTTGAGCAAGCCCGCGAGCAGCAAGCCCACTCGGAACGCTTTCTGGAAAAATTCGAGCAATACTACGCCATCGGAGTGATCGCAGCGACCTTGCTGGCAGGACTTATACCACCACTCTTGCTTGGAGCAAGTTGGGGGCCAGCCCTGTAC
>CAYNNU010000107.1:0-7784 GCA_964398645.1 uncultured Spirochaeta sp.
TTCGGCCGCAGTAGAGGACTTTTATTTAGCGGTTCAAATCGATGAGGCAAATGGGAAGGCCAGGTATTATTGCGGTATGGCGCTATATATGCAGGATAATTTGGAAGAGGCAATCAACAATTTGGATATTGCCTTGGCAAGTGGCTATCGGGAATTGGATTGCTTGTTTAGCCGGGCATTGGTGTATTATCGTTTAGGTGATATGGCGAGTGCACTGAGTGATTGTGATGATGCTTTACAGCTGGATGAAGATTCTCGTTCCGTTCGGCGCTTACGCACCAGAATCGTGCAGAAGTTGGGTGTGTAGGCTAAAGGCTGTTGGCCGCGGAGGTAATATGGCTGGGTTTGAACGGCGTTTTAATACATTCGCGAAAAAGTTTGAGGGGCATGAAGCTGTGTTGCGCCAGATGGTGGAATTATTTTTACAGGATGTTCCTGCCCGGATGGCTGAAGTACGCGAAGGTCTACAACAGCAGGATTGGCCGGCTGTGTCGAAAGCCGCCCACAGTCTTGTGAACATTACCGGTACGATGCAGGTCTTTGAGGCTGCCAAAACTGCCAAAGAAATGGATATCGCGGTTGAAGATCGCGAGTATAGCAAGCTTACAGCCCTTTTTGATTCTTTGGATACTGAGATTACATCTGCCTTAGCGGTTTTGCAACGCGATTATTCGGCAGAGTGACGGCTTACTCTTCGTCTGAAATCCCTGCGCCGGCAAGGCGCTGTTCCACCATTTGCAACTTGGTCTGAAGGCTGTTTATTGTTTTTTCAATGCGTCGCTTTTCCCGTTTGAGCCGCTCAATGGGGTCTTGATCCATTCCGTTTTTGAAGGCGAGTGAACGTTTCACACTGTCCGGGCTTTCGCCGGATAAAAAGGCTGATTCGGCTCGCAGGCGGTCTTTTTCGTTGCGGATATTTGCAACCGTTTTCATATTTTCATAACCGAGGTCAGGATTGACGTTAAAGGCATGGAATTTGATAACGGTGTTGGCATCTTTGGTGTTTATTCCTAGTATACGCTCAACATAGTCTTCGAAGCGGGCGTTGTGTTCGCGGCAAAGTTGGGCAGCCTCGCCAAGAACTGCGCCGAATTCTTTCATCAGTCGGCCGTTTTGCCGCATAAACTGCTCTTTTATTCGGTGGGTCAGCTCTTGAAATGCCGGGTTTGAATCGAAAACATTGCGAAAGACGCCGACTTTTTCAGCCCGCTCAAGCAGCTCGTGCAGGATGGTGCGGAATTCAATGGTGTGGGGCCGTGAGGTAATGGGCAAGGGGCTATTTGTGGTATGAACATGATGGGCGAATTCGTGAATGGCTGTATACATCATCTGGTTGTCATCAGTAAAGTTTTTATTGTGAATGATGATTTCAGCGCTTTCTGGTTTATAAAGTCCGTTTACCCGCTTGCTTTGCTTGCCGGAAAGAATAACAGCAAACTCGGCTGCCTCCGGTTCAAGCTGCAAGAGTTTTTCTTTTATTTGATCCTGGTTCATGGTCGTTCTCCTTCTTGTCAGGACAGGCCGGTGATGTGTCCCGTTTCGGGGTCGATGTCGATTTCCATAAATCCGGGGCGGCTTGGCAGCCCGGGCATGGTTCGAATATCACCGGCGAGAGCATACAGGAATCCGGCTCCTGCGCTTAATCGGATATCCCGAATGGGAAAGATATATTGTTTTGGGGCACCGCGCAAGAGAGGATCATGGCTAATGGATAAGTGCGTTTTAGCTACGCAAATTGGAACATGCGAAAAGCCCATCGCGGTGTAGCGTTTAATTTTTTGCTGTGCTGCCGGGGCGATGAGGATATCATCGGCGCCATATAAACCGCATGCTAGAGAACGCAGTTTATCTTCAACGCTGTCTTCTAGAGCATAGGAATATGAAAAAGCGTTTTGTTCGGCTTTTTCGCAGGCCGCAACTACTTTTTCGGCCAGCTCGGCGGCGCCTTCGCCGCCATTGGTGAAGCCGTGATGCACAACTGTGGCAGCTGCGCCGGCAGATTCTGCCTCGGCACGGATGACATTCCACTCCTGCTGTGTATCATCGGGGAAGGCGTTTATTGCAACAATAACCGGCAGTCCAAAAGATCGAACGTTTTGAATGTGAGCCTTCAGATTGCTGCAACCTGCCTGTACCAGGGCGGTATTTTCCTTTGTGTATTCTTCGGGTAGGGATTTTCCGGGCGCTAAGCCTGCCCCACCGCCGTGGTATTTTAATGCACGGACAGTTGCCACAAGCACAACGGCATCGGGGATGTGGCCGGATGTTCTGCACTTAATATTGCAGAACTTTTCAAAGCCAATGTCTGCCGCAAAGCCTGCTTCAGTGACAACATAATCGGAGAGGCTTAGGGCAATGTCGTCTGCAATTATGGATGAATTTCCGTGGGCAATATTGGCGAAGGGGCCAGTGTGTACCAGAACAGGCTGTCCCTCGAGGGTCTGCAGTAGGTTCGGCTGAAAGGCATCCCGGAGCAGGGCCGTCATTGCGCCGGCTGCCTGGAAATCTTCGGCTGTCAAGGGCGTTCCTTGGCGTGACCAGGCTGGAACAATCCTGCCGATGCGTTCGCGCAAATCTGGTAAAGAGCGGGAAAGAGCCAGGATGGCCATGAGCTCACTGGCAACGGCAATATCGAAGCCGGTTTGGCGCAGAGGGCCGTCGGTTTTTTCGCCAATTCCGCTAATAATTGTGCGTAGTGCGCGGTCGCTAATATCGACGACCCGCCGCCAAGCGATAGAGTCTTCATCAATATGTAGTTTTTGCAGGCCTTTTCGTTGAAAAAAGGCGTCGCTCCATCGTGCTTCATGGTAGAGACGGGCATCAATTGCTGCGGAGAGTAAGTTGTGTGCAGCCGAAATTGCATGGATATCGCCGGTTAGATGCAGGTTCATAATGTCCATCGGTACGACTTGGCTGTATCCGCCGCCGGCAGCTCCGCCTTTAATGCCGAAGGTTGGGCCCATGGAGGGTTGGCGCAGGCTTACAGCAGCGCGTTTGCCAAGCTTCCCCAGGCCCTGCGTGAGGGCGACAGAGGTGGTTGTTTTTCCTTCGCCAAAGGGAGTGGGGGTTATTGCTGTAACGTTGATGTAGCGGGCTTTTTTGCTGAATCCGCCCAGGCGTTTTGAAACGGCCATGACATCTATTTTTGCCGCCATCCGGCCGTATGGAATAATTTCGTCTTTTTGTAATCCGAGTTTCTCGCCAATTTCTGCTAATGCTTGTAGCCGGGCGCCGGCAGCAATCTCTCCGTCCGATAACATATCAATCCTCACTTGCACGCTGCTTCGCTTCGTTATAGTATTTGCAGTGTAGTATGGCTAGTATATACAGTACAAGGCTAAAGATATGATTTTAGACGCGCGTTATTTACAAACAATTCTAGAATCGATTCCGGTTGGCGTGTGCCTAACCGATGCGGATGGAATTTTCACCTATGTAAATCCGACGTACTGCCAAATGTATGGCTACACTAGTGCTGAGCTTATTGGTAAACATTTCACCTTGGTCGTTCCTTCTGATCAGCGCGAAAGCTTGGGTGAGATACATGATCGCTTTATGCAGGGGAGTGAGGAGCTACGTGGCGAATGGACGGTTCGCCGCAAGGATGGAAGTACATTTTCCATTTTAGCCGATGCTGCGTATATCCCTGATAATGGTTTCGGGCCGCAAAAAGCAACCTTTGTCATGGATATTTCGGACCGCAAGCAGGTTGAGTGTGAACTTGCCCAGGCAGTTGAACAGCTGCATATTGAGATTGAAGAGCGACGGGAGCTTGAACGCATACGGGATGATGTTGAGCGAATTGTCCGGCACGATTTGCGGAATCCTCTTAATGCAATTCTTATTGCAACGCAGCTCTTATTGAGCTCGGATTTAAGTGAGCAGCAAAAGTCTCTGGTGAATATGGCACAGGAAAGCGGTCATAAATTGAATTATATGATCAGCAATTCGCTTGATTTTGCCCTCATGGAAAGGGGAGGGTATTCGCTGCATCCCCGCCGTTTACGCTTAATAGACATGGTTCGAACGGTTATGCATGAAGCAACCCCTGTGCGTGAGCAGCATAAGGTGTCCGTGCGGCTAATGTATAACGGGCAAAAAATGAGTGGTGAAATGCCGCTTATGATTGAGGGTGAAAGAATTCATTTGGAAAATTTGTTTTCCAATGTTTTGCGCAACGCGATTGAGGCTAGTTCCGAAGGGGCGGAAGTGGAATTTGCTGTTCAGGATCAGGAAGATAGCATACTCATTTCGTTTCACAATGATTCGCTGGTACCGGAAGAAATACGTGATAGATTTTTTGATCGTTATGTTACCAGCGGTAAAGAAGATGGAACTGGCTTGGGAACCTACATTGCCTCCTTGATTACTCGCATTCATGGCGGGAAAATCGATTTTCGTAGCACTGAGCAAGAGGGTACCTGGGTGAATATTGTGCTGCCAAAAGAGCAAAAATCTGCAGGCAGTTCCCAAACAGTGGCCGGGGAGAAAACGTGAAACCAATAGAAGAAGAGTATGATGGCTTTTGCTCCGCAGGCGGAAGACATGAGGAGGGAGTAAACTGGTTTCCTCTTGATAATGCTGCCAAGATTTTCCCATCTATTCAGGGGGCAAAGTATACTACCTTGTTTCGTTTGGCGGTTGTGCTGGATCATCCAGTAAAAATTGAGAGTTTGCAACGGGCATTGGATCGAGTGATGCAGCGCTACCCCTACTTTCTGGTAGAAGTTCGGCGCGGGATATTCTGGTATTATCTAGAGCGCCTAGATGGACGTATTAAGATTGGCCCGGATGGCCGTTCTCCCTGCATGCGCTATCATCTGCATGTCAAGGGGGCGTATTTACTTCGGGTCCGAGTTTACCGCCGCCGTATTGCTGTGGAGTTTTGCCATGCCCTGACTGATGGAGTTGGTGCCTCGTTTTTCTTACGATCACTAGTGTGTGAATATTTTCGTCAATGTGGAACCGAGATTTCTGATTGGATGGATATCCCAAATCCAGATGATCATCCCGAGCCGGGTGAGTTTAGGGACGCCAATCAAATTATGGGCTTGGAGAAACTGCCGTATCCGGTTCCCCGTTCAGCGGCCTATCATGTGAAAGGGCAATTGATTCCCAAGCATGAATATAAAATTATCACCGGGCTTATTCCGCTTGACCAGATTCAAGCGGTTGCGCATGGAAAGGGTGCAAGCGTAACCGAGTATCTTACTGCTGTTTTGTTTTGGAGCCTGCAGGACTGGATTGATTCACAGCCGGCCTGGCGTCAGAAAAAATGGAAGCGGCTGCCCTTGAGGGTGTTGATTCCAGTTAATATGCGTCCCTACTACCCCAGTCGAACCCGGCGGAACTTTTTTTTGTTTGTTGATCCGGAAATTGATTTGCGGCTGGGAAGCTATGATTTTGAAGAAATATTGGAACGGGTGCATAGTTACATGCGGCTGGAGCGGACGAAAAAGAGTTTGAATCGGCATCTAGCGCGGAATGTCGGAGGCGAGAGAAGCTGGTATGTGCGGATAATGCCTTTGTTTTTGAAAGATATTGTTATCAAGATTATTTATCATTTTACCGGTGATCGGCGAAATACAACGAGTTTTTCCAGTCTGGGAAAATTGAAGTTTCCTCCGGAGGTGAGTTCTCATATCGACTGGGCTGAGTTTATTCCGCCGCCAAGTGCACAATATCGCTTTTCCGTTTCAAGTGTTATTCATGAGCAGACTGTGGCGCTTACTTTTGGCAGCTTTTTATGGAAATCAGAGATTGAAAAACGCTTTTTTCGCTTTTTGCGCCGGCAGGGCGTACAGAGCAAGATAATAAGTAATAAGGAGGCAATATGCCATACTGTTCGGAATGCGGAGTAGAATTGGAACGCAGTGCGCATAGATGTCCATTGTGCGGAACGCAAGTGCATTCGAATACTGCGCCCCCTCCCGGGGAACAGGTGTATGCTCAATCCGATAGCATTGAAGACGTCGTTGAGCGTCGCCCTTCGGGCTATGGTCGAGTGCTGGCGGTTCAAATTTTATCACTGGTTTTTATTATTCCTGCACTGATTACATTGGTGGTTAACTGGGTTCTTTCTGCCCGCTTTGACTGGTCCTTGTATGTAGTGGCTGCTATGGCAATAAGTTGGGTTATTACGGTTGTTCCAATACTATTGTACCGCAATTTGGTTCTTGTTTTATCGGTCTGTATTCTTGCTGTGAGTTTGTTTTTGTGGGTAGTTGATACTCTTGATACCCGTGCTGCCTGGTTTTGGACCATAGGAATGCCGATTCTGGTTGTCTTGGTGGCAATAACGGCCATTGTTACTGCTGTGAGTTTAGTTTCCAAACGCAGGGGTGCAAATATTGCTTCGTATGTGTTGATGGGCATTGTTGTTTTTTCTGGCGCTGTGGATGCCTTAAGCCAGCGGTATTCTGGGGTTGATGCTTTATCGCTGGGGTGGTCCTTGGTGGTTGCGGCTGCCCTGCTGCCGATATCGGTTTTTTTGCTCTACTATCACATTTTTTTGTCCGGGCGAATAAACCTGCGAAAACAGTTGCATATGTAAGTCTTGATTGGGGCGGATGTCGAAGGGCTGATCGGGTTTTTGCTTTTTCAGGAGTTTGTCAGGCTGGGGATTCAAAGAGGTAGAATTCCTGGCCAGTCTGCGATAGGCGGTCTTTTATGGCTACGGCGGCATTGCGCATGTTTTGAATATCGGGAAAGATCGCGTAGAATGCGCCGCCGCCCCCTGCCCCACTGATTTTCTCCCCGCAGGACCCATGTTCCTTCAGAATTGAAAAAACCATTTCCAGCGTTTCGTTGCTTAATGATAGCGATGCGAGCTGGGTCTGAGCCTCTCTGGCCAGCTCACCCAGCGAAAGAGCCCGGTTTTCAATAGATGCCACCGGGGATTCGAGAATTTCAATAGCTGAAGATGCAATATCGCCCAGCCGGGCAAGGGCTTTCTTGGTGGGTTCTGGATTCTTCTGGACTTGTGTGTGTACTGAAGCAACAAGTTCTTTTGTGCTGGATTGCCGCGGAACTGATCCAAAGAGCAGGGGTATGCCGGGTTTTGCCAGGGGTTTTCGCCGTGGCAAAGTTCGTTCACCTGCGGATGTCAGGGGGGACGGGAAAAAGGCCTGGCAGCCACCAAAAAGCGCTAGTCCTGTATCGATGCCGCTTGGGGTTCCGTGAAATATTCTTTCAATATCATTGGCGTATTTCCAGTACTGTTGGCCGTCGTATTCGGCGTTCTTGTTTTTGCTTGCCTGTTCACAGGCCTGTACAATGGCAACTGCTAAGGCTCCGGAGGAGCCGAATCCCATTTCATAGGGAATGGAGGAATGTATTCGGATTTGACGGATGTCCAAGTTGCGGCAAGCAGGTAAAACATGTAAAACGTGCTGCCAAAGCTGTTCGAATATCCTATGGTGCCGGGCTAGCAGTCCATGTACTTCCAGCTGATTCATCATAAAGGTATCCGGGCCGGTGATTTGGCTTGGACACGAGTGAAGCTCGATATGGATGTTTTGCTCCAGAGCCATCCCGACAGCAGGGTAGCCGTGAACAGCAGAATGTTCACCGAAAAGAAGGAGCTTGCCCCAACCCTTGCCATTGCTAATCAAAATTCCCGCTCCCGAGGCAGGGGAATGGTTCCGTTCCATAGTTCAAATTTTTGTGCACCCTTCATCGGTTTGTTATTCCAGCCGGCAGCAATGATTGCTTCATTTCCTGCGCCCGATGCCTTGAGAATTCTTGTTGTATTATCTGCTTTTTGTTTTAGGGCTGTCCTAATG
>CAYNNU010000108.1:0-7764 GCA_964398645.1 uncultured Spirochaeta sp.
ATAACATTTGAACTCTCACCCCTCTTGCTTCGATCCAGCGAAGGTGAAGTTCACACACAAGACTATGTTACTACGCTCTCTCAGCTGATCCACGATATCTTATATAGTGGAATGGGCATTGTTGTCGGCTTTTCTTACCGCAGTGCAACCGATGCTTTTGCCGCCGGAGCAGAAATCATCTTCGAAAAAACCGCATAAAAAGCTACAAAAGCGTTCAAGTCTTGTTAAACCCCCCTTCTGTCGGATACAATACCGTATATATGAAAATGGGAACAATTATTGGAGACTGGAAAGTAGGACCACTAATCCACAGTGGCCAGCGGTCGAATATTTTTCACGGCACATCTATGCGGGACAACACCCCTGTTGTCCTGAAAATTCCTGTAAATCCTACGGATCAGGAAGCCGCGCTTCGCATTCGCAGCGAACATGCCATGCTTCTTTCCATGCATTCAGCGCGTATTGTACAAACATTAGGGCTTGCAACAGACGGCGAACAAACCGCCCTTGTTCTTTCAACAGGCCAATTGGGAACAGATCCGGGAGAATGTAAATCAATCAAGGAATGGTTGCAGCAAGGGCTGTTCAAGGAAAACAGCATTACATCCCTGGAAGAACGCATACAACTGGCGCAAAGCATTGTGCGTGGACTTGCAGATATTCACGCAGCAGATCTTATACACAAAGATATCTGCCCTCAAAACATATTGTACAAGCCAGAGAAAAAATCGATCCTTATTTTTGATTTCAGCATCAGTTCTCGGAGTCCTGGCTTTAACACAGCATGGGCTGAGGCATCGAATATGGAAGGAACCCTGACGTGCCTTTCTCCAGAGCAAAGTGGAATCCTCAACCGAAGCATCGACTGGCGCAGCGACTACTATTCCCTGGGCGCAACCCTCTACGAACTCTTCACCGGGCAACCCCCGTTTACCGAAACAGACCGCTTAAGCCTGATCCATTCGCATATTTCCCGCACACCGGCGCAGCCCCGCGAATTAAACCCGAAGGTACCGCAAGCACTATCAGATATCATCATGAAGCTGCTTCGCAAGGACCCGGAGTCACGCTATCGAAGCAGCAGCGGAATCCTGCACGATTTGAACCAGAGTCTCAAGCTGCTCAAAGAGAGCGAAGCAAATCCTGATTCTCTAACACAAGAAATTTCCTTGGGAACGCACGATATTTCCAATCGCTTCTCCTTTCCTGATGCACTGTATGGGCGGGATGAGGAGATTGAACGCCTGTTACAGAGCTATAAAGAATCTCAAAAAGAGAGCACCCGCATTGTTATCATAAAAGGAAAATCGGGCACAGGAAAAACCAGTTTAGCATACGAACTTTTCCGTAGCCCGGAAACAATCGGCATGCTTTTTGCCCGAGGTCGCTATGAAAAACTTACCCGGGGAGTTCCCTTTAGCGGGCTTCTTATGGCTACCCGCAACATCATTCAAATGATACAAAGCAGTCAGGAAGACCAGCGCCAAAAGTGGATCGCCCACTGGAAAGACCGCATTAAAACCAGCGGACCAATGCTGGCATCTTTAGTACCTGAAATCACCTCCATCATCGGAGAACAAGAGCCCTTGCCAGAACTCCAACCTCAGGAAACACAAAACCTCTTATATAATGCCTTCTTGGATCTCATTTCGGCAGCATCCTCTATGCAGCGCCCGCTTGTCATTCTGTTGGACGATATTCAATGGGCCGACCAAGGCACAATTGAATTATTACAGGAAGTGACAAAACCATTGTCTGAACAAAAAGGGATTCTCTTTATTTCCACCTGCAGGACCGAAGAGCTTTCCGCTGACAATCCGGTGAATATGGCCATTGAAAAGCTTACTCAGGAAAACAGCATAATAAGCGAGATATTACTCAAACCAATTCAGCGTGAAGATGCCATAAACATCATCAATACAACATATCCAATGGAACCCCAAACCTCACAAGAATTTGGCAGCGCAATATGGAACATCAGCGGCGGCAACCCCTTTTTCCTGCGTCAATTACTGGAAACCTTATACACCCAATATCAGAACGCCCGCAGCCAGTCGCACCCGCAAAATTCACCAGTAATCACCTTTGACACCATCGAAGGACTCTGGCAGTGGGATCAGGAAGCGCTTTCCAAGCTGGCACAGGGAGCTAACGTTCAGTATTTTTTGGAGCGCAAGGTAAACGACCTTCCCGCCAGCTGTCAGGAAACCCTGAACGCAGCATCATGTATCGGACGAAAATTCAGTTTTGGAAATCTAAGCGCTCTGCTTGAACGAGATGCCTACAGCATCATCCGCGATATCCAATACGCTGTTACCGCAGGCATCCTCCGCCCACGAGGTATGTCGTACAGAGTCGTTACCGAACTAAGCAACGAACTAAGCTCTTATTTGCAGAATAAGGCGGCAGGAAGCTGCCGCGAACTGTACTTCAGTTTTGTCCATGACCAAATAATGGATCATCTGCAAAGCCGAACGCCGGAAATGGAAAAATCCCTTTGGCACTACCGAATTGCAATGCAACAGTATCAGGCAAACAAAATTACTGCCTCCGAAGAACAGATTTTTTCTATTGCCGGCCACCTGAATAACGGCAAGCATCATATTATTCAAGACGGAAAAGCAGAGCTGTTGATTGATCTCAATGCCGAAGCCTGCCGCCTGTCAAAAAGTGCCATTGCCTATTCATCTGCATACAGCTATTTTTGTGAAGCAAAACCCCTCATTCGCCATCAACACTGGGAAAACAATTATCAGAACATACTCAATTTCCACATAAACGGCCTGGAAACAGCAGGACTATCAGGCCACCATGATGAAGCTGAACTGTTATTTTTTGAGCTAGACCGAATGATCAGCAAAACCTTAGACAAGGCCCGCATCTATTCGGTAATGATTCAGTTGTATACAAATATCAACCGAATGGAAGACGGCATAACCCTGGCAGCTCGCGCATTGCATCTGTTAAACTGCCCGCTACCCTTGGAACCCGAAGAAATCGGCCAGGAAATTGAAAACCAAAATGCGATTATTGCCGAATACCGCAACAACAGTGATTCAATCGAAAGCTTTGCCAATCTTCCGGCCATGAAAGATACTATAGCCTTGGCGGCCCACGAAATTTTACTCAACGTCAGCGTCACCGCCTATATGAGTGATCCAAACCTGTACATTTTCATCGTGTTGAAAATGGTTACGCTCTCTTTGCAGGAAGGAAACTCGCCGGTATCGGCATTCAGCTATGTAAACTATGCATTGGTTTTGGCTTCAGCATTCGGCGATCCCGAAGGCGGTTACCGATTCGGCAATGTAGCGCTGAAATTGCTGCAAAACTATAGCACCTTCAGCCTATTCAGCAAGGTAAACCACATATTTGCTGCAGGTATAAACCACTGGAAAAATCATGTGCGCAGCAGTATCCAATACTTTGATAAAGCCTATACAAGCGGTGTGCAATACGGGGATATCCTATATGCCGGATACGCAAGCAATCAAAAAATCATCAGTCTGCTTGCTGCCGGTGAAAAACTGGAAACAGTCAAAAATGAACACAAACAGTATCAGGAATTTATTCACCGCCACAAGGATCCAGTCATAAACAAGGCCTTTGCCTTGCAATTACAATTTATCCGCAGCCTGCAAGGTGAAATCGAAGGTTCCTGCGAACTATTTGACAGCATGTTCAAGCAAGAGGATTTAGATAGTGAAAAATCCATCATTCTAAACTCCAATTACCATGTGCTGCATCTTCAGCTTTGCTCTATCCATCACAATTTGCAAAAAGCCTTGGCGGCAATTGATGCCTCCACTGCAGAAATAATGGGAAGTTTCGGTAGCATCCACACCGCCGAACATTATTTCCATTCTGCTCTCCTGCTGTTTGCAATTTTACGAGAAGGATCCGCACAGGATGCACAAGCCCGAAAAAAACAGGCGGAATCATACATTTCGCAAATGGCTATCTGGGCAGAAAGCGGTCCGGAAAACTACAAAAACCGGCTACTGCTGATGCAGGCAGAGCAGGCATTTACCGAAAAGCAGGATGCCGGCGCACTATATGAACAAGCAATAGACGAGGCTCATAAACAAGACTTTACCCAGAATTATGCTCTTGCCAACGAATTAGCAGGGCGCTATCAACTACAACAGGGCGAAACCCAAAGAGCAGCCAGCTACATAAAAACAGCAATAGATAGCTGGAACCAATGGGGAGCCCAACGAAAAGCAAAGTCGCTTTTTCAGGAATTCCGGGAACTATTGGACATAGCCTCCAGCATCAACTAGACTAAACAGACTATGCTCGAATGGTTGCAATCACTTGGCGCAATATTTCTTGACCGCTCAGATTTATTCTTGGAATTATTCGTGCAGCATGTTCAACTAACCGCAATTTCCATCGCCCTGATTGCCGTCTTGGGCATTTCCCTGGGCATTGCCATGAACTATAACCAGCGCTTTGCCGCAATTACCTTAATGATAACGAACATGCTATACACCATCCCCTCAATTGCCTTATTCGGCTCACTCATTTTTGTTACTGGCATTGGCACAACCAGCGCCGTAATTGCCATTTCCGCCTACGGAATGCTGCCGCTAATTCGCAACACCTATGTCGGCCTGCGGGAGGTTAATCCCGAAATTATTGAAGCTGCTGTCGGTATGGGCAGCACCCCCCTGCAGCTTTTGCTGCGCATTCAACTTCCGCTGGCACTGCCGGTTATCATCGCCGGCTTCCGTACCGCTGTTGTAATGGCCATTGCGCTGGGCGGAATCGCCTCGTTTATCGGGGCCGGAGGACTAGGGGTTGCAATTTGGCGCGGAATATCAACCTATAATTGGCAACTTACCATTGCCGGCAGTATATTGGTTGCAGCCTATGCCGTATGCACAGACAGCCTTTTAGGCCTGCTTGAATCCGGCATTCGCCGAAAAATATATGGAAAGACCACAAGGAGACCATCTGTATGGAAAAGTATGCAAAAAGCAAAATAGTCGTAAAAACTGTACTTGCATTCACCCTGCTAAGCTTCATAGTGCTTGGGGTAGGCTCTTGCAGCAATTCAAATGCTGACACTGTAATTGTCGCGAGCAAACCCTTTACCGAAAGCTATATTTTAGCCGAGATGCTGGTACAGCTTATCGAGGCAGATACTGATATTCAGGCCGAGCATGCTGCTGGAATTGCCGGCGGAACAGCAAACATTCACCCCGCCATGCTTCGCGGAGAAATCGACATCTATCCGGAATACACCGGTACCGGCTGGCTATCTGTGTTGGATCGCGAAGCAATCGCTGATCCCATGGAAATGTATAAAGCAGTTTCCCAAGCCTACGTCGATGAGTTTGGCATCGTTTGGTTGGACTTATATGGATTCAATAATGGCTATGGTCTGGCTATGCGGCGGCAGCAAGCCCAAGAGCTTGGCATCACTACACTCAGTGACCTGGCGGCGAAATCCGGGCAGCTGCGCTTTGGCGCCAACGCCGATTTTTTTGAACGAGCAGATGGTTTTCCTGCCTTGGAAGATCGCTACGGCTTTGATTTTGACGAACTTGTAGAGTTTACGGCTATCGGTTTCAGCTACACAGCACTAGCAGAAGGACAGGTAGATGCAATCAACATCTTTACCACCGACGGCCGCCTGCAGGAGTACAATTTAACCGTACTCGAAGACGATCAGCAACTCTTTCCCACCTATTACGCTGCCACCCTTGTGCGAAAAGAAACACTCCAGCAACATCCCGAACTGCAGAGTGTGCTAAATCAACTTGGCGGACGACTGGATGGACCAACAATGACCCAGTTAAACTACCAGGTGGAGATCGAAAAGAAATCTCCTGCGCAAGTTGCCGAAGATTTCCTTCGCTCCCAAGGCCTACTAGAGTAAAGGACGAACAGGCTGATACACATACAAGGACTGGAAAAAAGTTACACCAAAAGCTCCCCCGTGCTTCGCGGCATTGATTTGCACATCCCACGGGGCGAGTTTGTTGTGCTAGTCGGAGCCTCCGGCTGCGGCAAAACCAGCCTGCTCAAAATGATCAACAAGCTCATTCTGCCCGACGCCGGCAGCATCAGCGTAGCCGGCACCGATATCCGCGAATGGGACACCATTGAACTGCGGCGGTCCATCGGCTACGTGATTCAGCAAACCGGCTTGTTCCCGCACATGAACATTGAACAGAATATGTGCTACGTGCAAAGCATACAAAACATGCCGCGCCCAACACAACAAAAGCGGGCCCGTGAACTGGCACAACTAATCGGCCTACCTAATTCAATCTTATCGCGGTATCCGCGCGAACTAAGCGGCGGGCAAAATCAGCGGGTGGGCGTAGCGCGCGCCCTTGCTGCCGACCCCGACATCATCCTGATGGATGAACCCTTCGGTGCCGTAGACGAAATTACCCGGCGCAAGCTACAACGCGAACTAAAAGAATTACACGCCCGCCTTCACAAAACAATCATCTTTGTTACCCACGACATCGAAGAAGCCCTGCGGCTAGCCGACACCATTGTTTTGCTACACAACGGCAAAATTGAACAACAAGGCAGCCCGCGCGAACTAATCGCAAAACCAGCCAGCCCCTACGTACGGCAATTTTTTGGCGCGCAAGGACTGAGAGCCCTGCTTGACGAGCAAGCCCTCGACCAACTATACCAACGTTTACTCGACGGCGATGAAACCCTAGAAGGATTATTACGCAAGGAAACCGAAACAAAATGAGCAACAGTCAAAAAAACCTTCAGATCACTTAGCATCCAGATGATATTCGACAGCCTTGCACAAGCCTATTAGCGGGCGCGACCCCGCCAGCCTACCGGCCGGGAAAAAAAGGCATTGGGCGCGTCCCCGCCAGCCTGCCGGCCGGCGGGGTCGGCATACGGCCTGCAAGTCCTCAGGTTTGCAGAATTAGCAGTCGGGACAGGCGCACCAAAACCGGCACATCTTCAACACCATCAAACTGCAACCCCAACGACAGCCAGTTCCCGGACAGGCTCACTCCCGCTCGCCTTGGTCACTGACCAAACCTTGCGGGCTTTCCAGCCTCCTGCCTCGCGCCCCGACTATACCAGAGCATTTGTTATATGATCATTTGTCATGCTGTTCAGGCTCTACATTGGGAACCTTTTTCAAGATTTCGTTGAACCTATCAGTGCTGCCCGACTTTGCCCGGTCGCTAAGATAATTTTCCGTATCCAATGCGGTAATTTTTTCTGCCACGGCAGCCGCAATAAATTGATTTATTGAGACATGATCTTCTTTCGAAAACCGCTTCACTGATGCGTGAAGAGAATCTGGGATTCTTATACTCAACGTACCCATTTTTCCTCCTCAAGTAATTGCTGAAATTCAGATGGAGTCACAGCAGTAATTCCAAATGTACTAGCTCGTTCAAAGTCTTTCACATTATGAGTAATGATCCATTTTGCATTAGCGGCTACTGCAACCTCAAGCAAATGATCATCATACGGATCTTTCAATATTGGACGCCATAAATAATATACCTTGATATGTCGCCCGATTTTGCAAATGTAATCAATAATTCCTTGAATATCCTGATCTGAGAAAATTTTCTTATCCAATTTCTTTTTCAGTATTGCCTCATATTCTAAAACAACTGGAACTGAAATAGAAATATTAAATTTCTCTTTCGCCAATAACTGAAGAATTTGAAAGGATCTCCCGTTTCGGCTTCCTAATCCGGATAGTAGGACATTTGTATCAAGGATTGCTTCAAGCTTCTTCACATAGGTATTATA